>DATAKF010000350.1:0-46241 GCA_036261775.1 Polyangiaceae bacterium | reverse complement strand
CTCGCTGAGCCCGACCGTGTAGATGGCAGTCTCGTTGAAGCCGAGACCGGGAGGATTGGTCTCGCTCACCGGCACGTTGCCGAGCGAAGCGTCCAGCACCGGGTTGGGCAAGAGCCGACTCGTGCGCGTGTCCGCGCTGCTCTGCGAAAGACGCGCGCGCGCCGCGCGGATCTCCGGGCTGTGAGCGGCGAGCCAGGCTTTGAGGCGCGAGCCGTCGCGGAGCAGCTCCGTTACCGAGACGCGAGCGGCCGCGGCAGGCGTCGCTGCTGCGGCTGTCGTCTCGGCTGCCGCAACCGGCGCCGGCTCGAGCAGCAAGAGCGAGAGAAGACAGCTAGCGGCAAACCACGAGCAGAAGGCGAATCGACGAGGACGGCAGGCAGTCACGTTGGCCAGCGTGCCTCTGCACACCGAATGCCAAGTCTCGGCCCCGTAGATTATTCAGTATTTTCAGACACTTAGAACAATCTTGGCGGACTACCGTACCTGGCCAACGCAAGTTCCTTTCAAGGACTAGTGAAGGCTTTCTTCACCCTCGAAGGCTCACGGCGTCGCGAGACGCAGACTCGAACCGGCGCCACGCCGCCTCGAGTCCACGTGTCAGCGGACGAACTTGGACAGCAGGCGCAGGTAGTAGACCTGGTAGCCGTCCGAGTTCTCGGTGACGGACCAGGAGTTCACGGGCCAGCTGTCGTTGAAGTTCGCGTAGCTCTTCTGCGGCGGCTGGCCATAAGGTGGCGTGGGGCGCGCCGCCGGGCACATCGCGTTCCCAGGGCACACGCCGTCCCAGTCGTAGCTGGGATTGGGACCACCGACGAGGAACCCCGGGGGTGGGCCGTCGGTGGAGACGCCGACCTCGTCCCAGCGCGGGCTCTTGTCGGCAAACCACGTGTGATAAAAGGTCGTCGCGGACCTGGCGGCGCCGCTTCCACCCATGTTGCTCAGGTAGACGAGGCCGAGCGGGTTGACGCCATGGAGGTAGTGGACATAGCGCTCGGCTGCCCGGCGCGCGTCGCCTTCCCTACCTGCGTCGATGCCGAAGGAGATGACGTCGTACTGCAGGCAGCCCGTGCGCGCTTTGTGGGAGTTGGAGCCCCAAGTGTAGTCGGCCACGTACGCCAAGTAAGGATCAGGATCGCCCGTCAAGGTGCCGAGGTTGTCGGGAGCGGCGATCGTGGTGGCGAACGCTTGCACGATGGCTTGCTTCACCTGCGCCGCCGCGTCCGGCATGCGCGTGTAGTCGAGAAAGAGCTCGGTCAACTGCAGCTCCCACGCCGCATTGTAGCCGTTGAGCACGCCAAGGCCGGATGCAGCGTAGTTGTCCTCGAAGTAGCTCTTGAAGGTGCCGCCCGCGTCCGCGCGGTGGAGCGCGACGGCGAAGCCTAGTTTGTAGAGC
Source organism: Polyangiaceae bacterium (assembly GCA_036261775.1). GTDB lineage: Bacteria > Myxococcota_A > Polyangia > Polyangiales > Polyangiaceae > PMG-095. The sequence continues at coordinate 44,848 of DATAKF010000350.1, read as the reverse complement.
GCCACCTCTTTGTCGCTCGACTGCTGCTCGCCGGCGGCCACCTTCCCGGTGTTCTCGAATTTGGCTGCCGGATTGAGCTCGGCCCAAGCCCATGCCTGCTTCGCCCGATCGAGCAGCGCGCTGGCGTACGCAGCGTCGCTGCTGCGGAAGATGCGCGCTGCCCAGGCCAACGCCGTGCCGGCGCGCAGCGTCGCGTTGGTGGTCTCGGGGCCGTAAACGCTGGGCCCTTTGGCGCTGGACGGCGGACTGGCGCCAGCCACCCCGAGGACGGAGATGAAGCCGCCGCTCTCGCTCTGCAGGCGCTGCAAGTGCTCCAAGCCAAAGCGGACCTCGTCGAGCAGATCGCTCTGACCGTTGCCCGACTCTGGCAAGCCGAAATCATCCCCAAAGGCGCTCGGGGTTTCTTCGTAAGCGCGAAGCAGCGCAACGATGTAGTCGGCCGTCCACGGCGTATAGCGATTGAGATCGCCGGCGTCGTACCAGCCGCCAGAGAGATCGCGCTCGGTCGTCGCGTCGTCGGTCTTGCCGTAGAGACGAGCGTTCTTGTCCTGGCCGGAGCCGAGGTGACTCGCGGTATCGGCCCAGCCCGCGCCGGCAAACTCCGCCTTCTTCTCGAAGCCAGCGCGCTGGTAGAAGAACGTGCGAAAAGCGTGGCGCAGCACTTGACGGTACACGTCGTCTGCTACGCGGAACACGTCGGAGCGGACCTTGGCCTCGACGTCGCGCAGAAAATAGACGCCCGGCGCCTTCAACACCGAGAAGTCGACTCGCCAGGCGCGATCGCCGCTCTTGTCATCGACCTGCCCGCCGTTCCAAGCCACCGCAGAGAGCTCGCTGACGACGGCTTTCGTGGCCGCGTCGACCAGCTCGTATTTCGAGCCCGGCGTGTAGCTCTCGGACTCGTCGAACCCCGCTTCCGGATCTCGCAACACCGCGATCTTCTCGGCCTCGGGTAGGTAGCCGAATTGATCGACGACGATGAAGGGACTCAGCGGCTCGACCGGTGTCGATACCTCGCCCTCGGCGGGAGCCGTTCCCCCAGTCCCGCCTCCCAGCGCTGGCGCCCCCGAAGCGGACCCGCTCACTGCGGACATCCCGGCGGCTGCCGTTGCGCCCCCCGTCGCGGAGGGTTTCGAGGTCGAACCGGAGTCGCAAGCAAGGACCCCAGTGACAGCGACCAGGCAGTACGCGATGGGAAAGGCAGGCGAAGAGCGCGAAAGAGTCGGCATTCAGGCTGGCTCGAGTTGAAGTGCGCTCGAAGGAAAGCACAGCGCGCTCCGGCGACCAGCCCTGGTCCTGACTTTCGAATTCGGGAGGGATCTTGCAAAACCGCGCGTCGCTCGGCGTAGGCTGCGAGCTCAGTGCGGAATCAAGCCGCCGAAATACGCGCCAGCGCCGGCCGCGAGCAGCACGAGCGCGACCACGACCGCCACCACTCCGCCTTTGCCGCCCTTGGGAGCGGGGTACGGCTCCGGCGGAGCGACGGAGCTCGGCTGTAACTTGGCGGGCGCGGCCGAGCGAGGCGGCGGCGGATCCGAATCGTCGTCGTCGACGCTGGGCGGTGAGGAGGAGATCGGGCGCACGCGACCCGAGAGCGGATCGTCTTCCAGCGCGGCCAAGTTGCCGATCTCGAAGGCGTCGCCCGATTGCTCGCGCGCGCGCGGCGCGGAGAGGCCCAGGTTGCCCAGGTCTTCGCCCCAGTCGTTCGGCGCGTGAAAGCCGCCCATCTCGAGCGGCAGCGAGCCGACGACGGAGGCGCCGGTGTTCGACTTGCGGTCACCACCACCGTCAATCGACGTGAACTCGAGCATGGCTTCGTCGATCAGCGTGCCGATGATGGACTGGCGCTTTTGCGCGCGGCGCTTCTGCTCGCGCTCTTTGCGAATGGGCTCGACCAGCTCGGCGATGTCGAAGGACGACACACTGCGGCCGATCTTGAACAAGAGCTGATTCAGCGCGGCGCCGAAATCGCGAGCACGCGCGTAGCGCTGCTCCGGGTCTTCGGTCAGCGCCTTCATCAGCACCTTCTCGAGCTCCGCCGAGACGTTGCGGTTCAGCTCGCGAATGGATGGCACGCGCGCGGACTGCACCATGCGCACGGTCTCCAGATCCGACTCGCCCATGAACAGGCGGCGACCGGCCAAAAGCTCCCACAAAATGATGCCCACCGCGAAGATGTCGGTGCGCGCGTCGACGACTCCGCCCTTGGCGGCTTCCGGCGACAGGTAGCTGAACTTGCCCTTGATGATGCCGGGCTCGCTGCGCTCGAGCTGGCTGTTGGCTTTGGCGAGACCAAAGTCCACGATCTTTACTTCGCCGTGCCGGGTGATCAGCACGTTGGGCGGCGACATGTCGCGGTGCACGATGTGCAGGCTCTCGCCCTTGCTGTCGGTCAGCTCGTGCGCGTAGGCCAAGCCTTCGCAGATGCGCACGCAGATGAGGCACGCCTCTTCGACCGGGAAGGGCATGTTGTGCTTGCGCCGGTACTCGATGACTCCCTTCAGGTCGGAGCCATCCACGTACTCCATAACGATGAAGTAGGTGTTGTCACCGACGCCGATGTCGAAGACCTGCACGCAGTTCGAGTGGCTGAGGTGCGCGCTGACGCGAGCCTCGTCCAAGAACATGCCGATGAATTGCTTCTTCTCGGACAGGTGCGGAAGAACGCGCTTGATGGCGACGATCTTCTTGAAGCCCTCGAGGCCTGCGCTCTCGGCGCGGTAGACCTCCGCCATTCCACCAGCAGCGACCTTCTCGAGAACTTTGTAGCGCTGTTGGGGTGTTGCCATCGGCAGGCTACGGCCGCGCGTGAAACCAACGCACCGTACGAAGGCCGAGCCTAAGGCCCGCGCCCGAGAAGGGTCAAGCCGCCGAATCCGCGGCATAAGTAGGGAAAGTCGAGAATCTTGCGGGGATCTGCTTGACCCCCGCTGGAAAACCGAAAATAAGCGGCGCCATGAGTGGCCACGGTGATCCGCACGAAGCGCACGGCGAGGGGCAAGAGCACGACGAGCACGACGACGACCATCACGCGCCGCCCGCGCTCGAAGAGCCGGCGACGCCGCTGTGGCTCACGCTGCTGGGCCTGGGCCTGTTCCTGCTAGCTGGAATCGTGTTCGTCATCACCCGCGAGGACGGTAAGACCAGCGCCGAGCTGGCGGCTGTGCCCGCGGGCGAGGCTGCAGCAAGCGCTGCGGCTGCTCCGGCACCCGCTCCCGCGCCGAACCCCGCTGCGGCCCCGAACCCCGGCAACGTGCCGGTGCGCTTGAATGCGCCGCCCAATCCGCCCGGCACCCCCAGTGCCGCTCGACCAGGCGCTCGGCCGCAACGACCTGGCCACGAAGGTCACGATCACGATTGAAATTCCTGGCGGGGCTAACGCGATCGTGTTAGCTCCCCGCTCCCGTTTGCATAGCGGTGGTTCCCCCACCGCACCGATCCCGGGGCCATAGCTCAGCTGGGAGAGCGCCTGACTGGCAGTCAGGAGGTCAGCAGTTCGATCCTGCTTGGCTCCACCCGGGGGGCGGCGAAAGCCGCCCCCCGAGATACATCGGCATCGGCCCGCTGCTCTGCAGCCCAGCCCCCCGGTGGTCCCAAGCTCCTGACCCGCTCGCGGGTCGGAGGCGCATGCACCTTCGGAGCACATTGGTCGGTTCGGCGAGCCTGCTGGCGCTGCTCGGCGTCGACGCGCCAGCCGAGGCTTGCGGCTTCCAGGCACCCACCGTGGGCTGGTCCCCCGACGCGCGGCTGCCCTGCCGCTTGGCTGAAGCCGATCTGCTCGCCAACACGGCGCGCGAGCCTGCGCCGCTCCTGCCGTCAGAGCTCACGAATCGGAACCGCCAGGCCTATGACAAGAACTTCTGGCCCTGGTTCTTGCGCGTAACCGACGCCGCAGCACGCGCCGGCGCTTGGTACCTGACCGACGCGATCGGCGCGGCTCCATTCGACGAGCAAGCGCAGCAACGCTGGCAAACGGAGTACGAACCTCTGCCAGAGCTCGGACCGAGCACGGCCGCCTACGTGCTCTTGGGTGAGACGTCTTGGACGGACTCCGACCAGCTCGCGGCAGCGCTCGCCGGACCACGCGTCGGTATCTCGCCCGAGCAATACATCGACGCGCTCGAAAGCGTGGGATCGCTCTTCGACGACATCGCGAACGTGGCGCCCAACGGCGGCGATGGAGATTCGCCCGACTACGCCGGCTGGGTCTCCGAGACCACGTCCCCCATCACCAAGGTGCTGTTCTACCGCTGTCGCATGGCGTCGACCCAAATGCAGGTTTGGACCAAAGCCAGCAGGCGCTGTGAGGTCTGGCTGGGTGAGCACTGGAAGTCGCAAATCGAGCTCGCGTCACTCGACGAGCTGCTGCCTGTCGCCGATCAGGTTCCGGTGCCCCCAGGCTGGGCTCCGGTAGCGCGCTAGCATCGCTTTTGGGTCAGGGCGCGCCAGCGAAATCAGGCGCCAAACGCCAGTCACCAAACCTTCAACGTATTGCTACCCAAACGCTCCCCCCTCGGCACCGACTCTCCTTCGTTTGCGGGCGATAAGTCGCGCAAACGCCAAGGAGGTCACTGTGAAAGCATCTCTTCGTTCTCTTTCGTCACTTTGCGGTCTGTTGGGAGTCTTGGGCATCGTCAGCGCGTGCAGCGGTGATGACGGCAAGACCGGCGAAGCAGGGCCAGCGGGCGAGCAGGGGGAACAAGGCGAACGAGGCGAAGCGGGTCCGACGGGCGAAGCAGGGCCCGCAGGCGAGCAGGGCCCGCAAGGCGACATGGGAACGCCGGGCGAAACCGGCGCGCAAGGTGAGACCGGTGCGATGGGTAACCCCGGTGCGATGGGTGACCCCGGTGCGATGGGTAACCCTGGTGCAATGGGTAACCCTGGTGCGGCGGGGCCCAAGGGCGACCAAGGCGACCCGGCGGATTCGCCGCCGGTGGGGCTCAGCGTGAAGTTTCTGGGCCGTCACTCGGCCGGTGCTTTCGACAAGGGCGCCGCCGAGATCGTCACCTTCGACAAGGAGAGCAAGCGTGTGTTCGTGGTCAACGCCTTGGCCGCCACGGTGGACGTGCTCGACATCACGAACCCGGCCGCGCCGACCAAGTTGCAGACGATTGACGTCAAGGCGGCCGATGCGCAAAAGACGCTGGGCTCGGCCAACAGCGTCTCGACCAAGAACGGCGTGCTGGCCGTGGCGATTGAAGCGAGTCCCAAGACAGACCCGGGCATCGTGGCCTTCTACGCCACCGACACGCTCGCGCTGCTCGGCACCGCAAGCGTCGGGGCGCTCCCGGACATGGTCACCTTCACGCCCGATGGCACCAAGGTGCTGGTCGCCAACGAGGGCGAGCCGTCCGACGATTACTTGACCGATCCAGAAGGTAGCGTCTCGATTGTCACGCTGCCCTCCGCTTGGACCAGCGCCCCTACGGTGCAGACCGTCGGCTTTGCGGCGCTGAATCCCGACGTTGCCAGCTTGCGCGCCAAGGGCGTACGCGTGTTTGGCCCCAACGCCACTGTCGCCCAAGATTTCGAGCCGGAATACATCGCCCTCTCAGCCGACGGCAAGAAGGCCTGGGTCACACTACAAGAGAACAACGCGCTGGCGATCATCGACGTCCCGACGGCAGCCTTGCTGGACGTCGTGCCACTCGGCTTCAAGAACCATGCGCTCCTCGGCAACGAGCTGGACGCGAGCGACCAGGACCAAGCCATCAACATCCGCAATTGGCCGGTGTTTGGCATGTACCTGCCCGACGCCATCGCATCCTACGAGGTCGCAGGTCAGACCTATCTGGTGACGGCCAACGAGGGCGACACCCGCGACTACCCCGGCTTCTCCGAAATCGTACGGGTGAGCAGCAACAACTACCTGCTCGACGCCGCCAAGTTCCCCGACGCTGCCACCCTCAAGCTGCCCGCCAATCTGGGTCGGTTGAACGTGACCAAGACCCTGGGCGGCACGGCCAACCCGAACGAGTTCAACGCCATCTACGGCTTCGGCGCCCGCTCCTTCTCGGTTTGGACGGCGTCTGGCGAACAAGTGTACGACAGCGGCAGCGAGCTCGAGCTGCGCACGGCCAAGCGCTTCCCCAAGAACTTCAACGCCAGCAACACCAGCAACGCCTTCGACAACCGCTCCGACGACAAGGGACCGGAACCCGAGGCCGTCACCATCGGCGATATCGGCGGTACGCCCTTCGCGTTCATCGGCCTGGAGCGCGTGGGCGGCGTCCTCGTCTACGACCTGACCTTGCCCGAGAATCCGCGCTTCGTGAGCTACTTCAACTCCCGAGACTTCGCGGCCGCCGACATCCAAACCAATGGCGGCGACCTGGGCCCGGAAGCCTCCGTCTTCATCCCGGCCGAAGACAGCCCGACCGGCAAGCCCATGCTGGTGCTCGGCAACGAGATCAGCGGCACCACCGCGCTCTTCGAGCTCACGCCGCTGTACGGCGCCGCGCCGTGACAAAAGTCTAGGGAGCTTGACCCCGCCGGCAAGCTGGCACCGTAATTGCTCTCGAGAGGCGGAGCATGAGCGGCTTGAAGATACTGATCGTCGATGACCAGCCGGCGGTTCTGGCGGCGCTGGAGCTGCTGTTCGATGTGCATGGATTCGAGACCCTGGCAGCACGAACCCCGGAGCGAGCCCTCGAGCTCATTCGCTCCGAAGAGCTGGGTGTCGTGCTGCAGGACATGAACTTTCACCGCGACGCGACCAGCGGTGAGGAGGGCGAGGCGCTGCTGCACGCCATTCGCAAGCTCGATCCCGACCTGCCGGTCGTGCTGATGACGGCTTTTCAGTCGCTCGAAGCCGCGGTGCGGCTCGTGCGCGCGGGGGCCAGCGACTACATTGCCAAGCCGTGGAACGACGACAAGCTCGTCGCCACCGTAAAAAACCTGATTCGGCTGCGCCAGCTGTCGCAAGAAAACCTGCGGCTGCGCACCAGCTCCAGCCGCTCGCGCGCCGGCTTGGCCAGCGAGCATGATTTGTGCGGCTTGGTCTACCAGAGCGCAGCCATGCACGAAGTGGTGCGGCTCGCCGCCAAGGTGGCGCCCTCGGAGGCGGCCGTGTTGGTCACCGGTCCGAACGGCTCCGGCAAAGAGCGCATCGCACAGATTGTGCAGGCCAACTCGCGCCGCAAAGAAAAGCCGTTCGTGAAGGTGAACGCCGGCGGCCTGCCGGACGAGCTGCTCGAAGCCGAGCTGTTCGGCGCCGAAGCCGGCGCCTACACGGGGGCCAAAAAGCTGCGAATTGGCCGCTTCGAAGAGGCCGACGGCGGCACGCTGTTCCTCGACGAAATCGGCAATCTTTCGATGATGGGCCAAATGAAGCTGCTGCGCGTGCTGCAAACCGGCGAGTTTCAGCGCCTGGGCAGCAACACCACGCGCAAGGTAGACGTGCGCCTCATCAGCGCTACCAACGCCGACCTGACGCGCGCCATCGCGCAGGGCACCTTCCGCGAAGACCTGTATTTCCGGCTCAATGTCATCGAGCTGGGCATTCCGGCGCTGCGCGATCGCGCCGACGACGTGCTGCCGATCACCGAGCACTTGCTGACCGGTTACCGCGCCGACGGCGGACAACCGTACGAGCTGACCGCCGACGCGCGACAGGCGCTGGTCGACCATGAGTGGCCCGGCAACGTGCGCGAGCTGGAAAATAGGCTGCAGCGCGCCACCCTGGTCTGCCAGGCGCCGCGTATCACCGCGGCCGACCTGGGGTTGGCCGCTGGCGCGGGCACGAGCCAAGCCACCGGTACGGCCGCTACAGCCGGGGCGCCGGCGCCTTCCAAGCCGAGCGGTACGGATCCCGAGCGCGCGGAGCTGGAGCGCATTTTGGTCGAGAGCGGCGGCGTCGTCGCGACGGCCGCAGCCATGTTGGGTGTGAGCCGTCAGGCGCTGTACCGGCGTATGGATCGGCTGGGAGTCGAGCTGGAGCGGCGCCCCAAGGGCTGAAGGGGCGCCCGGAACCGTATGGCGCGCTCTTCGTTCTTGGGGGCACCGCTGGCGGCGGTGACGGCAGCGGTCGCGCTGGGCGTGATCGCGACCGCGCTGGGCGCGCCTTTGGCAGCAGGCGTGGCCATGGGTGTCGCGGCAGGCGGAGCGATGTGGTTGCAGCGCCGCGCCCTGACCGGTGAGCGCGAGAGCCTGCAGCTGGCGGCCGCCACGGAGCGCGCCGAACGCAGCGAGCAGGGGCGCCTGCTCAAGGCAGTCGTCGAAAGCGCCCCCATGGCCATCGTCGTCTACGGCGATACGGGCAAGGTTGCCTACTGCAACGCCGAGGCGCGCACGCTGTTCGCCGAGGAAAAGGGGCTCGAAGACCAGAACTTCTTGCGGCTGGTGCAGCGCGCGCCCGAGAGCCTGAAGCAGGCCCTGGTGCGCGACGACGACGCGCTGTTCACGGTCGACCACGACGGCCGGGCCGAGACTTACAGCTTGAGCCGGCGCTTCTTCGACCTGAGCGGTGAGCGGCATACGCTGCTGATGGTCAAAGAGCTCACGCCCGAGCTCGGCCGGCAGGAGATCGACGTTTGGAAGAACGTCATCCGCATCATCAATCACGAGCTGAACAACTCGCTCGCGCCCATTTCGTCGATGGTGCATTCGGCCCGGCTGATCGCGCAGAACCCTGAGCAGCTGCCGAAGCTGGGCCGGGTGTTCGCCACGATCGAAGAGCGCACCACGCACCTCACGGCGTTCCTCGAAGGCTACGCTCGCTTTGCCCGCCTACCGAAGCCGCGGCCCGAGCGCGTGGCGTGGCAGCCGTTCTTGGACAATTTGCAAGCGCTGTACCCGCACGCGCGCGTGGGCGTCGCCCCAACGACTGACGGCTGGTTCGACGCCGCCCAGCTGCAGCAAACGTTGATCAACCTGCTGAAGAACGCGACCGAAGCCTGCCAAGACGCGCCCGACGTCGAGCTGACGGCCGAGGTAGCGGCCGACGGCGCCTCCATCATTACCGTGGCCGATCGCGGCAGCGGCATGACCGACGAGGTGCTGCGCAACGCCCTGGTGCCGTTTTTCTCGACGAAAGAGAAGGGAACCGGCCTGGGCCTGGCGCTGTGTCGCGAGATCGTCGAGGCACATCGCGGCAAGCTGCGGCTGGCGCGCCGCGCCGGGGGAGGCATGGAGATCACCTGCTGGCTGCCTGGCAAGGCGACCGTCGTCGCCGCCCGTACCGGACGCCTCACGCTCACCCGAGCGTGACAACTGTCCGGACACGTGTCCGCGCCCCGCGGCCACTACAGCGTGTTGAAGGCATAGCCCATGGCAACGCCGAACACGAGGCCGCCCTTGAAGGCGATGTTGAAGCCTTTCTCCTCATCGGCCGTGAGCTCGCCTGCCAGTACCTTGTAATTGTCCTGATTCAACAACCACGCATAGCCCAAGGTCCCCACCACCGTAAAACCGTGGCGGTGGATGAAGTCGAAGCCCACGACGGTCTGAATCAGGTACGAAGGGCCGTGGTCAATCGTGACCGGGTCCCGGTTGGGATCGCCGTTGGGATCGGCAGCCGGATCCGTCTTGAACTGGCCAAACCCGGACCCGTAATTGAACCCCACGCCAACGAACGGCGTGAACTGGTCCTTGAGAAAGTTGTAGCGACCGCGAATACCGAGCTTGCCGCCAAGCAGCGAAAAACCCGCGCCCGCGTCGATCGAGACGTGCGGGTGCGCGTGGTACGTGAGGATTGGACCAAAACCGGCCAAGCCGTTCCAGCCCAGCTCCCCGAGCAGAGCTAGCTTCCGGCGGGCGCGTATGGGGAGCTGCGGACGAGTGTCCGCCTTGGGCGGCACCTGCAGCTCGATCTTTCCCTTGGCGGCCGGGGGCGGCGCCTGAGGCGCAACGGGCGGTACCTCGGAATAAGGAGTCTCGAGCGTGTCGGGAGCGGCTGGTGCCGCAACGGGCGCTGAGGGATCGCCCTGCTGCGGGGCTGCTAATTCCGCGGCTGTGGCGACGGGAGGGGCGGCCTCGGATTGGGCCTGGGCGTGCGCGGCCACGAGCGAGCCGACGCAGCATAGGCTCACCAGAAGTCGCCGTTCGAGATGCATCGAGGTGTTACAAAGCATGAGTCGCGCCAACTAGAAATTCACCTGCACTGAAGCACCTACATCGCTGGCAGGCGCCGCCGAGACGAAAGAGAACCGCGGCACCGACGCCGAGCGCTCGGCCGGACGAGGCAAGTCGTCACGCCGATGAAGCGCCGGTGAACGGGGCTGATCCAGCTCGTGCAAGAACAAGCCGGTGATGAACATGCCAAACGCACTCGTCACGCCGACCACAGCCGCGGTGCGGAAGCGATTCCGCTCCACGATCGAGGCGTTGTACGCGACGAGCTGCGCCGAGGTCACGTTGCCCAGCCGGTTCACCTGGTCCTTGCGCCACAGGAAGGACTCCGCGTCGTTCTCGGAGCGAATCGCAAAAGCGCTCAAGACCACGCTGACGCCGAGCGCCGCGCCGCCGCCGATGAACAGCAGCTCGGAGATGCGCCGCTGCGTCGTCGGCTCGAGGCTGACGACTTCAGTGTGCGCTTTGCCGCGCTCCAGCAGCACCTCACGCCGCCCCAGCCGCCGCCCCTGCTGAGCGACGCTGAGCTGATGGCGCCCGGAAGCGAGCGGCACCGTCACGAGCTCGCCGCCTTGACCGACGAAAACGCCGTCGACGTAAACCTCGGAGCTGGCGGGCGCCCAGACGAACAGCGTGCCAGGCTTTTCGGTCAGCCGCACCTCGTTGAGCAAGAGCTCACCCTGCAGCGCCGTGACGTCGCGCTCCACGTCGATGTAGCCGTCGGCCTGCACGCGCGCGTGGTGCTTGCCCGGCGTGACCTCACGAATCAGCGGCGAGGCCGCAGGCGCACCGTTGTCGAGGCTGATGCGCGCGCCGGGCGTGTCGCTCACGATCATCAAGCGGGTCGGACGTACCTGCGCTTTGGCGGCGGGCTCCGGCGCGCTACGCGGCTTTTCGCCCAGCAGCTGCTGCAGCTGATTGATCGCGAGCCGGGCGTCTTCGCGGCGGGCGCCTTGCGCCTCTTGCTCCAAGTAGCGCTGAAAGAGCGCCAGGGCGCGCTCCAGATGCGTCCGCTTTTCGTCACGAAAATACTGTTTTCGCTCGGCCTGCGCGAGCGAAAAGGCGATCGCTGGGAGCGGCGAAATCTCGTAGGCGTCTTCGAGCGCTTGGATGGCGGCTAGGTAGTCGCCAGCGGCGTAGGCGTTCGCGCCCGCCTTGAACGACGCCTTGGCGCGCTCCAGATCCGGCGGCTGCTGGGCGAAGCTGGTCGACGTCAGCGCCAAGAGCGCCGAGAGCGCACAGACGGAGCGGAGCGCGCGCTTCACTGGAGCTGCGCCCTCAAGAGCCAGACACCAGCCGCGTCAGCCACCGCGAGGTCCTCGATGTTGTCGGCATCCGGATTGGTGACGACGACGCTACGTGCGTCGAAGAAATCGTGAAGCTTGATTATCTCTTTTATCTTGCGCTTGTCCTTGCTCTCGGCCTCGTGATCGAGCTTCGCCTGGTACAAGCCGTCGTCGGTCACGAACGCGAGCCGCCAGGGCTCGTCGGTGAACGCGCTGACGGAGCGTATGTCGTGACCTTCGACGCCTACGAGCACGCTATCGTCCACCGAGAATCCGCCCTGCTTGTCGTTGAACATCAAGCGAAGCTGGCGCGGCCCCTGCTTTGGGTCGCCAATCAACACCAGCAGATCGAGAGCCTCGTCGCCGTCGAGATCCGCCGTCGCGAGCTCTGGCTCGGGACACAGCTCGTCGAAGGTCAAATAGCCCTTGGACGTGGCGGTGCTGTTGGCTGCGTCCAAGTCGTAGATCATGAGGTAGCAACCGATGCTCTGAAGCCCCACCTCGGCGACATCGTCCCGAGGCATGAGCACCAGGGCTTCGTCGAGGAGGTCACCTTCCAGATCGGCAGCAGCCACGGCTGCGCTGAGCTGCCCGCCTTGGGCCTTGAGCGTTGCACCAACTGCACCCGGCGGAATCGCGTCGGGCACGAGCAGCTGCGGCGGCTTGGCGGAGCCGCCAATGTCGGGCACCAGCCACATCGACCAGACGTCGGCGTTCTCGGGTTCGGGCTTGCCGCCCAGGGCAAACAGATCGCTCGCGCCGGGGGCGGAGAAACCGCCCACTGCCAGCACGCGGGCCGCCGAGCTTTCGAGGCTACGGTCCTCGGCGAACGTGACCAGGGAGTACGGAGCGAAGGGCAAGCGATCGGGGCTGCCGTCGAAGAGCGTGAACTTGGAGCGGGTCACGCCGCCCAGCTTGTCCCTGGATACGGTGAAGAGACTGCTACCGCCGTGTGCGTTGGCGCTACCTAGCTGCCCCACGCCCGGCACCTGAGCGATCCGGCTGCCGGCGAGCGGAAAGGAGTCGCGCTGGCCAAACGAGATCGCGAGCGAATCGTCGCTCTTCGCCGTTGGACCGCCCTGGACGTAGGCTACGTCGCCGACACGGTCGCCGTCGAAATCTCCCACCGACAGGAAGCGCAACGGGCCCTGGGTGTCGATGCGAGTCAGGTTCGGAAAGGGGCTATCGGTGCTGCTGAGGAACGACAGGCCCGGCGAGCCTTGGTTACCGGCGATCACGTCGAGCAGCCCGTCGCGGTTGAGGTCGGCCACCACCGCCATCGACCACGACAGGGGGACCTCCTTGAACGGCTGGAAGTAGCCCAAGCGGCCGTCGATCAGCGACGTGTAGGAACTGAGAACGCCAATGGGCATCACGAAATCGACCACGCCATCGCCGGTAAAATCGCCGCTGGCCAGCGGCGGCGAGAGCGGAAACAGCTCGGCTTTTTCGTGGTCCCAGAGCATGAGCTGCGACGCCTCTGCCTCGAGCGTACTGCCATCGCCACGCGCAACGAGGGTCTGGTAGCCCGAGCCAACCAAGACGTCGAGGTGACCATCGCCGTCGACATCCGCGGTCTGCGGCGCCGTAGTCACGCTGGCGCCGTCGGGCAAGCGCACGACGTGATCGATGGCCTCGCTGCGCCATCGCACCTCCTCTTCGTAGGGTTGGTCGCCGCGCTCACACAGATCGAGTACGTGCACGGAGTCGTCGCCGACGAAGGCGTACACCACCTCCGAACACGGTGAATCCGGCCCCGTCACGAGATCTGCTGCGATCGGGTCCGGCGCGAGCGTGTCGAACGGCCGCTTCAGCTTCGCGCTCAGCAAGAGCGAGCGATTGTCGAGCGAAGGCACGTAGACGCCCCGGCCCTTGTCGAGGTCGCTGAAGATCGCGAGGCCAATCGCGTTGCTCACGCCGTCGGCCCGCACCGAGACAGCGCGCAAGTGCGTGCCCGGAAGCACGTAGGAGCTGAAGGCAGCTGGAATCCATTCGCGCTCCCTCTGGCCTGGGACCATACCGATCAGGCCATTGCTGAAGATCAGATCGTCGGCGTCATTGCCCGGCAGATGGCGTACGATGGGCCGCGTGACGACGCGCGGGAACCTACGCGTCTCTTCCAGCTTGGCGTCGGCGTCGAAGTAGTGAATGCGAAAGCGCGCTTGCCGTAGGTCGTCTGCTGCCTCGGTGCTGATCACGTCGAGCCGACCGTCTCCGTCGAAGTCAGCGGTGCTCAGCCATGACGAGACGCCGGGGGCAAAGTTTACGCCCTTTTGAAAGCTACCGCTCGGTTCACGACAGATGCCGTCACCGTCACAGCCCAGGGCCTTCGGACACTCGGCGCGAACGCCTTTGACGATGGTGCGACAATCGAAACGGCAGGCATCCACGACACCGGGCGGGCGACACACCTGGCCGGGATCGGCAAAACTGTCGCAATCCTCGCCTCGATCCTTTTCGACGACCCCGTTGCCGCAGACCCCTTCGTCGATCACCGGAAAGGCGGTGCAGCCAAAGATCGGAAGCAGCAGGCTCAGGGCCAGGCCGAGACGCGCCGTCAAAACGGATTCTCCAAATCCGTTGGAATGCGCGCGGGCGTGCCGGTGCCGACACGAGGCTTCGGCTTCTTGTCAGGCGCCGAAGAAGACGAGGCGGCTGCAGACGGCGCGCTCGACGGCGCCGCCGTCGCGGAATCGAACGGAGCCGGCGCGGCCGCGCTGGGGGCGGCGGGCAGCGCCGCGACCTCGACGCTCGGCTTTGGCGCCGAGGGCTCGGCCTTCGGCTCCGACGCGGGCGAACGCAGCACCGCGAAGCCGAGGAGCGCTCCCAACACCAGCAGCCCGAGCGCGAAGGGCCACAACGGGCGCGCGGAGCCGTTGACGGACGCGGCTGCTGCTGGGTCCGGCTCGGTGGTTTCGCCCTCGTCGAGCAGCGTGTCGGGGGTTCCGCCGAGGCGCTGCTGCTCGCCAGAAATCAGCGGCTCGGGGCGCGGCAAGCGCAGCGGCCCGGCAGGCACCTCGAAGCCAGCGTCATGCGCCGCCAGCCGCAGCGCTTTGATGGCTTCGCCCGCGCTCGCGGGGCGCTCTTCCGGCTTCTTGTCGAGCATGCGCAAAAGCGGCGCGTCGAACAGCGGCGAAAGCTCCGGACATACCTCCGAGGCGCGCGGCGCCGTCTGGATGATGTGCGCCATCAGCACCGCCACGGTGGTGTCACCCACGAACGGCAGATGGCCGGTCAGCATTTCGTGACACAACACGCCTAGGGCGTAGACGTCGGAGCGGTGGTCGACTTTTTCGCCGCGCGCCTGCTCGGGCGACATGTAGAGCGGCGTGCCGATGGGCGTGCCGCTGACGGTGTGCACCGGCGATTCGCCGAGCAGCTTGGCCATGCCGAAGTCGAGCAGCTTGGGCACGGTTTCGCCGTTCTGGTCCCACGCCAAGAAGATGTTCTGCGGCTTCAGATCGCGGTGCACGATGCCGGCGGCGTGCGCCAAGTCGAGCGCCTCCGCGATGGGCGTGAGCAGCTGCAGCGCCACCGTAACCTCGACGCGCCCCTGCTGCTTGAGCCAACGGTCGAGCGGCGCGCCGTCGAGCAGGTCCATCACGTAGAAGTGACGACCATCGTTCAGCTTGCCGAACGAGAACACGTCGATGATGTGCCGGTTACGGATCTGGTTGACGGCTTGCGCTTCGGAGATGAAGCGCAACACCGCGTCCGAGTCCTTGTCGGCCACGCGGTGCAGGACCTTCACCGCCGCGCGCCGCTTGAGCAGCGGGTGCTCGGCCTCGTACACAGCGCCGAAGCCACCCTCGCCCAGCTTGCGCAGCAGCCGGTACTCACCCGCCATGCGGCCGCCACCATCGCTGGAGCGCTGGGTACGGTTCGAAGGGGATCCAGACATCGTGGACGCGCGCGACGATAACACGCCGCTTCGCGACGACGACACCCCGCTTTGCTCAGCGGGCGAAGCGGATATTGACTCGGACAGCGGTCGCGGCCGGCTTGCCATCTTGTGTGAGCCCCGGGGTGAAGCGCTTGCTGGACATGCAGGTCCGGGCGGCAGCGCCAAAGCCCTGCTTGGGGGGTGATTCGGAGAGCAGCTTCACGCTCGAAACCGCACCGCTCTTACCGATCGTGACCAGGACCGAGGCGCTGGCCACGTCGTCAGACGCCCCGCTCGGGAAGTAGCCGCGACACGGGTCGCTCTCGCCCAAGCTCGGCTTGCGACTGAGATCGGCCAGCGGCGTGAGCGCGTCGCCAACCGGACCTTTGGCAGGCCCGACGGTGCCGACGCCGGGCGTGGGGCTCAGCGCGGCTTGCTTCACACCCACCTCAGCCTTGCCACCGATCGCGACGACTCCGGACCCAAAGCCGACTGCTCCGGGGTCGTTCGTGAAATCGACCGGTTCGTCATGAGCCGGCGACGGCGCGGGGTCAGCCTTGGCGGTGATCAGCGCACCGACGTGGGCCGGCGAGGGCGGCGCTGCGGCCGCCTTGACCTGCGCTGCGGGTTCCGGCGCGCGCTCTTCGGGCTTGGGCTCCGGCGTGAGCACGGGAGCGGGCGGCGGTGGCGCGGGCGGAGCCAACTCGACCTCGAGCGGAGCCGGCGCGGGCGGCGCGTGGCGGTGCTCGCCGAGCGCGAAGGCCGCGATTGCCAGGTGACCACCAATCGCGGTGCCCCAGGCCAGCGCGCTCAGCCATCGGCGCGTCGGCGCACGTTCGAACAGATCGGAGACGAAGTCACCTAGCGGTGCGGAGGCTACTTGGGAAGACATGGCAGATTCTTTCAAGGGGCGGTGGCGGCGACTTTGTCGGCAGCAAAGGCCACGCGGGTGATGCCGGCGTCACGCACCGTGTCGAGCACGTGCATGACCTTGCCGTGGCTGGCCTCGGTGGAGGCAGCGATCACGGTGCGAAGCTCCGGGTTCTCTTTGAGCGCCTGAGCGGCCTTGCCCTTGAGCTCGGCGTCGCTGCCGACCGCCTTGCCGTTGGCCAGCACCGCGCCTTTGGCGTCAATCGAAACGCTGAGCACCGTTTGAGCCGCACCGGCCGTCTTCGCCTTGGGCAAGTCCAGCGGAATGCCCTGCCCCGTGATCAGCTTCGCCGTGACCATGAAGATGATCAGCAGCACCAGCGTCACATCCACCAGCGGCGTCACGTTGATGCCCGAAATCTCCTCATCGGTATTCTGAATGCTTGCCATAGCTGTCTTCTCTCTTCTCTCTCAACTGCCAACTGCCAACTGCCAACTCACCCTCAATGAGCACTCGCGCTCAGCTGGTTGAAGCGCACGACCTGTGAGTCTTCCGAGCCTTGGCGCGAACCGCCCGAGGCCTGGCCGCCCTGCGGCGCTGCCTTCACGTACGACAGCACGATGTGGCGCAGAGCCTCCGCGTTGCCGAGCACGGTCTTGATCCGCCGCTGAAAGGCGTTGAAAGCAGCCACGGCGGGGATCGCGACGACAAGACCAATCGCAGTCGCCACCAGCGCTTCGGCGATCGCGCCCATCACGCCGTTCATGGCGCCGCCGCCATTGCCTGCGCCCGCCACCTGCAACTGATCGAACGCCTGCACGATGCCGATCACGGTGCCAAGCAGTCCTACGAAGGGCGCGTTCGAACCCAATGTGCCCAAGAAGCCCAAGCGCCGCTCGAGCCGCATGCGCTGCACCGCGCTGGCGCCGGCCATCGCTTCTTCGACGGCGGCAGGCCCTTGAGCGACGCGCGAAAGGCCCGCAGCGACGATGGCAGCCTCAGCCGACTTGGCGTCGCTCACCAGCTCGCGCGCCGAAGCGACGTCTCCGCGACCGAGCGACGCACCGAGCTCCGACGCCAGCCGCTGCAGGTTCTCGCGAACGCGAAAGAAGAACAGCGAGCGCTCGACCATGATGGCGACGCTGATCACGCTGAGCGCGATCATCAGATACATGATGGGCGAAGCACCGATATCGAGCAGAATGAGCTTGGAACGTTCGACGATGTTCATGACTTGAATCTCTCCTTGACCACCCCCGCCCAAAGCGCGGGCTCCGTGGGGGTGAGCCCGCCCTTCAGCACGGCGCGTGCCAGCCCTGCGGGCCGAGCAAGGCTCGGATAAATCCGGCAAATTGCGGGCCTTGGGACGATCTGTCCGGTCACCCCCGCAAGGCCACGCGACAGGTGTCCGGCCAAATCCACTACAGGCGTCCGGGTTGCGCGAGCGGACGGACGCCTTCCGGAAGGCGCACACACACTGCCACTCTCTAAACGTAGACGAGCAGACATCGAATCTCATGCATTGGCCCAGAGCTTGCTGAAGGGCTCAGCAACCGACCGAGGGACACCATGCAACGAATTCGATTCATCGCCATCACCGCGCTCGCGCTGCTCGCTCCCAGCGCTGCGTTCGCGCAAGACGCCAACGCGCCAGCGACCACGACCGCACCGGCGCTCACCCCACCCAAGCTCGTGAAAGCCACTCAGCCCGTCTATCCAGCCGCCAAGCTCGAGAGCGGCGTGAACGCCAGCGTCGCGCTGGTACTCACGCTCGACGAGACCGGTAAGGTCACGGACGTCGCGGTCGCTGCTTCCGCGGGTGAAGACTTCGACCAGGCCGCTATCGACGCTGCCAAGCAGCTCGAGTTCGAGCCGGCACAGCGCGACGGCAAGCCTGTCGCGGCCAAGATCCCGTTCCGCATCCAGTTCGAGGCACAGGCGCCAGCCCCCGCAAACGCGCCCGTGCCCATGCCCGTGCCCGTGCCCGCTGCTGAGTCTGCTGCTCCCGCCGCTCCCGTCAAACCGGCCGAGCCCGCCGTCAGTGACTCGCTCGACATCGAGGTCGAAGGTGACCGCCCGCCGCGCGAGCCCACGCAGCGCAGCATTTCCGCCCAAGAAATCACCAAGATTCCTGGCACCAACGGCGACGCGCTGCGCGCCATCGGCAACATGCCGGGCGTCGCTCGCGTTGGGGCCTTCGACGGCTTGCTGATCGTGCGCGGCTCGTCTCCGCGAGACACGCAGGTGTTCGTCGACGGTACCAGCGTGCCGCTCGTCTACCACTTTGGCGGGCTGTCGTCGGTGGTGCCGAGCGAAATGCTGGAGCGCATCGACTTCTACCCCGGCAACTTCGGTCCGCAGTACGGCCGCGCCACCGGTGGCATCGTCGACGTGGGCGTGCGCTCTCCCAAGAAGGACAAGCTGCACGGCTTGCTACAGGTCGACCTGATCGACGCGCGCGCCATCGTCGAGGCGCCCATCACCAAGTCGACGCGCTTCATGATCGGCGGTCGCCGCTCCTGGCTCGACGCTTGGCTCGGCCCAGTGATGAAGAGCAGCGGCGTCGGCGTCAGCACGGCCCCCGTCTACTACGACTACCAGGCCATGCTCGAGCACGACTTGACGAAAGACACCACGCTGCGCTTGTTCGCGTTCGGCTCCGACGACCGCATGGAGCTCACGCTCAACTCGCCCGACTCCAAAGACCCAGCGTTCGGCGGCGACGCCGGACTTCACCAAGGTTTCTGGCGTGTCCAAGGGCGCGTCGACACGCGGCCTACCGACAAAGTGCGCTGGACGACGACCTTCTCGGTCGGCCACACCACCAGCGACACCACCGTCGGCGGCTTGTACCTCAACGTCGCCGACCTGAGCATCGAAGGTCGCTCGGACGTCCGCGCTCAAATCAGCCCCGCCCTCACCGCCATCGCCGGCATCGACGTGATGCGCGACAGCTTCGACGCCTCCTACCGCTTGCCCGCGGCCGACTTCGAAAGCAATCAGGACACCGGCCCCATCTTCGGCAAGCCCCTGACCACCATCAAAGGCAAGGGCACGCTGCTCCGCCCCGCCGGCTACGCCATGCTGGAGCTGAAGCCGTTCTCGACGCTCAAGCTCTTGCCGGGCGTGCGCGCCGACTACGACAACGGCAGCCAAAAGTGGACGGCAGATCCGCGCGTCGCAGCCCGCTGGGACGTGCACGCCGGCTACCCGCGCACCACCATCAAAGGCGGCGCCGGGCTCTTTCACCAACCGCCGGAGGTGTACGAGACGGTGGTGCCGTTCGGCAACAAGGGGCTCAGCAGCGAGAGCGCAAGCCACTACAGCCTGGGCTTCGAGCAAGAGCTGGCCCCGCCGGTCGAGCTGTCTCTGGAGGGCTTTTACAAGGACTTGAACGGCATCATCGTCTCGGCTCCCAACGCCAACGGCAGTGAAAACGGCATCAGCTACCAGAACCTGGGCTCGGGGCGCGCCTACGGCAGCGAGCTCTTGCTGCGCTACAAGCCCGGCAACGGCGGGCGCTTCTTCGGTTGGGTCGCGTACACGCTCTCACGCAGCGAGCGCAAAGACACGGACTCCGAGGACTACTACCGCTACGACTACGATCAGACGCACATCGTGACCGCGCTCGCCAGCTACAAGCTGGGCCGCGGTTGGCAAATCGGCGGCCGCTTCCGCTACGTCACCGGTAGCCCCTACACGCCGGAGATCGGCGGCACCGTCGACTACGACGCTGGCACCTACGCGCCAGTCACCTCCACGGCGCGCAACTCCAAGCGCCTGCCGGCCTTTCACCAGCTCGACGTGCGCGTCGACAAGACCTGGCAATTCCGGTCGTGGGCGCTCAGCGCGTACCTCGACGTTCAGAACGCCTACAACCACAAGCAGACCGAGAGCATTGGTTACAACTTCGACTACTCCCAAACCAGCGCCACGCGCGGCCTTCCGCTCTTGCCCATCGTGGGCATCCGAGGTGAGCTATGAAAAATTCGCAATTGTCCCACAAACTCGGCCTGATCACCGCGCTCTTGCTGCCCCTCTCGGCCTGCGGCGAAGCGCTCGAGCCTGGCTCCAAGGTCGACTCGATGCGTGTGCTGGCCGAGCAAGTCGACCAACCCTACGCCCACCCGGGCGAGACCGTGCAGCTCACGTCGCTCAGCTTCGACCCGCAAGGTCGAACCATCAACTGGGCCTGGGCCAGCTGCGTCAACCCCGACAGCAGCGACCTGCAGGGCTGCTTGGCCAAGATCGCCGAAAGCGCTGACCCGGCGAGCGCGGTCTTCGCCATGGGCGCCGGCACCGACGCGGCCACGCTGACGATTTCGGCGGACGTGATCGACAGTCTTCCTCCCGCTGCGCAGGGCGCGGCCACGGTGGGCGTGATGTCGGTCGCGTGCCCGGGCGAGCTGAGCTTCGGCGTAGGTCCTGGCGGCTTGCCCACACGCTGCCAAGAGCCCGGCACCGGGCGCGACATGGAGCTCGACGAGTTCATCGTCGGCTTCAAGCGCATCACCGTGCGAAATACCGATCGCAACCAAAACCCGGTCATCACCGGCATCACGTTCGACGGCGCGGATTGGCCTGCCACCGAGATCAAAGACGTCGGCTTCTGCGACACCGGCGACTTCGAGTACGGCACCTGCGCCGACAAGAACAAGCACCAGCTGGCCGCCATCGTCTCGCCGGACAGCTTCGAAAAGGGCAAAGACGAGCTGGGGAAGCCTTTCGAAGAGCAGCTCGTGATTCAGCACTACGCGACCGAAGGCATCTTCGAGTTCGAGGTTCGCACCGGCAAGTCACCCAAGACGGGCTGGGTCGCTCGCAAGCGCGCCTCGGGCCAGACCCTCACGCTATGGTTCGTGGCTCGCGACGACCGCGGCGGCGTGGCCTGGACCCAGCGCCAAGTGCGCGTTCAATGAGCGGCTGAGCCGCTGAGGGCGCTAGCCGAGCTCGACTTCGACGACCCCGCCCCCCGCGCGGAAGTCGCTGTAGCGAGCCCAGCTCAAGCGCACTCGAAAGTACGCAATGTCAGGCCACGCTTCGCGCTCCGGTCCGTCCGGGAACCGCGCGAAGTACGTGGCCTTGACGCTCTTCAGCTCCTCGCCGCTCGGCTCGTCCGCGACGCCTTCGAGCTGCACGGTCTGCTCTTCGTCCCAGCCAACGACCAGCGCAATCCGCGCGTCGCGCCGCAGGTTCTGGGCTTTGCGGCTGGTGCCCAACGTGTCGAACACCAGCTCCAGCGCGTCGTTTACCGCGACGCCAATCACGGCTGCCTGAGGCGCCCCGTCGGTAGTCGTCGACGCTTGCACGGCGTAGCGGTGGCGCTGCAGAAAGCGGAGCAACTCGGCGCGGTTCATGGGAGCGAGCCTAGCGCCGCGCCGCGAGCCCCAGGGCGAGACGCTCTCGCGGTGGGCAAAAAGCCTGCTGCCTCGGTCCCGCCAGGCACGAAATGATTATACATTTCATGCTGTTAACGCCCAAGCGCGGGTGCCCTGCCCCATTACCTGCTAAGAGCGGCGCGCCCATGTCCCAGATTCAGTGCCAAGACGTCACCAAAGCCTACGGTCTGAAGAAGCTCTTTCAGGAGGTGACGGTCACGTTCAACGCTGGTCGACGCTACGGCGTCACCGGTCCGAACGGCGCGGGTAAGTCGACGTTCTTGAAGATCGTGTCCGGCGACATCGAGCCAGACACGGGCACCGTGCAGCGCCCCAAGCGCACCAGCGTGCTGAAGCAGGACCAGTTCGCGTTCGAGAACTGGCGCGTCCTCGACGTCGTGATCATGGGCAACGCCAAGCTGTGGGAGACGATGCAAGAGAAGGAAGTCTTGCTCGCCAAACCCAACCTGAGCGACGACGACGGCGTGCGACTCGGCGAGTTGGAAGGCGAAATCGCCGAGGAGAACGGCTACACCGCCGAGTCAGACGCCGCAGAGCTCTTGAGCGGTCTCGGCATTCCCGAGAGCGATCACGAAAAGGTGATGAGCGAGATCCCGGGCGGCCGCAAGCTGCGCGTCTTGCTGGCCCAGGCGCTGTTCGGCGAGCCCGACGCGCTGCTGCTCGACGAGCCGACGAACAACCTGGACATCGACAGCATCCGCTGGCTCGAAAAGTTCATGCAGGGCTACCGCGGCGTGCTGATCACCATCTCGCACGATCGCCGCTTCTTGAACGAGGTCTGCACCCACATCGCGGACATCGACTACAACGCCATCATTTTGTACCCGGGCGGCTACGACGACATGGTCCAAGCCAAGGGCCAAGTGCGCGGCAAAATCGAGCAAGAGAACGCCGAGCGCTCCAAGAAGATCTCGCAGCTCCAGGACTTCGTGGCGCGCTTCTCGGCCGGCACGCGCGGCTCGCAGGTGCAGAGCCGCAAGAAGCAGATCGAGCGGCTTACCCTAACCGATCTGAAGCGCTCCAACATCGAGCGGCCGTTCATTCAGTTCAAGGTCAAGAAGCCGTCCAGCAAGCAGACCCTGAGCCTGGAGGGCGTGACCAAGATTTGGCCCGAGTGCACGGTCTGCGAGGGCCTGCGCGCGGTCATCACCAAGGGCGAGAAGATCGCGGTCATCGGCAAGAGCGGCGTCGGCAAGACCACCCTGTGCAAGATGCTGATGGGGCAGCTGGAGCCCGACGCAGGCAAGATCGAGTGGGGCACCGGCACCACCCTCGGCTACCTGGCGCAAGACCACCGCGCCGACATTCCGGACGGCACCACCGTCGCCAACTACCTGCACTCGTTCGCGCCAACCGCGGACCTACAAACCGTGCGCGGCTTGCTCGGTCGCATGCTGTTCAAGGGCGAGGAAGGCAACAAGCCCACCGCCGCGCTGTCCGGTGGCGAGGCCGTGCGCCTGATCTTCTCCAAGCTGATGCTGATGGAAGACAACGTGCTGATCTTGGACGAGCCGACCAACCACCTCGACCTCGAGTCGATCGTCGCGCTAGGAGACGCCCTCGAGAAGTACGAGGGCACCTGCTTCATCGTCACGCACGACCGCGACCTGGTGAACTCGTTCGCGACGCGCATCTTTGCCTTCACCGACAACGGCTTGGTCGACTGGCGCGGGAGCTACGAAGACTTCCAGGAGCGCTACGACAACGCCCGCAAAGCCGGCGACAAAGACGTCAGCGCCTTCGCCTGAGCCTGGCGCAGCCCGCTATCGGGCACCGGGTCGTCGAAGTCGACGCGCTCACCGTCGGGCGCGTCTTCTGGCAACGATCGAACGACCTGAGCTGGAACCCCCGCTACCAGGGTGTTGGCCGGCACGTCACGCGTCACGACCGCACCTGCAGCCACGACCGAACCCTTGCCGATCGAAACGCCCGGCAGCACGACGACGCGCGAGCCGATCCAAGAGCCGTCACCAATGCTGATGGGACGTGCGACGCTCTCACCGCAACGGTACTCGGGGTTGCCAATCCGATGGTCGACGGTCAAGAGCAGCACGTCGTGCCCGATGCGCACCCGACCACCGATGTGGACGGGCGCCTCCAAGTCGATGCTGAGGGGGCCGGTGATCAGTGTGCTGCCGCCGATCGTCAGGTGATCTTGCCAGGACACCCGACCGGTGATGTGTAGCTTGCCCATCACGCGCGATCGCTCACCGATGCGGAGCCCCGCCGCGCGCCAGGCCAGCGTGCGCAAGTAGATGAAGCACAGGTGCGGCATGGCTGCCGTCGCCACCTCCGCCGCCAGCTTAGCGGGCTGTATGTTGGCCAGCTCGTCGGTGAGGAGCCGAAAGGCGCGACGGGATAGGCTGCGGGTGCGCTCGAACCGAGCTGGGGGTTGGGGAGTCACGAACCCTTCGAGTGCGCGATTCGTGCCAGCTGGGTGATCAGCGCGGCGCAGGCCTTTCTCCGTGGATTGACGCTGCAGCGTCAGGCGCTCTGTCCCGCCGATACTGGCCGATTTGGCCCAAGTGTGACGAGTTTGCGCGCGCGCGGCTTACGCCAGCGGCGCGGTGAGACCAGCGCTGGGGGAGAGGCCCCGAACGAAGCTGGCAATCTCGACGCGCTCGGCGGCGTTGATGCCGAAGGCCGCGTAGACGGCGTCGTCGAGCGCTTGGCGAAGCGCGGCGTCCAAGCCAGCCTTGCTCGCGCGGAGCGACAGCTGGCTGATGCGCGCGCGATCGGCGGAAGCAGGCGGAGCCGGCAAGGCTCGCAGGTGGGAGATCTTGACCTGGGGGAACACCCCCTGGCGCGCGTCGCGGCGGCCCGCCAGGTGGAGCGCCCGGTACAGCGTGCTGTTCAAGAGACCCAGCGTGAGCTCGAGCGGGAACTCGCTCAGCTCGAAACCGGCGAGCAACGAGTTCCGAAACGGCGTGCCGTCATGCGCGGCGGCGATGGTGATCGCGGCGGTCTGACGCACCACCAGCTTGACCTTGCGGTAGTCGGCGGCGTCCCGCAGCCGGCAGCGCTGCGCCGACAAAAACGCCTGATCGGGCTTCAAGAACAAGCGCGGCGCCGACAGCCGGTACTCCGCGACGTTCCGCCCCTCGAGCAGCGCGTAGCTGAACTCGGCCGGCGGCGCGCTGCCCCGATACAAGAGCTGTTGCGTCACCGCGCTGTTGGTCTGCAGGCCCATCTCGCCGAACAGCTCGGCTGGCAAGCGCGACAGCGTAGTCAGGCGCTCGAGGGCCGAGGGCGTTTGCAGTGTCGCTGCGGCACCACCGACGCGCTTGCGCTCCGTCAGAACGAGAGCGCGCTCGGGGTCGGTCGCCGGCTCTTGTCGCGGCGCCGCGACCAGCGCAAAGCACGGCTGCGTCACGCTCGCGAACGCGTCTTGGCCCAGCTCCAAGAGCGGCTCCTGCGCGGCGTGCGACCGCGACAGCGCAGCGCGCACGCGGCGGTAGCCGTTGAGGTCGGCGACCGGGCTCGGGATCAAGAGCGCCACCACGCCCTGCGGGGCTAGCCGCGCGGCCAGCTCCACGAACAAGGCGTGCAGGGTCGGGTAGCCGCCAAAAGCCTCGAAGTGACGGCGGTAGTGCTCGCGCAGGGCCGGCGCGAGCGGCTGAGTGGCTCGCCCGGCAAACGCGACCCACGGAGGGTTGCCGAGCACCAAATCGAAGCCGTCGGCCTCGTCGGGCAAGAGCGCGTCGAAGTCCACGCCGCGGCGTCCCAGCGCATTGCCGGCCGTGACCGAGCACAAAGCGTCTCCCTCCATCAGGTTCGCGCCGGCCGCCGCCAGCGTGAGCTCGGGCGAATCGGCCAGCAGCCAGAGCGAAGCCTCCGCCACCGCGACCGCCAACGGGCTCACGTCGACGCCGAACAGCTCGTGCCGCACCACCTCGTGCACCGGTCGTCCCGAGCGCTGAGCGATCTCACGCCCTGCCTGCAGCAAGAACGCGCCCGCGCCCAACGCCGGATCGAGCACGCTTAGACGTCGCGCCCCAAAGCCTGCACCGCCCCATGCCCGGGCCAGCGCGTCGAAGCCGCGGCCCGCCACCGTCGCGGTCAGGGCTTCGGGCGTGTAATAGCTGCCGGTGCGCTTCCTCAAGCTTCGCCCGCTCACGTCGGGGCGCGCCGCCAACAGCGACTCGTACAGCTGACCAAAGGCTTCGACCGACGGCGCGAGCGACGCGCCGAGCGGCAACGCGGACGGCGTGAGCGCGTCGAGCAGCTTCTGCCGCTTGGCAGCGTGCGGGTCGGCTTCGAAGCCTGGAACACCGCGAAAAAGCCGTCCCTCCAACCCTCGCGACGAGTCCCAGCCACGCGCGTGCGCACGCTCGGCAAGCACGCTGCGCAGCTGCGATACCACCAGCACGTTCCAGGCGTCGGAAGCCGAAAGACCCAGCCGCTCGGCGCGCTTGGTCGCCTCGGGGAGCTCTGCCGTGAGTGCGCTCACGAAGAGCGCAAAGCTCATGCGCTTCGCCCCACCACGATGCGGCGCCCCAGCTCGAGCGCCGCCAGCATGCCACCGGCGTCAGCGCGCCCTTGCCAGGCGATGTCGTAGGCGGTGCCGTGATCGACGCTCGTCCGTACGATCGACAGGCCAGCGGTGACGTTGACGGCGTCGCCGAACGCCAGCAGCTTCATCGGGATGGTGGCTTGGTCGTGGTACATAGCCACCACGCCGTCGTAGCCCCCTTTGGCTGCCTTGCGATAAGCCGTCTCGGCGCCGATGGGGCCGCTGATGATGGCGCTACGTCTCAGCACCTGCTTGGCTTTGGCGATGCCCGGCGCAATGGCGCGCGCTTCTTCCGCACCCAGCAGCTCGCTCTCACCAGCGTGCGGGTTCAGCGACGCGACAGCGAGCGACGGCTTCTTCTTACCCAGGTGCTGCAGCAGGCGCGCAAGCTCGACCGTCGCGACGGCCACGCCCGCTGAGCTGATGCTGCGCGGAACCTTGCCGAGCGGCAGATGAGTCGTGACCAAGCTCGTGGCAAGCTCCTCACAAACGAAGCACATTACGCTGGTTTTTGCGCCATCCAACGCTTGCAGCCACTCGGTGTGGCCCAAAAAGCCGCGCGCTCGCGGCAGCCCCGAGTGCGCGATGGCCGCTTTACTGACCGGACCCGTCACTAGCGCGGCCAGCGACGACGACTTTACCAGCGTAAACCCAGCCTCGATGTACTCGAGCTGCGCCAGGCCTGCGCGGGCGCTCGGCTTACCCGGAACGCGATCGCGCTCGCTCAGCGGCTCACCCACCTGGGCGAAGTAGATCTTGGAAGCGTCGCGCGTCTTTCCATCCCACGCCACCAGGCGCCGCTCCGCCACGCCGACCAGCTTGGCAGCTTTGCGCAGCGTGGCTTCGTCGCCGAGCAAGACGGTCGCGGCGCGCTTCTGCTTGGCTGCCGCCGCCACCGACACCTCGGGCCCGACGCCCGCGGGGCAACCCGTGGAGACCACCAGCAGCGGCAGCGACGCGCTCATTCGCTCACCACGGCCAGCGGCTTCTTGCCGTCAGGCACGCTGCCAGTCAGGCCCTGGAAGAAGTCGTTACCCTTGTCGTCCACGACGATGAACGCCGGAAAATCGACGACCTCGATACGCCAAACCGCTTCCATCCCCAGCTCCGGGTACTCCAAGACCTCCACCTTTTTGATGCAGTCTTGGGCCAGGCGCGCGGCGGGGCCACCGATGGATCCCAGGTAAAAACCGCCGTATTTCTTGCAAGCGGCGGTGACCTGCGGCGAGCGGTTGCCCTTGGCCAACATGACCAGGCTGCCGCCCTGCTGCTGAAACGCATCGACGTAGGCGTCCATGCGCCCCGCCGTGGTCGGGCCAAAGCTGCCCGAGGCGTAGCCAGTCGGGGTCTTGGCCGGACCTGCGTAGTACACCATGTGATTCTTGATGTACTCGGGCAGCCCCTGCCCTGCGTCGATGCGCTCCTTCAGCTTGGCGTGCGCGATGTCGCGCGCCACGATCAGCGGTCCCGAGAGCGACAGCCGCGTTTTGATCGGGTAGCGCGACAGCTCCGCGCGAATCTCGCTCATCGGTCGGTTCAGGTCGACCTTCAGCACGTCGCTCGGCAAGTCGTCGTGCGTCGTCTCGGGCAAGTACTTGGCCGGGTCGTGCTCGAGCTCTTCCAAGAACACGCCGTCTTTGGTGATTTTGCCGACGGCTTGGCGATCGGCGGAGCACGAGACCGCAATGGCCACCGGGCAGCTGGCGCCGTGGCGCGGCAAGCGCACCACGCGCACGTCGTGGCAGAAGTATTTGCCGCCGAACTGCGCGCCAATGCCGGTGCGCTGCGCGATTTCGAGCACCTTGGCCTCGAGCTCCAAATCGCGGAAGCCATGGCCCAGCTCGTTGCCGGCCGAAGGCAATTTGTCGAGGTAGCGCGCCGACGCCAGCTTGGCCACCTTGAGGGCGTACTCGGCCGACGTACCGCCGATCACGATCGCCAAGTGGTAGGGCGGACACGCCGCCGTGCCGAGCGTGCGAATCTTGGCGTCGACGAACTTGAGCAGGCTGTCCGGATTCAGGAGCGCCTTCGTCTCTTGGTACAGGTAGCTCTTGTTGGCCGAGCCGCCGCCCTTGGCCATGAACAGGAACTTGTAGGCGTCGCCGTCCGTCGCAAACAGCTCGATCTGCGCGGGCAAGTTGTTGCCGGTGTTCTTCTCTTTGTACGTGTCGAGCGGCGCTAGCTGCGAGTAGCGCAAGTTCGCCGTTTGATAGGTATCGAAGACGCCGCGCGCGATCGCCGCTTCGTCGCCGCCGCCGGTGAACACCAGCTGGCCTTTCTTACCCATCACGATGGCGGTGCCGGTGTCTTGGCACATGGGCAGCACGCCGCCGGCCGAGATATTGGCGTTCTTGAGCAGGTCCAAGGCGACGAAGCGATCGTTCGGTGACGCTTCAGGGTCTTGCAGAATGCGCGCCAGCTGCGCCAGGTGTCCGGGCCGCAGCAGGTGGGCGATGTCACGCATGGCCTCGCGGGTCAGCAGCGTCAGAGCTTGCGGATCGACGCGCAGGAAGGTTTGGCCGGCAGCCTCGAACGTCGAGACGTAGTCACGGGTCAGCAGGCGAAACGGCGTCTCGTCGGCGCCAGTTGGCAGCATTTCCTGGTACTGAAAGGCGGGCATGGGGACGCCGAAGGTGTCGCAGAGCCAGGCGGCCGAGACAAGCGCGATCGCCAACCTTTGCAGCTTGATCGTTCCCGCAGTCGCTTTTCCTGGTACCAATTCTGCCCGGAAGTAGCAGCCCCATGACCGCCGCAGCCAACATGCCGGAGCCCAGCCCGCCCGCGCCAAAGCCGGCAACCGAGCCACGTTTGCGCCTGGCCTATTTGGACGGGCTGCGTGCGTTGGCCGCTTGCTACGTGGTGGTGTTCCACTCCGTGCTCGGCTTCTCGGGCAGTGACCTGAGCGGTCCGTGGCGCTTGCTGAGGCGCCTGTCGGCGTTCGGTCACGAATCGGTGGCCATCTTCATCGTGCTCTCTGGCTACTGCTTGATGCTGCCGGTAGCGCGCGCCCGGCCCGAGCAGCACACGGTCGCGCTGGGGCGCTTCATCTCGCGCCGCGCCCGCCGCATCTTGCCGCCGTATTTCGTCACGTTGCTGGCGTCGCTCGTGCTCTTGGCGACAGTGCCAGCGCTGAAGGCCGGCGCGTCAGGCACCATCTGGGACGATTCGCTGCCCGGCCTCGAGCTGGGGCCGATTTTGTCGCACGTACTCCTGATTCACAACTGGGTGCCGAGCTGGAGCGTGCAGATCAACGGCCCGCTGTGGAGCGTCGCGAGCGAGTGGCAGATCTACTTCTTCTTCCCGCTGCTCTTGCTGCCGGTGTGGCGACGCTTCGGCATGCTGGGGACGGTGCTGGTGGCCGCCGTGCTCGGCTACGCGCCGCTGTTGTTCGCGCCGGGTCCTGCCAAGAGCGCCATTCCTTGGTACCTGCTGCTGTTCACGTTCGGCATGGCGGCCGCCGCCATCGGCTTCTCCGAGCAGTCGCTGGCAGCAGGCCTACGGCAGCGCGTTGCGTGGCGCTACCTCAGCGCTGGGCTGTGGGGCTTCTGCGTCACGTTCGGCCTCGGCCTCGGCAAGATCTGGTTCGCCTACAAGCCGGTGACTGACGTGCTCGTCGGCCTGGCAACGGCTTGCTTGCTCGTCCACCTCACGGCTTGCGCGGCCTCGGCCGGCAAGACGCGCTCGCGGCTGTTCGAGCTGCTGAGCGCAAAGCCGCTGGTGGCCGTCGGTCACTTCTCGTACAGCTTGTACCTCACGCACTTGCCCGTCATGGCGCTGTGCTACTTCGCGCTCTTGCCCCTGCACTTGGCGCCGGGGCCATTCGCGCTCGCGCTCTTGAGCATCAGCGGCGTGGCCTCTTTGGCCGTCGCCTATGCCTTCCACCTAGCGTTCGAGCGCCCGTTCATGCAAAGCAAATAGCAGCAGCGCTAGCTAGTGCGTGGTGATGAAGTCGCGCACCAGCTGCAGCGCCTTCTCGTCGGCCAATAGCGGCACGTGGTCGACGCCCGGGAGCTCGTGATACTGCGCCTTGGCGCCCAGCGCGGCCGCGATGTCGCGCCCTTGCTGCGGGCCGCCAAAGGCCGAGTCGGCGCTGCCCTGCAGCACCAACACCGGCGCGGGAACGTCGCGCAAGAGCGGGCTCGTTTGGTAGTCCTCGCCCAAGCTGAACTTGGCCCAGGGCGACGGCTGCAGCATCACGATGTCGTTCACGCTGGCCAAGAGCGTGAGGCTGGCTGGGCGCCTACCCGCCAGGCTTTCGCCCCGCGCCGCATGGGTGGCCATGTGTCCGCCGATCGAAAACCCGACCACGTGCACGCGGGCCGCCGGCACGGCCGCGTGAATCTCGCAAAGCGTGGCCAAGATCTTCGGCGCGTCCGCGCTCATGCTCGAGTGCTCGGTCTTGCCGCCGGAAGAGTCGTAGCCGCGGTAGGCAAACACGGCCAAGCCCCAGTCCCGCTCGCCGCCCAACCGGCTCAGGAACGCCTGCCCTCTGTCCAGCTGCGACTCGTCGTTGCCCGGATAAAACAGCACCCACGGCGCAGTCGGTGAGGCCGGCCGCCGCAGCAAGCCGTTGAGCACGATCCCCGGACCCACCTCGATTCGTGCCTTGGCCCAGCCAGGCTTGGCCGCTAACGCGTCGTAGGTCGCCGCCGCGATGGGCCGGCCGAGGTACGGAAAGCGCAGCCGCTTTCGACCCAAGAACCGCTCGCGCAACGGTGACAAAAAACCCGCCACCAGCAGCGCGCCCATAGCCAGCACTGCCAGCCGGACGCTTCGCTTCAAGGCGTGGCCTCGAGCGGCGGCAACGCCACGGCGGGCACCCCGCCCACGCGCGCGTTGGCCGGTACGTCCTTGTTCACGACTGCGCCCGCTTCCACGACCGCGCCCGCGCCAATGGTGACGCCCGGCAAGATGATACAGCGCGCGCGCAGCCAAGCGCCGTCTGCTACCACGACCGGGCTGAGCAAGATCTTGCCGGCGCGGTGGCTCGGAAAGTCCATCTCGTGCGTGCTGGTCAGGATCATCACGCCAGGATCGATGGTCACGCGGTTACCGATGGTCAGCTTGTCCGACAAGTCCCAAATGCCGTCGGCCTCGATGGTGCAGTCTTGGCCCAGCTCCAGGTTCGCCTCGAAGCCGTTGCCGCCGTTGAGCTTCAGCAAGCCGTTGATGACCGTGCCTGCCCCAACCTGAAAGCCTGCCAGGCGTAGCAGCCGCGCGCGCAAGGCGCCGTTGCTGCGCGTGGGCAGCAGCTTGACGGCCATGTTGTAGGCGTGCAGTCGTGGGTGCAGGCCGCTGAACTCGTCGGAAAATGCGGTCAGCGCGCGCCGCCAAATCGGCTGCTCTTTGGGTTCCACACGTGTATCAGACATGCCGCAGCTTCTTGAAGCGAGCGCCGAACTGCTCGGTGTCGGCCAGCTCGACGTAGACGGGTGTTTGGTACTTGGCCAAATGCTCGCGGCAGAAGGCGATCATTCGGCGCTTGAAGACGTCGAGCGGCTCGGGGCTCTTGAGCTTGAAGCGTGCGGCCACCACGTTGCCCATCATGGGGTGAGGCTTGCCGAAGACCGCGACGTCTTCGACGTTGTCGAGCTGGAGCAGCGCGTTCTCCACCTCGGCCGGGTACACCTTCTGGCCGCCCACGTTGATCAGGTCCGACGCGCGCCCCAAGATGCGCAGGTACTCGCCGTCGACCTCGACGGCGTCTTGCGTGTTCAGCCAGCCGTCTGCGTCGAACAAGTCGGGCGCGTTCAGGTAGCCGAGCATGGCAGTCGCGGCTTTGACCCACAAAATACCGTCAACGACCTTGATTTGGAACTCTTCGCCGGTGAACTTGATCCACAGCGACTCCGAGTCGCGCGAGCGCGAACGCAGCACGCCCAGCTCCGACATGCCGTAAGTCTGCACCAGCGCCACCTCGGGGAACACTGCGTGCAACCGCTGCAGCGTGCTCTCGGGCATGGGCTCCGTGCCGTAGGCGATGACCTTGAGCGACGACAGGTCGAACTGCTCGGCCACGCCCGACATCAAGAACAGATTCAAGAACGTCGGCGACGTGGGCAGCGTGTGCACCGCGTGCCGCTGGATGGCGCGCGCCACCAGCTCCGGCGTTCGCTGCGGCACCGTGACGACGCAACCGCCACTGCCGAACGTGTTCAGCATGGTGTCGATGCCGCCGATGTGATCGAACAGCAAGAAGGTGAGCGTGGTCTTCTTTTGCCGCGTCTTGCGGAATTTCTCCAGAATGGACGTCAGGTCGTGGAGAATCGCCTTGGGCGCGCCTGTCGAGCCCGACGAGAAGATCACCAGGCCCGGATGCTGGCGCTCTTTCAGCTTCAGCATCAGCGGGCTCTGCACGCGGTGCGGCAGCACGGCCTGCGTCCAAGCGTCGGCCTCGTCGACCTCCAGCAGCAGCGACACTTCGGCGATCTCGAGAAACTTGTCGCGTTGCACGCGCAGCAGCGGCGTGAGCGGCACCACCACCGCTCCCAGCCGCATGGCCGCCAAGAAAGCCGCGCAGGTCTGCGGCGAGAACGAGCCGTCG
Organism: Polyangiaceae bacterium; assembly: GCA_036261775.1. Taxonomy (GTDB): domain Bacteria; phylum Myxococcota_A; class Polyangia; order Polyangiales; family Polyangiaceae; genus PMG-095. The sequence continues at coordinate 12,284 of DATAKF010000350.1, read as the reverse complement.
ATCGCGACCGCGACGCCCAGCCCCACCTGGAGCTGCGCCAGGCGCTCGGTCCAAACGTCGCACAGCCGCACCAGCTCGGCGTAGCTGGTCGACTGCTCGCCAGCGGCCAGGGCGGGCGCGTCGCCCCACTCGGCAAGACGCGCGAAGAACCAATCGGCTGACATCGCGCGCTCCCGCCTCAGCTAATGCCGCCGAGGTAAATGACCTGGCCAGTGACGTTGTCGCTCGCAGGGCTCACGAAGAAGTCGCACACGTTGGCGCAGTCTTCGTGGCTGCCCAGGCGCTTGACCGCCAAGTTGTTCACCACGGCGTCGATCTTGTCCTGCGGCACGCCCTTGATCATGTCCGTCATGATCGGCGTCGCGCCGAACGAGTTGCAGGTGATGCCCCACTGCCCCAACTCGAACGCCAAAATGCGCGTGAAGGTCACGACCGCGCTCTTGGACGCCGCGTAAATCGCCTCGCCCGACAGCGCGATAGGCGCCACGATGGTGGTGAAGTTGACGATGCGACCGAAGCGGCGGCGCATCATCACCTTGGCTACGTCGCGACACACCAGCATGGTGCCGGTCACGTTGACCTCGAGCATGCGGTTGGCGGTCTTGGCGGGCGTGAGCAGCACGTGGTTCATGCTGGCGATGGCGGCGTTGTTCAGCACCGCGTCGATGCGACCGTGCCGCTTGGTGATGTCGGCCACCATCGCGCGCACGGCCTTTTCGTCGGCCACGTCGAGCTGATGATGCCGATAGCCCTCGCCCAAATCGAGCTCGCCGCGGCTGCAGCCTTCGACCAAGTAGCCCTTCTTCAGGTAGTGCTCCGCCAAGTAGCGGCCAATGCCCTTGCGTGAACCCGTAACCAGCATGACGGGTTTGTCGCTCACGCGGCGGTCGTTCACGAGGCGACCTCTGCCGCCGTCGCGATGACGTGATCGGCCAGCACGCCGACGGTGCGGAATGGGCTGTTGCGCTGAGACATGGCCTTGTCGCTGGCCAGCGTTACCGACACGCCGTGCGTCTGCTCCACGCGCTGCTCGACCTCGACGATGAGCTGCACGACACCGAGCGAGTCCAGCACCGCGTCGGTGCCGACCAGGACGGTCTCTTCCGTGATCGCCGCGGGCGGAGTGCTGCCCTCTTGGGTGAACACCTCGTTCAAGCTCTCGAGTACGATCCCGACTGCGTCATTACGTTCAATCATCGCTGCGGCCCGACCTTTCCGGATCCCATTTTCATCGCCATTTGGCGATCGATATCTTGCGTCTACCTGCCAAAAGAGTATTCGGCGGCACGTCTTCCGTCACCACGACTGACGCACCGATGACCGACCCAGCCCCAACCGTGACGCCGGGCATGATGGTGGACCGAGAGCCCAGCCAGCATCCGGCTTCGATGCGAATGGGCTTGGCGCCCTCGAGCTTGCCACGGCACGCCGGATCCTTGGGGTCGCGGGTTCGCGTCAGGAACATGACTTCGTGCCCCACGGCCACGTGCTGTTCCAGCGTGATGGGTGCATCTAGCTGAAACAAACAACCGAAGTTGAGGCCGCACAGCTCGCCGATCGAGAGCCGAGTGGCGACGTCGCCAGGGCCCGTCAACGTGGGCATGCCCCAGAACATGACCGAGGGGGCGACCTGCGCGCCCGCAAGGCGCAGCGCGGTCGTGATGGTGCGGCCGCCCACGAACGTGGGACAACGCGCCAAGACCCAATCCGCAACCGAGAGAGAGAGACGCGCGCTGCGCTCCCGAGCGGCTCTGGTCAGATCCATGAACACCAGCTCAGCCGCTTACATCGGTTGCGCCTATGCGTCCACGGCCCAACACCTATCGGCCCAGCGTCAGCACCAGAATTGGCTTCCACTGCAACCCGCGCACTGCAATCGCACTGCAACCGGCGCCGCACGGCCGCACATTGGCCGCCCGACCGTGACCGCGGTAAGGGACAGCGCTCACGATGCATCAAGACGGCTTTTCAAGGCAGGGTCCGCGTTTCGCGCTGATGGCGGGTGCGCTGTCTCTGGCCGCTCTCACCGGTTGCCCACGCGAACGACCACCAGCAGCGTGGTTGGAAGCAACTCCGGCCACGGCAGCCGGCGCCGAAGAAACGGGGTCGCAAGCCACCTTGAACGGCCCTTTCCAAAGCTGCGTCAAGACTCCCATCAATCCGATGATTCGCGTCGATCAGTTCGGCTACCGGCCTTCCGCGAGGAAGTTCGCCGTTTTGAGCGACCCGATTGAAGGTTGGAACGCCGCCGACCAATTCCGCCCCGGAGCCACCTACGAGGTTCGTTCCTGGGCCGACGGCAAGCTGGTCTTCAGTGGCGCGCCCCGCATCTGGAACAACGGCGCCATCCAAAAAAGCTCCGGCGACCGCGGCTCCTGGTTCGACTTTTCGTCGGTGGTCCAGGAGGGCTCATACTGCCTGCTGGATAGTGAAAGAGGCTTTCGGTCCGACCGCTTCGACATCCGGGGCTCCGTGTATCGCGACGCCCTGCGCGCGGCGGTCAAGGTCTTTTACTTTCAGCGCGCCAACTTCGCCAAGCGCAAGCCGTTCGCGTGCGTCGGTGACAAATGTTGGATCGCGGCGCCCGACTACGTGGGCCCGCGCCAAGACAAAGAGGCACGCAGCGTGCGGGCCCGCGACGACGCCAAGACCGCGCGCGATCTCTCGGGCGGCTGGTGGGACGCCGGCGACGTCAACAAGTACGTGACGTTCGCGCGGGCCCCGCTGCATCAGTTGCTGACCACCTACGCGGCGCGTCCACAGGTCTTTGGGGACGACTTCGTCATTCCCGAATCGGGCAACGGAGTGCCGGACCTGCTGGACGAGCTCAAGGTGGAGCTCGACTGGCTGATGAAGATGCAGCCGACCGACCTCGGCGGCGGCGTGCTGCCCAAGGTCGGCAACGTCGATTTCAAGGATCCTCTCCCCGAAAAGTCGCGTTTTCCTAGGTTCTACTACCCAGAGCCGTGCTCGTCGGCGACGATCACGGTGGCGGGCGTGTTCGCCCACGCGGCGCTGGTCATGCGCCAAGTGCCGGAGCTCAAGACCTACGCTGCGGAGCTGAGCGACCGCGCCGTGAAAGCCTGGACGCATTTTCAACAGCACCCGCGCAAAGACGACTGCGACGACATGACCATCAAGGCCGGCGACTCCGACGACGACCTGACCAAGCAGGAGCAAGCCAACGTCGTGGCTGCCATTTACTTGTTCGGGCTCACCGGTGAATCCGGCTATGCCGAGGTCGTCGCCAAGGGGCTAGCGGCGCTCCGGCCGATGAAAGAAGACGGCTGGTCGAGCTACGAGCCCGAGCAAGGCGAAGCGCTGCTCTACTACGCGGCGCTGCCCAACGCCGACGCCAAGCTGAAAGCGACCATCTTGGACCGCAAGCGCTCCACCGCCCAAAGCGCCGAGATTTACAGCCTGAACCCCGAGCGCGATCTGTACCGCGCGTACATGCCGGACGGCTCGTACCACTGGGGACACAACATGGTGCGCGCCAACGTGGGCAACACCAACTACGAGATGGTTGGCGTGCTGGGTAGCTCGCCTCAAGCCACGGCGTTCGCGGAGCGCGCCGAAAACCTGCTGCACTGGTTCCACGGCATCAACCCGCTCGGCCTCGTGTACTTGACCAACATGAGCAGCTACGGCGCCGAGCGCTCGCTGAACGAGATTTATCACGCCTGGTTTCGCGATGGTGACCCGGAGCTCGACAGCGCCAAGACGTCACGGCTTGGCCCGCCGCCGGGTTACGTGCCGGGTGGTCCCAACCCGCAATACTGCAAAGACCAAGATCCGCAGCAGAACGCCTGCGCCAACTCACAGCTCCGCAAGCAGCCGGCGCAAAAGGCCTACCTGGACTTCAACACCGCCTGGCAGCCCACCGTCGAGCACGACCGCTCGTGGGAGCTGACCGAGCCCGCTATTTACTACCAAGCCGCGTACGTCGAGCTGGTGTCGAAGTTCGTCGAGTAGGGTGTGCCTCAGGGGCGCGGCGCCGCGCCCGTCGTGAGCTCGAGCACGGAGATCGAGTAGGGATCCAGCGACGCCAGCACGCTTGAGCCTGCAACGGTCGCGCGGGCTGGCGCGAGCGCTTGGCCGGTGTAGGTGAAGAAACGCGAATCGGTCACCGGCTTGCAGCCGCTCAGCTCGACGTTGGCCTTGATGCGTGTACTGGGGTCGCGATTCACCATCACGACCACCATGCGCCCCGATGCTTCGTCGCGTGAGGCAAACAGCGAGACCTCGCCGCTGTCGCGCACCGGCACCGACACGTCCAAGAACCGCGCGCCGGCGCCGTCGTAATTGCGGAACGCGCGGAACGCCCAGTAAGCCGGCGTATCGAGCTTCAGGTCCCCCCAGTGAAAAGCTGCGTCCAGGCCTTGTTGGCCAAAGCGGCCTAGCGCCTCGGCGGTCGCGATGCCGCCGCTGATGTGCCCTTCGGCACCAAAGTTCCACTCGCCGATGGACAACTTGAGGCCCGGGTAGTTCTGGCGAACCCAGTCCTTCATCCGCGGAATCAGCCGGATCGGCTCTTTGATCCACGACTCGTCGTGATAGCCAGGGTCCCACAGCGCTCGCGTCGAGCGGATGCGCAAGGCAGCCGTCTTCGGATCGGTCGCCTCGCCGCCGCTGAACACGCCCTCGCCGGCGGGGTAAAAGTGCAGGTCCAACATGTCGAGCAGGCGGACCTGGTTGGTCTTCTCGTAGTCGGCCAATTTCTTCAGGTACCAGGGCACCAGCCAGACGTTGCCATGCGCTCTCTTGTCGGGGGCCGACGAGTAGCCGGCTTCGCGATCGACGGCCGAGTACTGATATCCGAGCCAGCCCCACTCGGCGGGTCCAGCGATCACGGCCTTGGCATCTGCCTGACGAATGGCGCGCGCGTACTTGATGGATCGCTCCAAGAGCTCGTCGTACGAGAGCGGCTTGGGGCGCACGTCGCGGTGCGTCGTGTTCCAGAGTGAAGGCTCGTTGTCCAAGATGTAAATCTGCACACCCTTGCCGCCGCGCTGCTCGCTTTCGCTGACGAGCCGGCGCACCCACTGCTCGATCAGCTCCGGAGGAGCGGGCACGCTGGTTTGCTCGGGAGCGCCGGGCGGTAGCGGAGTGCCGTCGGGCGCGGCGCCGTCACCCGCGTCTGGCTTGTGCGGGTCGAACTTGCGCTGTTCTTTGAACAGGCTGCGCGGAAAGCCAAAGCTGCTGTCGTCCTTGGAGACCCAGCCCAGCATCGGCACCACCAGCGCCAACGGGTGGTCGGCCTTGGCGCGCGTGTCCACCATTTGGAACAGGTTCTGCGGCTGCTTGGCGTTCTCGAAGAACCAGTCGGCGCCGGTGTTCCAAACGCCGAGCTCCCAATGGAATCGGCTGAGTGGATTGCCCCCCAAGCGCTGAGCGCTGTGACCGCTCGCCCACACCTCCGACGAGCTCCCGTAGATGAGCGGGCTGATCGGATGAGTCGGGCCGCCGCACAGGATTTGCAGAATGTCCTGCCGATCGGCGAGCACCTTCTGCTCGGGCCGGGTCAAAATCACTTGATCGAGCGAGACCCAGTCGGATGCGACCTCTCGACTGGCACCGATCACGATGCTCTCGAAAGGCAACCCGCGGGGGTTCAGATCTTCCCAGTCGAGCAGCACTTCGCGCCAGCCGTCCGGCAGCAGGGCCACGTGGTACGTCTCGATATCGGTCTTGGGAAAAACGTCGCCGCCTTGGCTGCCGCGCAGCGAGACTTGCAGGAACTCGCCGCCCCAGTCCGGCGCGCGGTAGCGAAACGAGAACGCGCCGTAGCTCTGGGTCGTGTGGCCATGGTGCAGCACGATGCCGCCGTAGCTCGCGAACACGACCTGCGCCGGGCCGTTGCCCAGGCGGTGCTGCCCCCAACCCCAGTCGCTCCAGCCTTCGCTCAGTTTGCCGGCGTAAATCGTCTCCGCCACCACCAGGGGCTTGGCCTTGCGGGGTTCCTGCGAGGCCCGGACGAGGCGCAGGGTTTCACGCGCGGCGCGCTTGAGCTGCCCGCGCAGCGCGATCGCGCCGAGTAGCACCGCGCCAATCAAACCAAGGCCCCAGGCAAGCCGCTTCGAGCGCTTCACGGCGCGTCGATACACTTGCGGCTCGGAGGCGGCCAGCTCAGCCGCGTTTCGAGCGTGTACCAAGGGTCGGATTTCAACCAAGCTGGCGCTGCAGGCGCTCGGCCCCCTGCTTCAACCGAAGCGGCGCCAGAAATTCTCGGCCAAGCGGCCGCGCAGCCTCGTGAAGCAGTCGCCCTGGCCGAGGGCGTGGTGCATAATCCGGGGCCGCGTCCGCCAAGCGGAGTTGCCCAACATGCTCCAGACCCATTCCGAAGCCTCTTCAGTCACCAGCCCGCGCTTCGACAGCGCCGAAATGAAGCGCAACTTCGAAGAAAACGGCTACGTGGTGCTGCGCAACTTGGTGCCGCGCGCGCTGCTCGAAGACGTCGCGCGCAACCTGTCGAACGAGTTCGACGCGTGGAAGAAGAGCACCGAGAGCTTCGAAGGCGGCGGGCTGATGAGCGGCCACCTCAACTGCTTTCCGGGTGAGCTGGCTCGCGGCGTGATGAACGTGCTGCGCGACAGCGGTACCTTGGCGCTCGGGCAACAGCTGCTGCCGACTCCGCCCAAGGCGGCGCGCATCGGCTGCAACTTCAACCTGCCGGGCAGCGTGGCGCAGCACTGGCATATGGACGGCGCCTTTCTGAAGAGCTTCTTGATCATCAACGTGGCAGTCGTGGACACCGATTTGGTGAACGGCGCCATCGACGTAGTGCCCAAGACGCACAAGCGCTTTTACAAATTCTGGGAGTTTGCGATGCAGCGCGTGGACAAAGACGCGACGCGCTTGCCGCTCTCGCAAGGGGACGTGCTGATTCGCCCGTCCACGCTGTGGCACCGCGGCATGCCGAACTACTCGGGCAAGCCGCGCCCCATGCTGGCGCTGACGCTCGGCGAAGAAGGCGTCGAGAACGAAGACCCGTGCTCGGCCGCAGGAGGGCGCGTCCAGTTTCAGACCAACTGGTTTACGACCAGCCTGCTCGGGCGGCTGCGTGAGCGCACCACCGTGATGGCCCCCATCACCTATTCGGCGTACCGCTTCGCGCGCTCGCTGGTTGGCAACAAGGGTTACGCTTCGTTCTAGCGCGGGCGTGGACCCCAACCGCCCCCCATGATAGCCAAGCCGTGTGTTGAAGTGGATGCTTGGGCTCACGTTGGTCTCTGCTGTGGTGAGCAGCTGCACGTTTTACACGAGCTGCCCGGATCCGAATAAGCCGCCCAACACCGGCGCCGGCGGCACCAACGACACGGGCGGGGCTCCCCCCGTCGAAGGCGGCGGCCCCGCCATGCCGGTGCTCGTGCCTTGGACGAACGTCACCAGCAACCTGGGCGAAGAGACCGGCACCTCCACCTGCGGTCGCGTCACGCTCGTGCACGCCAAGTCCGACCTAGTCGTGGCCGGCCTGTCCGAGAGCGGCCTCTGGGGCTCGACCGACAACGGCGAGAGTTGGCAGCTGTTGGGCCAGGGCGACGGCTCCGACGTCCTCAGCGGCTTGCCGCGGTCGATCACGACCGATCCGGACAACCCCAGCACCTTTTGGCTCGCCACCATCTACGGCGACAACGGCGTCTGGCGCACCGACGACAACGGAGACACGTTCCACGTCCAAGGCACGGTGCGGCACAATGATCTGATCAGCCTCGATTTCGCCGATCCCGATCGCAAAATCATGCTGGCCGGCGGGCACGAAGCTCGCAAGACGCTGTGGCGCTCGCCCGACGCGGGCCAAACTTGGGTCGACGTCGGCATGAACCTGCCGGACGACTCGCGCGCTTCCAGCTACCCGCTGGTGCTGGGGCCCGAGCTTCACCTGCTCGGTGCGGCCGGCTACGGCGAGGGCATCTCGGGCATTTTTCGCACGGAAGACGGCGGAGCAAGCTGGGAGCGTGTGAGCAAGAGCGGCGGCTTCGGCAAGCCTCTGGTCGCGGCCGATGGCGCGGTGCTGTGGCCGAGCGACGACGGCTCGCTCGTGCGCAGCGCCGACGCGGGACAGACCTGGGAAGAAGTGCTGCCCAGGGACACCCTGGTCGGCTACCAGGCGTTGCTACAGCTGCCGGACGAGCGCTTGGCGATCTTGACCCACTACGAGGGCGTCAAGATCGTGAGCGCCGACTTCAGCGAGCTCGTCCAGGTCACCGAGCGCGTGCCGTTCGAGACCAACGGTTTCACCTACTCGGAGGCGACCCGCTCTTTCTTCACTTGGTCGCGAGACTGTACCAACAACGAACCGGACGACGCGATCATGCGCGCCGATTTCGACTACGAAGCACTCGCCGACGGAGCGGGTGGCGACGCAGCAGGCGGGAAGCCTTCGGAGTAAGCATGGCCACGGAACCCGGGGTGCAGGAGGGTGCAACTGGCGCGGTCACCAAGCCAAAGCAAGGCCGCGTTCCGTGGAGAAAGTTGTTCAAATTGGCAGGCATCGCTGCGCTCTTGCTTTCGGTGGTGCTCGGCGTCGCGGCGCTGCTAGCGCAAAGGCGCTGTGCGCGCGATCGGGAAGAGCTGGGCCGCACGGCAAAGTACCTCGATCGCAACGGCCAAAAGATCCGCTACGAGCTGGCGGGCCAAGAGCACCCGGGCCCCACCGTCGTCATGCTGAGCGGCTTCGTGGCTTCGCTGGAGCAGTGGCACGCCGCCAAAGAGGTGCTGGCCCAAAGCGCGCCCGTGCTCACCTACGATCGCGGAGGCTACGGCCTGAGCGATCCGCCCTCTGCCTTCGACGCCAAGGCGCAAGCCGACGAGCTTTTGGACGTAGCTCGACTGGGCGGCGTCAAATTGCCGCTCGTCGTGGTCGGGTTCTCGTCGTCGGCGTTCATCGCACGGGCCTTCGCGCGCCAGCACCCCGAGCAACTGGGCGGGCTGGTGTTCCTGGATCCGACGGCGCCCGAGGACATCATCGGCGGCTCAAAACGAGACCACTACGATCGCCGCGTGTTGTACGAGCGCGTGCCGCTCGTCACCATGACCAAGCGTCTGCTGGGCGCGCAATCGCCCGTAGCGGGCGGCGGAGCCAGGCCTACCGCTGCGGAAGAGCGCGCAGCCAAAATCCTCAACTTTCCCTCGCATTGGTGGTCCGCCTACAGAGAGGGCGCCGCCATGGTCGAGTCAGCCGAAGCAGCGCAGCTGGACTGGAAGCAGGTCAAGGGACCGATCACGTTACTCAGCCTCGCGAAGGCCGACGGTCCGCGACACCAGCTCGATCTACGCTTCGCAGAGGTTTCAGGTGCAACATTGTTGAATCCCGTCGGCTTCAACCACGGCCAAGTGCACAGTGATCCTGCTTTTTTGCCACAGCTAACCGGTGCAGTGATGGGCGTGGTGAACAAAGTCCGTTCCCAACCGAACGCTCGGTAGCTCGGTAAACGAACACTCGAGACCGAGGAGGCGTAGACCGCCTCGCGAGTTTCGTAGCGGCGTCGCGAAGGCTCGGCGCGCGGCCGCGCGGCATGGTACTTTCTGAAGTCTTAGCCGATGTCCGTGAGCCCCACTCTAGTGTCACGAGTCCTCCGCGTAGCCAGTGAGGATCTACAACCCCTCATGAGTCGCCAGGTGCTGGTTCACATGGCCGAGGCGCTGCCCAGCTCCGCGTTGTCACGCCTGCGCACCAACATGCTGCGGGCGGCCGGCGTGCAAATCGGCGCGCATTCGCTGGTCCAAGGCAAAATGCGCCTCACCGGCGTCGGCAACCCGTGCGAACTTTTGACTATTGGCGAGGGCACGCTGATCACGGGTGGTCTCCACGTCGACCTGGGCGCGCGCATCCGTATCGGCGACATGGTGCGCATCGGCCACGACGTGTCGCTCCTGACCATCAACCACGCCGTGGGCCCGCAGCACTTCCGAGCCGGCGTCAGCTTCTTCGCCGAGATCAACATCGAGGACGGCTGCTGGCTGGCGTCTCGCTGCACGGTGCTGCCAGGCGTCACCGTGGGCGCCGGCTCCGTGGTCGCGGCGGGCTCCATCGTCACGCGCGACGTGCCGCCTCACACGCTCGTGGCGGGCGTACCAGCGCGCGTCATTCGCGAGCTGGCCGACGAGGGCGAGCCCTCTCCGCTGTCGGGCCGCTACAGCTCGCCGCCGCCCATCGCCCTGTAGCCCACGGCGCCTCAGCGCGTCGTCTGCGCGGTGACGCTCGGCTCGAACCACTTCTTGAGGCGCAAGAAGGGCGCTTCGAAGAGCTCGTAGCTGAGCACCGCGATGCCGATGGACGCCGCGGTGCCGACGACCGCCTGCAGCAAGAAAGCGGCGGCTCCAGGTCCGACGATGCGCTCGAAGTAGGGCAGCGCGCCGTGCGGGACCAACGCGTAGGCGATGATGCCGTGAAACACGTATAGGCCGTAGCTGTACTTGCCCAGCCAGCGCAGCCAGCCAGCGCGCAGCCACGACCTGTACAAGGCCGGGCCGTAGTCGGTCGCGGCCAGCACGATCGCAAAACCGAAGCACAAAGCCAGGCTCAGCTCACGCAGCGGCTCCGTCAGCGCATGACCCGGACTGACGGCATGCACGGCCGACGTGAGCAGAACGCCGCCCGCCGCCGGCAGCACCCAGCGCCGTGCCAGCGGGCCGATGCCAGCGGCGCCGAGCGGCCCGCGCGCCGCCAGCGCCAAGAGCCCACCGATACACAAAGAGTCCAAGCGGCAGGGGGTCAAGACGTGCGCGTACATCGGATCCAGTCCCCAGACACCCACGCCGATGCGCAGCGACACCGCGAGCACGCTGAGCGCGACGCTCAGCCACATCGCGCTGCGACGCGACAGCAGCCCTACCGCGAACGGCCAGACCAGATAGAAGTGCTCCTCGACCGCCAGCGTCCAAAAATGGGCGATGTAAGGGACCTGGAACGAGCCAATCTTGGCCACGTAGACGTTCGTCAAATAGGGCCAGAGCCAGCCCTGCATCTCGCGTAGCTCGAGCGCCTTGGGCGCGTGCGCTTGCAAGAAGCTGCTCGGGATCAGCACCACGAGCACGAGCAGCGTGGCGTAGTAGAGCGGAAAGATGCGCAGCGTGCGGCGCATGTAAAACGTCTTGAAGTAGCGGCGGCTACCGCGCGTATCCCACAAGATGCCCGTGATCAAGAAGCCGGACAGCACGAAGAACAGGTCCACGCCCCAACGACCGTAGCCGGTCACCTTTTTCAGCAGCGCCTCGATCGGGCCGTGGGCCACGTAGATCTGCGTGCAAATGAAGTGCAGGCCGAGCACCAACAAGATGGCAAAGCCGCGTATGCCGTCCAGCTCGGGCACGTGGCCGCGGCTGGCCTTGGCCGGAGCGCTGGCCGTGGCGGGCGCGCGCACCACGGCCGCTTCGTCGTTCACGCTCGGAGTGACCAAACCGCCGCCTACTCTTTCGGCTCGGTCCCGCAGGGAATCCGGGACTCGTCCCAGCTCGGCGCCAAGACGTTGCTCGAGAACGCGAGATTGGAGAAGTGGCGCGACGTGATGAAGTGCATCTTGTCCAGGTGGTACGGGTACCACGCCTCGAGGTCGACCGCGGAGTGATACAGCACGTCACCGAAGGTCACGGCGGCCGAGCCAGCCTTGAATTTGCCTGCCGGCAGGTCGGCGCACGCGTAGGGCATGCCGTTGGTGTAGACGTAGACCCGCGACGTCGAGGCGTAGACGTCGAAGCGCACCGTGCGGTCGATGCCGAAGAAGGCGTTGATCTCGGGGTGCGGCAAGTTCACTTGCTCACCGCCATCCATGGCCGTGTCGACGTTGTACTTGGGGCACTGCTTGTTCACGTCCCAAGTGCGGTGGTCGCAGAACTGCAGCTGCACCTGCATGCGCTCGGTGATGCCGCCGAATATCTGCGTGATGAAGGTGGTGCCCTTCTCCAGGTTGTTCTGGATGGGCCACTCGACATCGCCGTCGCTGATCAAGAGCTGCGGGTAGCGGCGCTGCGTGCCGATCACGTCCACCTCCATCGAGGCGTGCAGGAACTTGTCGTCCGACAAGGTGGCGCGCGCCTTGGGCGTCATGCGCATCTTGCCGTTGGTGTCGGCGGCCCAGTCGGCGTACGTGACCCACTGCTCACCAAACAGGCTGCCGATGCTCCACTCGTCGGTAGCCACGGAGTGAAACTGTACGTTGAAGGTGGGGCTCTCCAGCTCCCAAATCTGAAAGCCCGGGTTGGTGGGCTCACTGAACTCTTCGGGCGCGCCGTCGTAGCGGAAGTCGGCTTCTTCCGGCGTCTCGGGCTTGACCGAGAGGCAG
>DATAKF010000344.1:0-9656 GCA_036261775.1 Polyangiaceae bacterium | reverse complement strand
CTTCTTCGGAGGCCGACGCGCTGATGCGCGACGTTCAGAAGCAGCTGAACGAGCTGGGCGCGCCCGGGCGAAAGTACGAGATTTGGCTGTCGGAGTGGAACTCGGTGGACGCCAACCCGGGGCCGCAGATCTTGCAGCACGTCAACGCCCTGTTCGTCGCCGACTACCTGGGGCACCTGGCGGCGTCACCCGTGCAGATTGCCAACCTGTGGGCGCTGTACAACGGTCGAGACAAGCGGCTCGGCGACTACAGTCTACTCGCGCCGTCCGGCGATCCGCAGGGAGACAACTTTCGGCGCCCAACCTACTGGGCGTTTGCGATGGTCGCGAGCACCCTGCAAGGCACGCTGCAGAGCGCGCGCACCGATCAAGAGGACTTGTCGGCTTGGCTCACCAAGCGGCCTGGCGGCAGCCCTGCGCTCGTGTTCGTCAACAAGAGCTTCGACACCGACTACCAGACAACGCTCAAGGTGCCGGGCCTCGGCGGTGTGGCGACCATCTCCGTGCTCACCGCGGCCAGCTCGGGTGGGCTCGTGAGCGGCGACGCGACAGGCAAGGTCTACCCATCGACCGGGCCGAGCCACGAGCGGCGTGAGCTGCGCGACGGGGGCACGATTTTGGTGCCCAAAGCGTCGATCGTGACGGTGACCTACTGAGAACCGACGGCGGCTAGGGCTTGAGCGCGAAGCAGTAGAAGCCGCCGTAGCCGCCGCCGTTGCCGATACCGTTGCCGCTGCCGGCGCCGGTTTGCATCAAGTTCACGCTGGGTTCGCAGCCGGGCGCCGTGTGGGCCTGCATCCAGCTCATGCCGCTCTGCGCGGGCCAAGAGTGGCCGACGCGTGGACCATCGCCGCCGGTCGCGCTCGTCCAATCATCGCAAGTGGGGCCGCCGTCCCACTTGCCCTGGGTATTGGTGCCGGTGATGGTGTCGTGGTTGTCGTCGTCGCCGCCGCCGGTGCCGGCGCGGTTCGGGACGCCGGTTTCGTTGGGCAAGTCGTTGATGATGGCCGCGTCACCCTGCGGGCGTGTTTGGAGCAGGCCAGCGACGTCGTTCGCGACGAGGCGACCGGTGCGGTCGTACCAAGGCCCGGTCCCGACGCGATCGATGGCGTTGACGGTGGAGGTACTGAGGAAGGCGCGCCAACCTTTGGCGCCCGAAGTCGGCAGCGACTGTTCGGCGATCTTGCGACAGATCTCGTCGGCTCCAGCGAGCCCGCCCAGCTTGCCGCCGAAGCCGTTCATGTTGCCAGACTCGCGGCGCACGGCGGCGAGGCTCGTCACGAAGAAGCTGAATTTTTCGGTCGTGGCCGCGCCTCCGGAGCCGCTCGCTCCCGCGGAGCTGCCGCCGCTCGAGCTTCCGGCGCTGGCGCTGCCGCCATTTGCGCCACCGCTGCCGGAGCCAGCCGTCGTGTTGCTCGACCCGGCCATCGCGCTACCGCCGTTGGCGCTACCGGCGTTGGCGCTGCCGCCCGTGCCACTGCCCGCCGTCGTGACGGCACCACCGGTGGCCGTGGCGCCAGCGGTGCTGGCGGCGCCGCTCGCACCGGCCGTCCCGACCGAGCCCGCGCTGCTCGTCCCTGTGCCGCCGGAGCCACTCGGGTCAGAAGCGTTTTCGCCGCACGCGATTGTCACGAACAAGCCAACGGTGGGCCCAGCCAAACGCAGCACCACGCGGGAAGATGCGAGATTCATTAGTAAGGGATCCTTCGCGAAGTGTGAAATTCCTGTGACGTGTCCCGCCTACGAGCACGCCAGTACCCGACGCGGCCGATCCCAGGCGTCAGCACCGGCGTTCTTCAGATTTCGAGCGGAGTCGTGATCGCAATAGGCCGAGCTGGAGCACACTGAAAACGGGCGTCAGTGTGTGCGGAGAGCCGCTGCACTGCTGCTCAGCGACGAGTGAGTCATTGTGAGCCGATCGGCATCGGCGCGCGTGGCGGCTCCTCGGGCGCGGGTGGCGGCGCTGCCTCGGGTTGACCCGGCGGCATCGGATCGACCAGCGGAGGGTCACTGCGCTTCGCCGGCGGCGTGGTGATTGGCGGTGACTCGTAGCGCGGTCGAGACTTTCGGCCCCAAGCAACGACCTTCACCAGCACCCCGACCTCGTGCAGCGCGCTGCCTTCCCACCACGTGGGCCGATAGTACGGTTCGACAATCAGTGTTCGGTGAAGCGCGTTCGTTTTGGCTGGCGAAACCGGGATGGGCAGCCCCAAAAACAAATGCGGCGCGACTTGCCCGCTTTGCGCCCCGCCGTGAACCACCGTGCAGCCTGCCCCGACGTTGGCGAGCAGCCACACGCCTACTTCGCCGTACGGCAGACTCGTCCACGTCTCGCCGGCAACAAAACGCGCGCCCAAGCTCGCCCACAGCAGCTCGTAAGAGTAGGTCGCGTCGAGCCCCAGGACAGGCTGCGCGTCCTGTCGTGCAATGACGGCCGCTGCCACGCTCGGGCCAATCACCAAGTTGTGGTCCGAGACACCCGGATCGGGCAGCCCTTTCAAGCCACCCGCCCACGCAGGAGTTGCCCAACCCACGCACCCTGCAGCAACCAGCCCCCAGCGAACCTTCGCGAGCCAACGACTCATGGCTCGATCAAGATATCAGAGCGGCGCCTTCACTGGTCGGCCGCCGAAGATCGCGGTGCCGACCCGCACCAGCGTCGCGCCAGCCGCTACTGCGTGCTCCAAATCGTGCGTCATGCCCATGCTCAGCTCGGGCAAGCGCCGAGCGCCGCCGTGCTGGTCGCGCAGTCGCGCCAGAGCATCGAAGAACGGGCGAGAGTCTGCAGGATCTTCGGTCAAGGGTGGCACGCACATCAGGCCGCGCAGTGAGAGCGCCGGCTCTGCTTCGATGGCGCTGAGCAGCTCTGTGAGGTTTTCTGGGGCTACGCCGTGTTTCTGCGCTTCGCCCGCGATGCTCACCTCGACCAGCACCTCGAGCTTGCGGCCCGGCGCGGCGCCCGTGAGGCGCTTGGCGAGCTCTCGACCCAGCTCGGCGCTATCGACGGTATGTAGGAGTGACACGAGCGCAGCGACGTGACGCGCCTTGTTGCGCTGCAAATGTCCGATCAAGTGCCAACGCAGGTCGGACAGATCGCGCAGCTCTTCGGCCTTCTGCAGCAGCTCTTGCACGTAGTTCTCGCCGAAGTCGCGCTGCCCTTCGGCGTACGCTTCGCGGATCGCAGCCGCCGGGTGCGTCTTGGAGACGGCGATCAACCGCACCGTTGCCGGGTCGCGACCAGCGGCCGTGGCGGCCGCCTCGACGCGCGCTCGCACCACGTTCAAGTTCGCGGCGACGCTCACGGGGCGCTCATTTGGCGGCTCGTGACAGCGTTACCGCGGCCTGCCTGACTTGCAGGCTGTCGCCGCTAGAGGCGTTGAGCGTGCCCTTCATGCCTTCGGGCGTCTGCGTCGCCAAAATCACGCCGTGAAAACCCTCCGGCTGCGGGCTGGTCAAGGTCAACGCTGCGCGATCGCCGTCGACTTGACCGGTGACCGTGAGGTCGCCGAGTGCACCGGTTGCGGTGCCGCTCACGCTGCCGTCCGGCTTGGCTTCGAGCGACAGCTTGCCCTCGCCGCTGGCCTTCTTGCCGTCGTCGTTCTTCCACTCTTTCACGCCGCCAGCCGGTAGCTCGATGCGCAAAAGCTCGGCCTGAAAGGTGCCTTGCCAGGAGCCTTCGAACCAAGCCTTGGCAGGCGCGGCCGACGCGCTGGGCGCAGGCGCGGCCGACGCATTGACGGCGACAGAGCCGGTAGCAGCCGGATCAACCTTGGGCGCTTGCTGGCAGCCAGCTCCAGCCAGGAGCAGCGCTGCCAGCGCCCAACCACAACTGCCAACTTTACTCACGTGGCCTCGTAGAGCTTTTGAATCCGCACGCCCACTTGACCGTCGACGTTCACCAGCTCGCCCCGCCCGACCTCGCGCCCGGCGATGCGCAGTACCACCGGTTCGGCGATGCGCTGCGCCGTCTCGATCACGTCGCCGGCGCCGAGCCTCGCCCACTCGCGCGCGCTCATGCTGACGGCGCCCAGCTCGACCCGCACCACTACGGGAGTCTCGAGCAGGACATCGGTCAGCGTTTCGCCGTCGTTCTGACTAGGAGTGTTGGGTTCCATGGTGAGCCTCGCTTCGGTTAGGTCGCCTACCACAAGTCTTCCATCGGGCCGCAAGTCGACTCGAATTCCGCGTTCGCTGTGCGGGCCGACCAGCACGCCGTAGCCGTGCAAAGCCACGTCGATGCTGGCGCCGGTGCCGAGCAAGAGCGCGCCGCCCGGCTCCAAACCGAGCAAATCTTGCCGGTCCAGCGCCACGCTGGCCACGACCAGCGGCAGCCGCAACGTGAGCTCGCCCAGGCGCGAGAGGCGCGCTTCGGCGACGGGCGCTGGCGCACCAACGACGAACACGGTGAGCGAGAACGGGCGACCTTCGAGCAGCAGCGTGACGTCTGCTACTAGCGCTTCTTCTCCCACGGGCGGCGCGCCGAGCAGCGTCGTCGCGACACCGGTGCGGCGCGCGGTCTCGACCGCCAAAGCACCGAGCAGGCCAGCCAGCGCTGGCGACAACGGCGCTTGCGGATCTGCCAGCGGCTCCGCGCGCCGCAGCACGCGCGCGGACAGAAACGCCGCCAGCGCCGGCTCGACCAAGATGCCGAGCGCCACGGGCTCCGCGCTCAGCCAAAGCACGTGCGCGAGCGCCGGCGCGTGCCCCAGCTGCGTGCGCTTCACCACCAGCTCGCACGGCAGCTCCAGCAGCTCGCTGAGTGCCGACGCGGTGCGGGCACTGCTGGCGTTCAAGGCTTGCCGGACGCCGGCGGCGACCCGCGTGGCCGCGCGCGCTACGGGCTCTAGCGCCCCCCACGGATAAGCCGACGGCATGAGCTGGGAGGTTCTATTACCTCGGCCGGCGCCCGGGAATGGCTACGCCCACAGGCCTGTGGTCATCCGGCGGCTTTCCACAGGCTGTGCTTAGAAAAGATGAGTAGATACAAGAGGTTACAATTATGTCCACAGGCCATCCACAAGACTGTGGATGGTGTGCGTTTCCCCGCGAATCGTCCCCTCGCGGCAGGTCGTGTTATTCGTCAGGGCATGCGCAAGTTGACGATCTTGCTCGGGCTCTCGGCGGTGCTGGCCATGACGACTGCGGCACAGGCTGCTGACAAGGCCGCGCCGAAAGCCGAAGCCAAGGCCGACGCCAAAGCCAAAGAGAAAGACGGCTCGACCGTCGGCGCCGACGGCGTGCGGCGCGATCCCAAGGGTATCAAGGGCATCAGCCCGTACATGGAGCAGATCGTCCGCGGCGATCGCGCTTACATCGCGCGCGACTTCGACGGCGCCATCATGAACTACCGCGAAGCGATCAAGCTCGAGCCGGAGAAGGCGGTCGGTCACTACCGCGTCGGCTCAGCGCAGCTGGCCAAGGGCGATCAGAAAGAAGCCGAGGCCGCGTACGTCAACGGGCTGCGCTTCGTCGGCAAAGACGGCACGCTCAAGGCCAAGTTGATCTTCGCCCTCGCCGACCTGCGCGAGCGCCAAAAGAACAACGACGAGGCGATTGGCCGTTGGAAGGAATACGCCAAGAACGCCGAGGACGAGAAGGAAGCCATCACTTACCCGGGCACCGCGACCGAACGCGTCGCGCGCAACGAAGCCTGGAAGAAGAACGTTTCCGAGAGTGAAGAAGTGAAAGTCCGCATCGCCAAGCGGCTCAAAGAAGCCGACGAAGCAGCGCGCAAGTCGGCGTCGGATCCGAAGAACAAGTAGCCGCTAGGCGGGAGCACGCGGGGGTTCGCCTCGGCGCTCCCGACCCAGCGGGTCTCGTCCAGGCTACTCGCAGGAGACGGGACCGCCGAAGGTGCAGTCGATGGGCGTGGTCACGTCCGTGAAGGTGTTGTCACACCAGCCAGCCGGGATCGGCTCGTCGCTACAGGCCCAGATGATGCCAGCGTCGTCGCTGCTCGAGAACGTGACGTTCGAAATGGTGGCGCTCGCCGGGGCGACGAGGAGCGCCTTGTATTCGGCGCCGGTGCAGCCAACTCCGTTGCCGCCGTACTCGAACACCGCGTGCTCGATGGTCGCCGTGCCTTGGGGTGCGTCGTAGAACAGACAGCCCCAATCGCCTGCGCTGGGCGTTGCGGCGGCCGAGGTGAAGCGGACGGGCTTGTCGGCGGTGCCGGCAACGTCGAGATCTGCGTTGAAGACCTGCACGGACCCGCCGTCGAGCTGGAGCTCGAGGCCGGCGTCGAACACGACCTGCGCGTCGTCATCGATCGACAGCGTGCCCTCGACCAAGAATGGCACGGGCTGGGCCAGCACCGTTCCCGAGGTGCCCAGGGCGAACTGGTTGTCGATCAAGATGCGTTCTCCGTCGTCTTCGAACGTGAGGTTCTGCCCGAGCTTGACCAGCTGCTTGGAAGAGACCTTGAGGCTTTCGCGTTCGTTGTCGGCGAAGGTCAGGTCTTCGAACTTGCGCACCGCGCCGTCTGGCATGATGTAGATACCGTGCGAGCTGCTGTGGGTTACGCTCACGTGATCCACGCGGGCCGGAGACTTGATTTGTAGGCTGCCCTCGATACCCGCGCCGTCGGCGTTGCAGGGGCTGCCAGCGTAGTCGATGGATACGTACGACAGCTCCGTGGCGGCGCTGCCGTGCTCCACGCGAATACACTGCCAATCACCCGCCGCCGGGCTCGCCGCGGCCGACGTGAACACGATCGGCTCCTCTTCGGTGCCCTTCGCGACCAACGCGGAAGCATCGCCGTAGACACCCACGTTCAAGAAGCCGCCTGACTCCACTTGAATCGTGGTTCCTGGGGCGATCGTCAGCGTTGCGTTCTCGTCGATGCTGGTGCGGTACATCGTGACGCAACCGGGGCCCACAGTGAGATCTTCCGTGACGGACTCAGGTAGCTCGATGCAGCCACCGCCACCCGCTTCACCACCCGCTCCTGCGCTCGCGCTCGGCTCACCGGCAGCGCCCGCGCTCCCGCCCGCGCCCGCCTCTCCTCCGACACCGTCGGTGGCGGAGCCGCCGTCATCATCGGAGCAAGCCACGATGCCAAGCGCGCTCGACAGGGTGAGCACCGAAGTGAGGCCTAGAGTCTTCGTCCAAAGCATGCGTTTGACCATGTCAGGAGCATACGTCGAAGGGGCTCGCGGTATACCCTCACGGCTCGGGCCGCGGGGCCGGCGGCAGCAAGCCGGCGCCGGAAGTCGGCGGGATGGGCGACTCGACTCTAAGTGCTTGGCTCGAGCGTTGACTGGGATCTACCCTGCGCTGAGCCCGCGCTTCGCACGCGGGCCAGGTGGAGGTTCGAGATGGTCGGGCAAAAGGTGGTCGCGGGGTTGGTGTTGGCTGCTGGCGCGCTGGGCGGCTGCGGCATGAGGGCGGAATCGGACTCGGGTGTCGCTCGGCAACGCTCGGGACTCGCGCTGTCCCCCATGAAGCTGTTCGCGGGCGAGACGGCGGTGAACGAAGCTTGGACCCGCGTGAGTCTACCGCAGAGCTACACGGCGCCTGTCGTGATCGCCACGCTCGAATACGACGCGGCGACAGGCCCGGCGGTGGCGCGAGTGCGCAACGCTGGGGGTTCGTCTTTCGAGCTGAGCATCGCCCGCATGGCCAACTCCGGCCCAGCGCTGCCGGCCGTGCCGGTGCACTATGTCGTGGCTGAAGCGGGCGTGTACAGCGCCGCGAGCGGCATCAAGATGGAAGCGGTCAGGTTCGACTCGACCGTCACCGATCGCAAAGGCAGTTGGTCGGGCCAGGTTCGCGGCTACCAGCAGGCGTACACCCTTCCGATCGTGCTTGGCCAGGTTCAATCGGCCAATGATGCGCGCCCCTCGGCGTTCTGGAGCCGAGGCTCGAGCAGCTCCGCGGCACCCAACCACGTGCTGCGCGTCGGCAAGCACGTCGGCGAGGACAGCATTAGGACGCGCGCCAGCGAAACGGTCGGCTACTTCGTGCTCGAAGCGGGCACGGGCTCGCTCGCCGGAGTCGCTTGGCAAGCGGGGCTAACTCCCCTGGCCGTCAAAGGCGTGGTCAGCAACGCCCCCTTCGCTCAGAGTTGGAGCAGCCCTGGCCCAGCCACCACCGCCGTAGCGTCGCAGACCGGCATGAACAACGGCGACGGGAGCTTCGCGCTGCTCACCAGCCCTGCAGCGACCGTCGGTTCCAGTCTGCGGCTGAGCGTCGACGAAGACAATTTCGCCGATTCGGAGCGAAACCACGGCGCCGAGCGCGTTGCCTACCTGGCCCTCAACCCGTGCCCTTCGGCGGCAGCGGCCGGCCAAGCCTGCGGAAACGGCGGCGCCTGCCGCGCCGATCAAACCTGCTGCCCGGACGCCGACGCCGACGGGGTGTGCGACGACGTCGACGTCTGCCCAGGCTCTTCGGATCGCGCCGATGCCGACGGCGATGGCGCTCCCGACGGCTGTGACGTCTGCTCCGGCGGCGCCGACAGCGTCGACGACGATGGCGACGGCGTGCCCGATGGGTGCGATGTTTGCGCCGGGCACGATGACGCGGCCGACGGTGACGCCGACGGCGTCCCTGACGGCTGCGACATTTGTCTCGGCTACGACGACACCGTCGATCAAGACGGTGACGGCAAGGCAGACGGCTGCGATCGCGACGCCAACGACTGCGCTGCTGGGCTCGCGCGCCCGGGTGTGCTCACCGGCGATCAGCTGATTGACGCCGAAGGCGTGAGCAGCAACCTCCCGCTACTCGACGACGTGTGGTGCATCGTGGGCAACCTCGACGTCAGGGGCACCTCACTGGGCGATCTACGCGGTTTGCGCCAGCTGGTGACCGTCACGGGGCGCCTCAGTTTGAACCAGAACACCCAGCTCCAGAGCCTGAGCGGTCTGGACGCGCTCGCCAAGGTGGGCTTGCTGGAGGTGTCCGGGCAGCCGGTTCTCTCGTCGCTGGAGGGGGCGCCTCGACTGAACCGCGTGGGCGGCCTGATGATCTCACAGAACCCGCTCTTGGTCGACGTGACCGGGCTCGAGCAAGTGACCACGACGGGCGCGCTGCTGATCTCACAGAGCGCGAACCTGGTGAGTCTGCACGGACTGGAGCAGCTGGTCAGCACCAGCGGCATCTTGTCACTCGCCAACAACCCCAAGCTGACGGATTTGAGCGCGCTGCTCGGCTTGCACCACGTCGGCGTCGACCTTTGGTTGCTGGGCAACGCCACGCTGCCCAACCTGCACGGGCTCGAGGGCCTGATCAGCGTCGGTAGGACCGTGCGCGTGTCGCAGCACGCCTCGCTCTCCAGCATTCAGGGCCTGGCGGCGCTCACCTCGGTCGGTGACCACCTGGACATCTTCAGCAACCCGCTGCTGGACGACTGCGCGGTGACGGAGCTCACGGCTCGAACCGCAAAGGCTTGCAGCAACTGCAGCGGCAACCTGGCGTGCGCCGGAGGAAGCGAGTGCAGCAGCAACGCGTGCTTGGCCGGAGCTTGCGGCAGCGTGCCAGCCGCCGCTGGCGCAGCTTGCAGCAGCGGCGTCTGCGACGGCAGCGGGGCCTGCGTTTCGCCCGTCAAATTGGACGTCTTTGCGCTGAGCGATGGGTCCATCAACAACCCGCCTTCGACCCAGAACGGCGTCTTCAATCCGGGCGACGAGGTGTCGCTCTCGGTGGCGGTGGTC
>DATAKF010000336.1:0-15052 GCA_036261775.1 Polyangiaceae bacterium | reverse complement strand
GTCTGGTGCTGCATGTCGACCCCAAGACCAGCCACTACCTGAAGGTTGCCTGCGACCAGATCTTCGGGCGCGACTGCTTCGCCAGCGAAATCATCTGGCGTTACCGGCGCTGGCCGGCCAAGACGCCCAATTTTCAGCGCGTGCACGACGTGCTGCTCCGCTACGTCAAAGATTCGCGCGTGACGCCGCGCTTTCAGCAGCTTTACGAGCCCTTGGCGCCTTCGACGCTAGCTACCTGGGGCACCAAGAAGCAACGCGCCGTGACCGACGAGACAGGCCGACGCACCCGCTCGAGCACCACCGCGGCGGCTTCGCCAGGCGCCCCGATGGGCGACGTTTGGGAGATCGGCATCGTGGCGCCCGTCGCGAAGGAGCGCACCGGCTACCCCACCCAAAAGCCCGAAGCCCTGATGTCGCGGGTGATCGAGAGTTGCACGCGCCCCGGCGATTGGGTGCTCGACGCCTACGCCGGCAGCGGCACGACCGCGACGGTAGCGCGCAAGCTCGGCCGCGCGGCGCTGTCGATCGACGAGAGCGCGCGAGCCCTCGAGGTGGCGCGGCGGCGGCTCAAAATGGCCGGGTTTCCTGCTACGGAGCTGAGCGTCAACGACGCTGAAGCGGCTTCGGAACCTGCGAAATCGTCGACGCGTGTGGTGGCTTAGGGGTGAGGAAATAGGGGTGAGGGGTGAGTCGATCAAGGGGCTAGGGCACGCATCCAACCGAGCGGCGTGCGACAGCGGGCCGGGGCGCTCGCTGCTCCCGTTCTCCCCTCCGCCGCCTAGCCCCTAACCCCTCATTCCTCGACCCCCAAGCGCCCTAGCGTGTACCGCGCTCACCCGGCTCGGGCTTCACCGCGCCTGCAGGAGCCGCGCTGCCGCTCGGCAGTGGCGGCAAGTTGCGCGCTGAGGCGGCGGGCGGCGCGAACGTGCTGTCCGGCAAGAGGCCCAGCACCTCGGCGTCGTAGGCCTTGAGGCTTTGCTTGCGCAGCTCGGCGATCAGGTTTTGGCGCGCGGTCTCGAGGCGCTGGCGCGTGAGCAGCGTGCGAATGGCGCCGGCCTCTTGCGCGACCGTGCGCGTGATGGCGGGCAAGCTGCCCCGACGCCACACCACCGCGATGCCGGACTGCACCTGCAGAGGCTCGGGCGCGAGCTGGCCGTCTTGCAGCTTGTCTACCGCGGCAAAAAGCGCTGGGTCTACGCGGAGTTGCGGAGTTTCGGTACTGCCGTCGGGCCGCACGAAGCCCAAGTCTCCGTCGCGGAACTTGGTCGCGGTGTCGAGCGAGTTGTCGCGGGCGTAGCTGCGCCACTTGGCGGGCCCGGGCGCGCCCTGCGAGTCAGCGATGATCTTTTTGGCGAGCTCCAGATCCTTCACCAAGATGCGCCAGATGCGGATGCGGCGCGGCGTCTCGAAGCGATCCTTGTGCTCGTCGAAATACTTTTGGATGTCGGCGTCGGTGATCGGCTGCTGCTCGGCCGTTTGACGGCCGAGCTCGGCGTCCATGGCGCGCGAGTACAGCTCGCGCAGGCGGTCGGCGGTGCGCAGCCGCTTGTCCAAGCCGCGGGCACGCGCTTCCGCCACCTTTTGCAGCTCGGGAGCGAGCTGTTTCTCGATCACGGCGCGGCGGCGCGCGGCGTCGTCAGCGCCCAGCTCGGCCATTTGAAAGGCTGGCACACGCCGCAAAGCGCGCGCCACCGCGGCTGCGTCCGCGGTCTCCGAGCCCGCGGAGACCACGGGACCTGCAGCGTCCGCCGCAAACGCCGAAGCGCTAGCCAAAATCAGCGGGAGCAACGACCAGCGAGGCAGCTTCGTCATTTGAAATCGGGCAGCGCCCAGCCCAGCTGCTTGAGCACGCCGCGCAAGATGTTCTCTTCGTCGCGCGCGCGTTGTTGATAGACCAAGAAGCGGTCGTTGTGGCCGTCGACGGCCGCCGCCGCCGAGCGCTCGTAGTTTTCGAGCGTGAGCAGCAGGTGCGGATGCGCTTGCACGACCTCTTTGGGCACGTTCATGCGCGAGGCTGCTTCGAGCCGGGCGACCGCGACTTGGCGCACCAGCTCGGCCAGATCCTTGTCGTTCACGCGACCGCGCAGGTACTGCGACTCGCGGCTACCTTGAATGACCAGCATGGCGGCCCGGTTCAGGTAGCTGCCGGCTTCGGCCGGGGCGACCAAGAGCAGCGGCGTGAGGCCTGCCAACATCAGAAAGCTGCGACGTGCGTTCATGGAGACGCCTCCGTTTCCTCCGCGCTTGGGGCGGCTTGGTCGTCCTTCATCGAGCTGGCTTGGGCCAGCGCCTGGGCCGCGGCGGCGCGCTCGGCGCCGCGCTTGGACTTGCCGCGCCCCTCGCCGAGCAACATGCCCTGGTGCCGCACTTCGACGCGAAACCAGCGGTCGTGAGCGGGCCCGGTCGTCTCGACCAGCTCGTAGCTGGGGGCGACGCCGCTTTGGGCCTGCAGCCGCTCTTGCAGCTCGCTCTTCGGGTCCAGCTCGGGTCCGACGGCCCGCAACGCCGGCTCGGCTATGGACGCGCACAGGGCTCGCGCTGCGTCGAGTCCGCGCTCCAAGAACACGGCGGCGACCAACGCTTCGACCGCGTCGGCCAAGACGTTGGTGGCGTCGCTGAGACCAGCCGCCTCGGCGCCGCGACCCAGCCTGAGCGCCTTCGACAGCTCGTGCTCACGCGCCCACAGCGACAGCGCTTCGGCGCTGACCAGCTGGGCGCGCATGCGTGTCAGCATGCCTTCGTTGGCATTCGGCTCGCGGACGAACAACAGCTCGCCGACGCAGAAACCGAGCACGGCGTCGCCCAAGAACTCAAGGCGCTGGTTATCGGGCAGATCGCGCCGCTCGTTCGAGTAGCTGGGGTGGGTCAGGGCCTCATCCAAGCGCGGCGCATCGCTCGGCAGGCCCACTAGAGCCGCCACGCGATCTCGCTGTTCGACGAAGTCGTTTCTCACGGCAGGGCCGACCTTAGCATTGCGCCGGGAAGCGCCACTTTAACGCATTGCGTTATGGCGCGTCGAAGACGCCTGAAACTTGGGCCCGCAACGCTTGTCGGATGCTGGGATGAGCCTCGGCTATTCTGGCGGGATGGCAGCATTGAGGGCCTGCCCCTTTTGTCGAAAGCTGTACACGAGCGGGGAAGCTGCGACGTGCCCGGAGTGCGAGGTCGCGCTGGTGCCGATGAGCCAACTGCCGCCGTCGCTCGACGCGCTAGCGGAGGAAGAGGCGGGCCAGCTCGTGTTCCCCGAGAACCAGCCGCTGCCCGCCACGTACATGGGGCGTGGTCGGGGCGCGCTGCTCGCGCTGTCGGCGGCGGGCTTGTTCGCGTTCTTCTTGCCCTGGGTCGAGCTCACCGCGCCCGAGACGGCCGTGTACAGTGCGTTCGACTTGGCGCGAGGTCGCGCGGGCTTTTTATGGGGCGGCGCGACGGCTTGGCTGGTGATGATTCCGCTCGTCATCACGCGGCGCACGATCGCGCGCATGCGGGGCGTGCGCATCGTCACGGTGATGTTCGCTGCGATGACGGTCACCGAGGCTTTGATGCTGTGGCTGATGCCGCCGCGTCGCGGCCCTACCCCTCTCGAGCTGCATTTTCGGTACGGCCTCTACCTGAGCGGAGCGATCTCGCTCGTGGGCATGGCGGTGGCGGCGCGCTTTGGTGGCAGCCTCGACAACTTGCCGAAATTCCTGCTGGATACGCGCGAGGCGCCCGAGCAGGCGGGCAGCGTAACGAGCGAAAGCAGCGCCGGACAGACCCTGCACTGACCCCGCCGCGCGTTGCTGAGATCGGGCAGCGTGCTAGTAGGCTGCATGGGTGCGCTCCGGACTCCGGTTCCGCGGATCCCCTCGCGACCCGACGTGGAGGTCGACGAGGGCGCGCTGGAGCTGTCAGAAGTGCCGGCCGCGGTGGTCTGCGCGACGTGCGGTTTGCCGGAGTGCAGCTGCGAGAGCGATCGCCCGTCTGCGTTCTCGGGCGTGCTCGCGATCGTGCCGTGGGAGCGCCCGGGCGGCACGCTGCTGTCGCGGCTCTGGGCGACCGCCAAGCTGTGCACGCTGTCGCCGGCCGGGTTCTTCTCGGCTTTGCCCCCGGGTGGTGTGGCGGCGCCGCTAGCGTTCGGAGTGCTGGCGGAGCTGCTCGCGGCCGTGGGCCTGTGCGCGACGTTTGCCGCCTTGGGATTGTTGGTGGTGCCGGCGCTAGGCTCGGAGGTGTTGCGCGACCCCGCACTGCAGCGCCTCGTGCTGAGCTTGGTGGGCTGGGGCGTGCCCGGGCTGGCCGCCGTCATGGTGGCGCTGCACGCAGCTCACGGCGTGGCGCTGGATGCTGCGGCCCGCCGTGAAGGCTCACGGCAAGGCGGGCGCGGCTGGCGTTTTGGCCTGTACGCCTGCGGTTGGGACCTGGTGACCTTGCCGCTGGGGCTGCTGGTGCTCACGTTCACGGACGGCCCGGTAACGGCCCTGCGCCACTCGGCGCGCGGTCTGACGGCGCCGAACAGCGCCGCTACCGCGTACTTGGTGCACGTGCATCAGCTGGAGCGCGAGCGCGCGCTGCGGGCGTCACGGCGCGCCGTCGGCATCGTGTCGGTGCCGATGATCGGGCTGGTGCTGGTCGGCTTCGCGGCGGCGCTGCTGCTGGCGGCGCGCCACTGAGAAGCTGAAAGGTCTGACCGTGGTGAGACTGAAGCGCTCTCAGAACATCGCGCCGAGCTCGAACGAGAGCGTGTACTGGCGCTCTTCGTCCTTCAGCGCCGTCTTGTCGGCGTCGTCGTTCTGAGCGTCGGCGGGCGGAACCGCGTCGATCAAGAATTGGCTGCCGAGCATCACCATCTCGTAGCGGTAGTTGAGGCCAAAGATCAGCCGGTGGCGCTCGAGCCGGGCGGGCTTGAACACGACGTTGTTGTTGAAGTCGAGCGGTGAGCCACCTTTGCAGATGGGCTGGCCGTTGTTCGCCGGGCGGTTCGGATCCGGATCTTCGTTGCCGGGCACGTTCTGGCCGGCGTAGTTGCAGTAGCGGAGCGCGTCGGTGCCGGGCGTGAGATCGACCAAGCCCGAGTCGCCGAAGATCCAGACGTACTGGTAGCCGACGTACGGGGTCAGAATCTGCGAGTCTTGGATCGGCAGGGGCTTGCTGATCTGCGCGTCGAGCGAGGCCACCGTGAGCTGAAACTGCGGCGTACCCGTGATGGTGCGCACACCGCCGCCAACCGCGACGTCCGGCAAGATGCCGCCGACGCCGGTGCGGAAGCCTTCGAGCAGGCTCAGCCGAACGTCCGCACCACCGGAGATGATGCTCGTCTTCGGCATGAAACCGACCACGCCCGTGACCTCCAAACCGAAGCCGAAGCTCTTACGAAACTTCAGCGAATAGAGCTGGAGCAGAGACTGCGGCGAGCTGTTGAAGGTCGACGACGAGCCGTTCGACGGGTCCACGGCGCCTTGGGTGCCGTTCTTCCAGTAATACTTGTCGCTCGAGATGCTGGTGTAGTCGGCCTGGAGCGAGAGGTGAAAACCACCGTAGCCCGTGGTGCGGGCCGAGTGCATCGCGGTCGGCGCGAACGCAAAGGCGTACTGGCTGATCAGGCGCTTGAAGGCCGCGTGATCCGGCGCACAGGCGACGCTGACCGTCGCGCCCGTCGGATCGTTTGCCCACTGTCCGCCGGGGTGGCAGTCGCCGCTCGGCTTCTGAGTGGCAGGATCGATGGTCAGGCGCTCGAGCGCCGGGTCCATGGGCTCGGCGCTCGCCACAGCGCTGACGCAGGCGACTAGGGTTGCAGCGACAAAGGCAGCTAAGCGTACGCGCATCTGGCGGTCCGTCGGGCGAGGCTACTGGGGCGGCCCGATCCACGTCAAGCTGGCTGTCTGGCAGGCCTATGGGGGGTGACCAGGCTCTCGTGAATCGAGCGGTCGCTCGGTAGTTATCGCACTTCTGGCGTGCTGGCCGCTCCAACACGTGCGAGAGCTTCCCGCTGGCCGACATGACCCTCGAGCAGAATCCTGAAAAAGCCGAGCTGGAGCTGAGGCTCCGTTCGAAGCCGGTGGAGCGCCCTTTCCACGTCGTGCTGGTCGAGCCGGAGATCCCTCCGAACACGGGCAACGTGGCGCGGCTGTGCGCCGCGACGCGCTCGCCGCTGCACCTGGTAGGCAAGCTGGGCTTTCGGATCGACGAGCACGCCGTACGGCGTGCGGGGCTCGACTACTGGCACCTGGTCGACGTGAGGACGCACGAGACCTTGGCCGACGCCGAGCGCGCCATCGACGCCGAGCTGCCGTTTGGGCGCGTGCCGCGGCGCTACTTCTTCAGCGGGCACGCCACGCGCAGCTTCTTGGACGTGAAGTTCGAGCTCGGTGACGTGCTCGTCTTCGGCAAAGAGAGCGTCGGCTTGCCCGCTGAGCTGCTGCGCGAGCGCGCCGACGAGGTGATCGGCATTCCCATGTCCGGCCTGGTGCGCTCGCACAACTTGGCCAACTCCGTCGCGATCGCGCTGTACGAAGGCTTGCGGCAGACGGGCGTGCTCGATACGGCAACGCCCGGCGCGTAACGGCGCCGACGCGAGCCGCTAACGCACGCTGACAGTAGGCTCTGCGGCGCGAAAATCAGCGTGCACGCTGCGCGAAGCGCCGACGCCGAGCTCGACCTGCGCCACGACGGGCGCGCCAAAAGTCGGCGAGCGGAACGTCACCGAATAGGAGCCGGGCGGCAGCTTCAGGCCCGGCACGGGCGTGACGTGCGTCTGCGAAACACGCGCGCCCACCACGGTGACCGTCGCCTGCGGATCGGCGGTCAAGCGCAGCACGCCTTGCGAGGCGACTTCCGCGGGTGCGGGTGCGGATGCGGATGGCGCAGAGCCGCTCTTTGGCGCTGCGGAGCGCGACGTAACCACGGAAGCAGAAACGGCGGCGCTCGGCGCGCTGCTCGGTGCCGCCGGCGCGGAGCCGAGAGGCTCGGCGGAGCCGAGAGGCTCGGCGGCGGCCGACGTGACTCGCGCCGACGAAGTGGCCGGGCCGGCCAGCGCGGCCTCCGCCGAGCTTCGCGCAGCCGGTGCGGGCGGATTGGGCGGAGGTGCTCCGCGCGTCCCGACCCAGCCAACGACGCCCAGGAGCGCCGCCACGGAGGTCGCAATGGCCCAAGGAAATGGCTTGGGCCTAGCCGCGGAAGGCGCCTTCGAACGGGGCAAGGCGCGCGTGGCGGGCTCGTCCGCTTCCACCACCGACGGCGGATTCGACGGCTCCGCGGCAGCGTCCGTCTGCGCGGCCGTGTCGTCCTCGGCGGGCGGCTCGGGCGAGTCCGACAGGTCCGGCACGGGCGGGATGCTGGCGATCTTGCGCGTCCACTCCACCAAGTCGTTGCGCGCGGCAAAGGTGCGCGTGATGGGCGCGCCAGCGCCGGGCGTGGACGGCGTGAGCGGCGGCATGGGCGGAGTGGCCGGAGTCTGCGGACCGCCGGGCGGGCGACTCGACAACAGGGCGCGGGGCGAGGCGGCGGGCGTGAGCGGCCCACCGCTTTCACCCGGCAGCCAAGGCATCGAGCTGTGACCACGCCGACGCGCACGACGCACGCGAGCGCCCAGACGCTTGGCGACGTCCCCGCTGTCGAATTGCCGGGAAAATTCGCGCAGTTTGCGGGCGAGCGCTTCGGCCTCTTGCGGCCGGTCCGCGGCTTTGAGCGCTACCGCTTGCGCGATGATGTCGGCCACGGGCGCGAGCGCTTCATCTTCTTGCGCCAGCGACGGCAACGGATCATTCAGCGCTTCGGCGCTGGCTTCGAAGCTGCCCCGCCGAAATGGCGGCCGCCCCGTCCAGGCCTCGATCAGTAGCGCGCCGACGGCAAAGACGTCGGTGGCGGCGGTCAGACGCTCGCCGCGAATCTGCTCGGGCGGCATGTGGCCTGGCGAGCCGAACACCTCGACACGCTCGGTGCTGCTCGCGCTGGTCTGGGGCGCAGCGATGCCGAAATCGATCAACCGCACGGCGCCCTCTTCGTCGAGCAGCACGTTGCGCGGCGTGACGTCGCGGTGAACGATGTTGCCGCGGCGGTGCGCGTAGTCCAAAGCCCGGCAAATCTCGATGCCGACCTGCGCGCCCTCGGCGGGATCCAGCGGGCCCGTATCGGTGAGGATTTCGGTCAGCGTGAGCCCCTCGCACAGCTCCATCGCGATGTAATAGATGCCGAGCTCCACGCCCAGCTCGTACACGGGCACGATGTTCGGATGGCTCAGCTCGACCGCGATTTTCGCCTCTTCGACGAAGCGCTTCACGAAGGCGTCGTCCTGGGACAGCTCCGGCCGAATCTGTTTGACCACGAGCCGCTTCTCGAAGCCCACGGCGCCGCGTAGAGTGGCCAGGTAAACTCGAGCCATGCCGCCCGAGGCCAGCTCGCGCTCCAGCACGTACTTGCCGAAGATCTGAGGGAACATCAGCGCGTTCGGACGTCTCCAGCGTAGCCTACTAATCCTGCCAGCGCTGTGTCATTTGGCCTGCACTGAACAGAGCGCGCCGGCCGTGTTGCCGCTCCACGTCCACAGTTTGCCCGGCTGTGACCTGCCGCCAGAGCTGCTGCAAAGTAACCTCGAGCTGCTAGCGCTGGGAGATTTCGTGGCCAGCAACGATTCGGCCGAGTTCTTGCGGCTCGATCAAGCGGGCGCCGCCCTGAAGTTTCCGGTGGCGACGCAGGCGGCCGTTGCCCATGTAGGTCAAGGCAGTCAGAGCTTTGCCGGCTACGCCGAGCGCCACGAAAACAGCTTGGATGTGCTGCTCTGGCCCGAGCTTTCGACGTGCCAGGTGTGGCGGCACGAGGGCGAGCCTGGCTACCCGGGCCGCAACGGCGGGCAGGCGTTCGCCTACTCGGCGCACAGCGGCGTGGTGCTGGCCGGCGGCGGCAATGATCCGCTGGACACGGGCTCCACCGTGGGCGCGCTGTCGTTCGACACCCGGCGCGGCGCTCTGCACACGTTGGGCACCGCCGACGAAGGCGTGCTGCGCCAGCCACGCGCCTTTGCGACCGCCACGCCGTTCGGCGAGCAATTCTTGGTGGCGGGCGGCGAAGAGCCGGTGTTGGACGTGCCCGATCGCGACCTCGAGACGCTCGGCACCGCCGAGCTGTTCGATCCCAAGCTCGGTCGCTTTGCGGGCGAACCGATCACGCTGCGCAGCAACCGCACGCACCACGCCGCCGTGGAGCTCCGAGACGGACGCACCTTGCTCGTGGGCGGGCGCAGCCAGGTTGGCGCCACCAGCATCGCGCAATACCGGCTGGAAATCGTGGATCCGGCGAGCCGGCGTGCCAGCGTGGCCGACGCCATCGCGGCCCGAATCGACCCGCGCGCCGTGCGGCTGAGCGACGGTCGCATCTTCATCGGCGGCGGCGTCGATCTGAGCGGCGCGCCCGTCGAACCGGTCGGGCAATGGCTCACGGTCGACGCCCGGCTCGAGACCACCCGGCTGAGCAGCGACGTGGCGCCGCGCTTCGAGCGAGCCTTCGTGCCCATGCTGGGCGGCGGCCTGCTCGCAGTCGGAGGCTGCGAAGATCGCCCGAAGGCTTCGGCGGAAGACGTCGAGGCATGCGCGGCATGCAGCCGGGGTTGCCCACCGCTCGGCGGTGAGTACGACGCGTGGTGGATCCAAAGCGACGGCTCGGCGTCGGAGGTGTCGCTCGCTGGCATCCACGCGCCTCGCCCCATCCTGCTGCCGGGAAGCAACGGCAGCCCCTGGCTCGTGGCCTCGGCCGCCAGTGCACCGGAAATACCGAGGCTTTTCCGCTTCGACGCCTGGGCCGAGCGCTTCGAGCTGGCCGACGTACCCGATACGTTGCGGCTACCTCGGCCCGGCATGCCCCAGCCGCTCGCGCTCGACCCGGACGCCTTCGTTTGGCTCGACGACGACGGCGACCGAGGCGAGCTTCTGGGCTTGCGGCTCGGGACGCGCAACCGCTTCACCCAAGACCTGGCGCTCGTGCTGCTCTCCGATCCGATCGAGACGCGACCGCAGCACCTGGTGCCCGACGGTCCAGCCAACGGCGCTGTGAGCTACGACGGCCGCCTCACGCTGCGATCGCCCGAAGTGAGCGTTCGCGTGGCCGACACCGACTTCGCCGATCTCACTCTGCAGCTACGCCTCGTCCAGGGTCCGCCACCCGTCGTGGTGTTGGGCGACACGCCGTTGGGCGGCGCGGATTGCCCGTGGCCGGAGGGCGACGCGCGCGGCGGCGACGCCGATTTGCCCACGATTGTCCGCAAAAATGGCCGAGCGCAGCTGCGATTTCACGGTGAGGGGCAGAGCTGCGCAGTCGCGGAAGGGCGCGTCACTTTGGCGCTGCGAGCGGGTGACGACGTGACGGTGGTGCGGCAGCTCGACGTCACGCGCAGCGCCGTTCTGCGCTGAAAAAGCTCAGGGCTTCTTGAACAACTTGTTCAGAAGGCTCGGCTTGTTGGACGGCGGCGTTGTCGCCTTGGCAGGCGGGCTGCTCTTGCGACCACCGTGCGAATCAGGACCGCTGCCGGGGCTCGGCGTGAAGCCAGGCGGATCGCTTGGCTTGTTGCCGCGACGCATGGCGTACAGCCGCACTTCACGGTGCGCGTCGGTGTGCCGCGGATCGCGCTCGACGATGAAGCGAAAATCCTGCAGAGCTTCGCGCATGCGCCCCTGCCGCTTGAGCAGCTGCCCGCGATACCAGCGCACGCGCAAATTGTTGGGCTCGGACTTGGCAGCCTTCTCGAGCTGTACCGCCAGGTCCACCAAATCTGCCCCGGGTTTTTGGGCCTGAATCCAGACATGCAGGGCGACGTGGTCGGCCTGAGACGGATCGTTCTCGAACGCAATTTGCGCTTCTCGTTCGGCCAGCGCCAGGTTGCCGCGCTTGAGCAGCACCTCGGCTTTTTGGAAAGCCGTGGTGGCCTTGAGCACCTTGTGCACCTGCTCGGCCTCGTCCGGCGTGTCGCCGGTGGCCAGCGACTGATCGTAGGCTTGGCGCTGCGCAGGATCCGACAATACCTGGCTGGCTTCGCTGATGCGCGCGAACACGCGCGTCGCCTGATCTTTCAAGTCGGCGACCTCGGGCCGCAGCCGATCGGGGTGCCAGCGCTTGGCCAAGCCGAAGAACGCGTTCTGGATCACGGACGCCACCGCGTCCGTCGGCACGCCCAGCACCTGGTAGTGCGTGCCGTTCAAGCGCGCGGAGAGGGCCTGCAGCTCGAGCCGTAGCTCGCCGCTGCCCAGAGCCTGCGGCGCTTGCCCGCCAGAGCGCGGCGAGGCCGGAATCGGCGAAGAAATGCGCGCTTCTGGCGGCGGCGAAGGCACGGCAGAGCGCGCGCCAGTGGGCGGCGTGGACGAGCTGGTCACGGCGGGCGGCGCCGACGAAATCGCCACGGCGCCAGGCGCGGGCGCGGCGCTACGGAAGCCGCCCGACGGTCGTTGCTCCGGCACCACGTGCTCGACGTCCGGAATGGAGCCGCGACCCGAGGACACGGGCGCGCGCGCCTTTTCGACGTCCGGAATGCTGGCACGGCCGGCATTCGCCACGGGAATGCGCGACGACGACGGCGCCTCGTCGACACCCACGGGCTCGGCGCCGGGCACGCCGAGCTCCAGCTGGCGCAAGATCACCAACACGTAGACCAAACGTTTTACGTCGTCGGGCGCGGCCAAACCGGAGGCGATCAGCGACGACAGCGGCTGCGGCTTGGCGCGCAGCACGTCGATCAACGCCTGCTCGGACGACTCGAAGCGAAAGCGCCGAATCGGCGCGTCTACGTGCAATTCGATGGGGCGTGAGCCCAGGCGCCCGGTCACGGTTTCGATTTCCGCGGCGCTGGCGTGACGTCGCAGGCCGCGCCAAATCAACGCCAAGGGGCGCGTGCGCAAACCTTCTGGCGCGCCCCAGCGCTCGAGCAGGTTCACTTGGTCGTAGTAACCGTAGTGAGTGCCGGGGTTCAGCTTGAACAGCCACAGCACTTGCCGCGCCAGCTGCTCGCGCAGCGCGTCCCGCAGTACCCGCATCTCGATGGCGCCCGTCTCCAGCAGCACCTGGCCGTGCAGCCGACGTTCATGCAGCGCGCCCTGCAAGGTGCGCTCATAAACCTCACGAGTGATAGCCCGCTGCTCGACCAGCACCTGCCCCAGGTAGGTCACGGCCGTCGCGGTCTTGACCTTGGCCGGCGCACCGGTCTCGAACCAGATGGCGTGCTTGTCACCATTCGGCTCCTCGAGCACCAGCGTCCCCGTCAGGCCCCGATCGAGCAGGTACACGAGCAGATGGCCGAAGGGGGTGGCCTGGAGGGTGCCGGTGGCTGTGGCTTCGAGACTCATCGAAAAAGCGGCCGCCAAATTGGCTGCGCGGACCCACACGGCACCGGCGTGGAGCCCTGCGCCCGTGGGATGAGCAGCATAGCTTGGGGTCGGGCGCTTGGGGGAGGCTCGGCGGAATTCATTTCGGGCGAGGGAGGCGGCAACGCCGACCCCGAGACCGCCTCGGAGAATCCTGATCCGCGCAGATTATCCTATGACTGTAGCGGCTGCGTTCCGGCTCTTCGCGCGCCAATGCTAAGTTCGCTGCGATGGCCCGCGCTCAAATTCTAGTGGTGGACGACGAGCCGACGATTCTGTCCACCTTGAAGAAAGTCCTATCCCTCGAGGGTTATGGCGTAGACGTCGCGGGCGGCGTCGCAGTCGCAGAGAGCAAGCTCGCGAAGCAAACGTACGACGTGATGCTGCTGGACATCGCGCTGCCGGATGGCGACGGCCTCACGCTGCTCTCCAAATTGATGGCAGGCGGCCTGGAGTCGCAAGTCATCATGATGAGCGGACACGCGACCATCGACGCGGCGGTGCGGGCCACGCGGCTGGGCGCGCTCGACTTTCTGGAGAAGCCGCTCTCGACCGACAGGCTGCTCGTCGTGCTCGACAACGCGTTGCGCCTGACACGCGCCGAAGCCGAAGCGCAAGAGCTGCGCCGAGAGGCCGGCCTGGGCGACGACTTGATCGGCGAGAGCCGCCCGATGTTGGCGCTGCGCGAGCAGGTGCTGCGCGCAGCCAAATCCAACGCCAGCGTGCTGCTCATCGGCGAGCGCGGCACCGGCAAAGAGCTGATCGCGCGGGCCATTCACCGCGCGTCACCGCGGGCCAAAGGGCCGCTGGAACGGCTGAATTGCGCGGCGGTGCCGGCTGACCTGATCGAGAGCGAGCTGTTCGGCCACGAGGCAGGCGCGTTCACCGGCGCCACCAAACAGCGGCGCGGCAAGTTCGAGCGCGCGGGCGGCGGCACGCTGTTCTTGGACGAGGTCGGTGACATGCCCCTGCCGATGCAAGCCAAGTTGCTGCGCGTCTTGCAGGAGCGCGAAATCGAGCGCGTCGGCGGCAGCGAAACGTTCAAGGTCGACGTGCGCGTGGTGGCGGCGACCAACAAGGATTTGCGCGCCGCTTCGGCGGCCGGCACGTTTCGCGCCGATTTGTACGATCGCCTGAACGTGCTGCCGCTGGATTTGCCGCCGCTGCGCGCACGGCGCGACGACGTGCCGCTGCTCGCCGACTCGTTCTTGAAAGGCGCGCGCGTCGCCAACGGGCGCCCGGGGCTCACGCTGACCGACGGCGCCGTGAAGGCGCTCACCGCGCATTCGTTCCCCGGGAACGTACGCGAGCTGCGCAACGTCATCGAGCGCATCGTGATCCTGAACCCCGACGACGAAGTGACGGAAGCTGACGTTCGGCGCGCCATCGGCTTGGCAGAAGCACCGCAAAATGCCGGTATTTACCGGCCTGGCATCCCCTTCCGCGTCCTCTCCGAAGAAGCCGAGCGCACCATCTTGGAAGAGGCTTTGGCTCACCACGGCGGCCAAATGGCCGCCACCGCTCGCGCGCTGGGGCTGGAGCGAAGTCACTTGTACAAGAAGGCCAAGGCGCTCGGGCTGCGCGGCGACGGCGACGCCGCGGGCGAAGACTAAGGCTCCGCCTCGCCGACGCTCGGCGTACATCTCAATCGTCGAGCACGACCTCGCCGAGCTCGGTCATCACGTCCTCGAGGATGGGCGCGGCCGGCGGCGGCTCGGCGAAGCCAAGGTTGCGCGTCACCGTGCGCGAGGCGCTGCCGGAGTGAAGCCCTACCTTGAGCAGGCTGCCGGTACGCAAGTCGACGAGCGACGCCGACACCGTGTAGCTGAGCTCGGTCTCGTTGGTGGTGTCCACGCGCGTGTTGTTGGCGGCAATCAAGCCAGAAACGAGCAGCGAGGTCGCCGCGAGCCCGCCGCCCCCGATCATGAGAATCGGTGACCCCAGCCGCTCGGTCTGCGAGACGTCGCGCGAGGAGCCAACCGCCTCGGGCCGGAACAAGATGGCATGAGTCGCACCAGATGTTTTGCGGAGGCTTTGCCACGCGCTCATCGGCACTGGCTCGTCGAGCGCAAACATCGACTGGACCTGAGCAAACGCTGGCTCCGTCGCGGCCTTCTCTTGGTTCCAGCACATCACGGCAGGATCATCCCCAGCCGTGGACAGGCGCGCACAGGCGGCGTCGCTAGCCATGGCGCGGGTCTCGTCGCTCAGAATGATGCCCGTGCGGCGATCGCCGAGCGCTTGCGACACGGACAAGGGCACGAACAGCACACGCCCCCGCGCCAGCGCGCCCTCTCGGTACTGCGCGGTCGGCTTGATCAGCGGACTCGCCCCACAGCCGATGAGCAAGAGAGACGCAACGACCCCACCTATCCCCACGCCACGCTTCGACATGCCCCCGGCTACTATCATGCCGGGTGGCGGTGACAAATGCAGAGCTGCGTCGAGGCTGCGCCCTCACAAGAAGGCGGGATTGGGGCCGAAGCCAAAGCTGGCGCTCACCTGAGCGTCGGTGAGAGCCACCTTGTAGATGCGAAATTCGTCGACCGTCCCCTTGAACGGGGCATCGGTGAAGTTGGAGCGACCAACCCAATTGTTGACGTCCTCCAGGGACGACAAGCTCTGAGCAAATCCGGTCACCGCAGCGACGCTGCCGTTGAGATAGAGCCGCGCCTGGTTCTTGGTGTCGTCGATCACCAGCACTAGGTGCTGGACGGATCCCGTGGGGAGAGGCGCGC
>DATAKF010000324.1:0-12464 GCA_036261775.1 Polyangiaceae bacterium | reverse complement strand
GACTGGGACTGGCTATTGCGCGTCAACCTGTGGGGCACCATCCACGGCGCTCGGTCGTTCGCGCCCTACATGCGCGCGCGCGGCCAGGGCCGGATCGTCAATGTGGCCTCGGCCTCCGGCTACTGCAATCTACCCGGACTGGCCGCGTACGGCACGACCAAGTACGCGGTGGTGGGCCTGTCCGAGGCGTTGCGCGCCGAGCTCTTACCCGCGGGAGTGATGGTGAGCGTGGTCTGCCCCGGCTTGGTTGCGAGCTCGATCCTGGAAACGGCGCGCATCCGCGGGGTGCCCGACGCGGAGGTCGAGCGGCGGGCGCTGACGGACCTGTACCAACGCCGCGGGCACGCGCCAGAAAGCGTAGCGAAGGCCATCGTCGGCGCCGCCGAAAGTGGTAAAGCCCTGATCCCCGTGTCGTCCGAGGCCTGGCTGCTCTATGTGCTCAAGCGTCTAGCGCCTTCGACCTTGCCGTG
Source organism: Polyangiaceae bacterium (assembly GCA_036261775.1). Classification (GTDB taxonomy): domain Bacteria; phylum Myxococcota_A; class Polyangia; order Polyangiales; family Polyangiaceae; genus PMG-095. The sequence goes on along the minus strand of DATAKF010000324.1, from coordinate 11,994 downwards.
GCTGCTGCGAGCCTCACCGCGCCTGTACCAGAAATGATCGACTCTCAAATGGTGGCCACGCCGGGCGGAATGCTCCACGTGCGGGTCATCGGCACCGGCAAACCGATCCTCTTGCTACACGGGTTCCCGGATTCGTCGCTGGGCTTTCGTGAGCTGTGCGAGTCGTTGGCCGAAAAAGGCTTTCGCGCCATCGCGCCCGATCTGCGTGGCTACGGGCTGTCGGACAAACCCGAAGGGTTAGAGGCGTACCGTTCCTCGGCCGTCATCGCGGATCTGGCAGCGCTTGCGCGCTGGACCGGTAACGAGCCGGTGGCCGTGCTGGGGCACGATTGGGGCGGCACGATTTCGTACTGTTTTGCCAGCGAGCACCCGGAGCTGGTCAGCCAGTTGGTGGTCATCAACGCCGCCCACCCGGAGAGCTACGCGCGCGCTTTGACCCGCAGCCTGCAGCTCTTGCGCAGCTGGTACATCTTGTTCTTTCAGCTGCGCGGCATCGCCGAGTGGGTGGTGACGCGGCGCTGGGTGTTTCGCTGGCTGATGCGCAAGCTGGTCGCCAACAAGCAGGTCATGACCGAAGCGCGCATCGACGCCGCCCGGCGGGAGCTGCTGCGGCCCGGGGCGGTCAGGGCAGCGCTCAGCTACTACCGCGCGGCCGTTCGCTGGCCGATCAAGTGTCCGGCGGTCATCCAAGCGCCCACGCTCATTCTCTGGGGTGACAGCGATCCGGCGCTGGATCCGCGGCTGCTCGACGATCTTTCCACGCGCATCACTTCCGTAACCGTGCACCACGTCGAGGGCGCCGGACATTTCGTGCAATGGGATGACCCAGAGCGCGTTCTGAGCGAGGTCGTCGGATTCTTGCGTCAGACCAGCTGATTGTGGCCGTGACAGGCGACGGTCTGCGCAAGACCTACCTGTCGCACCTGTTCGGATGAGCACGCTAAGCGGAGGCGGCAGAGGCGGGTAAGCCCGCCGACCCGCGCGACAGACCGCGCCGAATTTTCCAACGTTGTCGGGGCTTCACAAGCGGTGGGTTAGGTCTGTTACGCTTCAGCGCTTCGATCGGGACTGCGCATGACCACTGTACCTCCGAAGTCCGAAGCGGCCGCTCCCAAGACGGAGGGCAAGCGTCGTGGGAGCGTCCTGGCGCTCAAGTTGTACGAGGTTGCCGAAGCGCTCGAAGAGCGGCTCGACGACCCCAACATGGTGCTCGAGCTGCTCGTCAACGCCATCGCCAAAGGCGAGCAGCCGACGGAAGCCTGGGAGCGCTTGCACCGCGCGGCAGTGCGTCACGACAAGGTCTCAGATCTTGCGATGGCCTACGAGCAGGTGGCCACCGACAAGCGCATCAAGCTGCTGACGGGCGAGCAGCAGGTGTTCATTTACCTGCAGGCGGCTACGTTTTTTCAGGTCGAAGGCGGCGATACAGAAGGCGCCATCGCTTTCGCCGAGCGCGCGGCGGCGGCGGTTCCTGGCAACCAGGAGGCCTGTGCGCTCTTGGAGCGGCTGTACGGCATGGCCAACAAACCAGCCCGCTTGGCCGAGCTTTACGTGGACGCTAGCTCTCGCGCGCAAGAAGCCGAGATCAAGATCCAGCTGCTGCGACGCGCCGCCGAGCTAGTGCAAGCTCTGCCACAAAGCGACGAGCTTTCCATCGATATTGCGCAGCGCATTTTGAAGCTGGTGCCGGGCGACGAGGGCGCCCGTGAAGGCTTGGTGCGGCGGCTGCTCGCGCGTGGACGCCACAAAGAGGTCGCCGACGTGTTCGAGCACGCGCTGAAGCGCGAGCCAGCTCCGGGCCCCGCAGAAGCGCTGCTGCTGCGCGAGCAGCTGCTCGATCTGTGCCTTGGTTCTCTCAAAGACGTGGCGCGCGCGTTGGGGCACCTGGAAGGCGTGCTGCAGCTGGCGCCGAATCACCCCACCGCGTTGGCGGCCGCCGAAGCCCTGCTCGAAAATCGCGCGCACGCGCCGCGCGCCGCGGCGGCCTTGTCCGACGCGTACGAGCGCGCTGGGCGCACCGATCGCGCAGTCGCGATGCTGAGCTTCGAGCTCAAGCAGGTGCGCGGCCCGCGCCGCGTCGAGGTGCAGCGGCGGCTCGGCATTTTGCGGCAAGACGTGCTGTCCGACCCGGCTGGCGCGCTCGAGTTGCTCGGCCCGGTCGTGGCCGGAAACCCGGGCGACGACGACCTGCGCGCGCGCTTCGTGGCGCTCAGCTTGGCGCTCAGCCAACCCGAGCAAGCTGCGCGGCTTTTGTCGCGCGCGCTGGCCGGCAGCAAAGACAACGCCGTGCGGGCGCGCGTCGGCGCCGACGTGGGCCTGGTGTACTTGAAGATTGGCGACGTGAAGCGCGCCAAGGCGGCGTTTCAGCAGGTGCTCGACCTGGGTGAGCGCGGCAACGCCACGTTGGCTGCAGCGCGTGAGCTGTGCGAGCTGTGCACCGAAACGGCCGAGCAGAAGCCGCTGCTCACCGCGCTGACGTTGGTGGTCGAGCTCGAGCCGGAGCGCGAGCCGCGCCAAGCCGCTGCGCGGCGTTTGGCCCGCTTGAGCGACGGCGACGCGAAAGACGTGGAGCGCTCGATCGTGGCTTGGCGCGCCTTGATCGGCTCACCGTGGACGGACGAAGCGCTGAAGCGCCTCGAAACGCTGTTTCGCGACGCGAAGGACGAAGATGGCCTGGCCGAGGTGCTGTTTCACCGCGCCGAGCGCACGAAGGATCCGGATGAAGCGCGCGCCTTGGCCCTTTCGGCGGCCGAGCTGGCCACCGAGAAGGGCCGCAATCCGGAGGGTGCCATCGAGCTTTGGGAGAAGCTGATGGAGCGTTTCGGCGCCAGCCCCGACGTGCATCGTCGGCTGATGCCGCTCTTGATCGCGGCCAAGCGCTTCTTCGAGGTGTGCGAGCTGGTCGAGCAAGAGATTGGCTGGGCCGAGCCGGCTGAGCGCCCTCAGCTATGGATGGACTTGGCTGAGCTGCGCATGACGCGTCTGGGGGATCCGGAAGGCGCGCTGCGCGCCTACCAAGAAGCTTTGACCTTGGATCCCGGGCATAAAGCTGCGCGCGGAGCGGTCGAAAAGCTGCTCAATTTGCCGGACACACGCGAGCTGGCGGCCGAGATCTTGGAGCCGGTGCTGCGGCTCGAGCCGCCGTCGCCGGGGCTGCTACGCGTGCTGGAAGTGCGGGCGGAGCTGTCGACCGACATCGAGCAGAAGCTGAACCTGCTGACCGAAGCCAGCCAGCTCTCGGCGTCGGCGCTGGACGATCCGGAACGCGCCCTCGAGCTAGCCGGTACGGGCCTCGGCATTGCTTTGCGCGAGCGCCGCGAAGAGCTGGATATGTGGCTGGCGCTCACGCTGGGTGTGGCCGATCAGGGCAGCGCAGCGCACCGCGCGGCGGTGCTCAACGCAGCGCTCGGCGGCGCCGTCGTCGACTCGGCAGCGGTGTTCGAGCTGGCCAAAGCGACCGGCGAAGCCTTCGCGGCGGCGGGCGACCTGGAGCGCGCCGTGGAGGTGTTCCGGCGCGCGTTGGTGTTCGATCCGGGCTCGCGCGAGCTGATGAACCGCGTCGATCGGCTGCTGGCCGAGCAGGGCGCGCCCGAAGAGCGCCTGGCGCTGTACCAGAGCGCGCTCGAGCAAGAGCAGGATCCGACGCGCCGCCGTGAGCTGTTCCACGCGCTGGCGTCGCTGCAGGGCCGCGAGCTGGGCGAGCCGGCGACGGCCGTAAAAACGCTGCACCGCGCCCTGGGCGAAGATCCCAAGGACCGCACCGCGCACGAAGCGCTGGTCGAGCTGCTCGGTAAGCTGGGCGAATTCGACGCGCTGGCGGCCGAGCTGACGCGCGTCGTGGGGCTCGAAGGCGGCGACCGCAAAACCCTCACGCTGCTGCGATTGGCGGAGCTGAGCGAGCAGCGCGGCAACTCGGCCGAGGCGCTGCGGCGCTACCGCGAGCTGTGCGAAGCGACGGACTTGGCCGACGACGTGCTGGAAGCCATCGAGCGGCTGGCGCGCGACCAGGACGACGGCGCTACGGTGAAGCTGACGTTGGAGCGCCGCCTCAGCCGCACGGCGGACGCTGCGGTGCGAGCGGCCCTGCTCGAGCGGCTCGGCAACGCCTTTGCCTGGCAGCTTTCGGATCCGGTGGGCGCGGCGCGCGCTTGGCTCGAGGGCGCGGAGATTTCCGAGCGTTTGCCGGCCGAGCTGGAGCGAGCGCGCAGGCTCTACGAGCGCGTGCTGAGCGTCGACGCCAGCTCCGCGAAGGCTGCGGGGCGCTTGGTCGAGCTGTCGGCGCAGGCCGGCGACTGGGAGCAAGTGCGCGAGGCTTTCGAGGTCGTGCTGCCCACGCTGGAAGAGCGCCACCTGGTGACGTTGCTGCTCAGCTTGGAAGAGCGCGCCGAAACGACCGGCGCGGCGCCCGCCTACGTCGAGCTGATCGATTTGGGGCTGGCGCGCGGGCTCCACCCGGGCCGGGCGCGACATTTGGGACTGGCCAAGGCCCGTGCGCTGTCGAGCATTGCGGGCGGCGCTGATCAAGCCGCCAAGCTGTTTCGCTCGCTCGTGCAAACGGCGGGTGACGAGGCAGCGCACGAGCTCGAGTCGTTTGCCGACTTCTTGCAGCGCGCCGAGCAGAGCCCCGAGCGGATTGCCGACTACCGCTGGATGATGGCCGAGAGCGTGAAGCGCGCTTCCAGCCCGATCGAGCTGTGGCTCAAGTGGGCCGAGGTGGAGGAGCAGCGCTTTCAAGAGCCGGAGCGCGCTGGGGCCTTGCTGGAGCAAGTCGTCGCCGCGGATCCAGAGCGGACCGACGCGCTGTTCGAGCTGTCGCGCCTGCGCGCGGCGGCCGGTGACGCCAAGGGCGCGGCGGCCGCGCTGCGCGAGCTGTTGCCGCGAGCCGACGCCGAGAGTCGACCCGGGATTCAGCTCAAATTGGCCAGTATCTTGATCAGCTCGCTGGGCGAGCCGGAGGCCGCGCTGGAGCTGGCCGAGAGCGTGCTCAGCACGCAGCCAAGCGACGCCGACGCGCTGCGCGTCGTGCACCAGGCGTTGGGCGCGGCCCCGACCCGCACGCGCGCTGCCATGCTGCTGGAGCGGATGGCCGAGGGCTCCGAAGATCCGGACGCGCGGGCCGACGTGATCGAGGCGCTGCTGGCCGTCGCCGCGGCCGATCCGGAGCTGGCCGAAGCGCGCTCGCGCTGGATGCGACAGCTGCTGGATACCAAGCTGGATCAACCCGAGGAAGCACTGAAGCTGGCGCTGCGCGGGGCCGAAGCCGCTCCGGGCGAAGAAGAGCTGTGGGGCGTCGCCGAAGACATGGCGCGCAAGCTCAACCAGCCCGAGCAGGTCTCCGAAGCGTACACGCGCACCATCGAGCGCGACCTGCCGCCGGCCATTGCCGAGAGCGTCGGGCGGCGCGTCGTCGAGTTCCAGGAAGAATGGTTCGACGACGGCGAGCGCGTGATCGCGCTGCTTTCACGCGTGCTGTCACTGTGTCCGACGGCTGATTGGGCGTTCGATCGCCTGAAGTTGGCGTTCAACGCGCAGGGTCGCTATGCGGAGCTGTTCGAGCTGTACGACGCGCGCCTGAGGCGTGACCTTTCGGCGACCGAGCGCGTGGAGCTGCTGCGCGAAGCTGCCATGGCCGCGCGCGATTTTGCCGGCGATGCCGAGCGCGCCATCGAGTACTTCGAGCGGTTGAACCGCGATAACCCCGGTGACCAGCGCGTCGAAGCGTCACTCGAGCGCTTGTACGAGCGCAACGGCAAGAAGCGCCCGCTGATCGAGCTGCTCAGCCTGCGGCTGCGCGGGCCCTCCGCCAAGCCGACGGAGCAGAACGAGCTGCTCGGTCGCGTCACGGCGCTGTGGCTCGATCTGAACGAGCCCAAAGAAGCGCTGCAGCTGGCGGCCAAGCTGCTCACGGCGCCGGGAGGCGAGACCGACGGCGTGGCGTTGCTGGAGCGCATCGTGGCGCTAGCCGGCTCCGAGACGGCCGTGGTGGATGGCGCGCCCAGCGTGCGTGTCGCGGCTGCGCGGCTCTTGTGCAAGCACTACCGCGTACAAGACAGCATCATCGACGTCGTGCGCATGCTCGAGATCGAGGCCGCGGGCACTCCGCCCGAAGCGCGCGTGCCGCTCTTGGACGAAGCCGTGGAGCTGCGCCTGGGCAGCCTGGCGGATCCGAGCGGCGCCTTCGAGACGCTGTCGGGCATCGTGGCGCTGGTACCGGACGATTTGGCTCAGCGCGAGCGCTTGGCCAAGCTGGCGCTGGAGCTGGGGGCGCTCGAAAAACGCGCCGAGGTGCTGCGCAGCGTGGCGCTGGGTCCGGTGAGCCACGCCACGCGTGGCAGCCTGCTGCTCGAGGCCGGCACGACCTTCGAGCAGGGGCTCGGCAACAACGCTGCGGCGGCGGACCTGTACCGCGGCGTGCTGGCGCTGAGCGACGCCGAGCGCGCGGATCTGTTGGCGGCGGCCCGCGCGCTCTCGGGCATTTTGCGGGCCGAAGGCGCGCCGGAAGAGCTGGCCTCGGTGCTGGAACGGCTCGCGGAGCTGGCCCCAGCTGCACCCGAACGGCGCCTGGCGCTGGGTGAAGCTGCGGAGGTGGCGCTGTCCAAGCTGAGCGATCCGGCGCGCGCCATCTCGAACCTGGAAGCGCGTCTCAAGCTGGGTGGGGACGACGCCGAAGCCGTCGACGCCTTGTGCAAGGCGCTCGAACGCGCGCGTCGCTTCGAAGAGCTGGTGGTCGCGCTCGAGCGCCGCGCCGAGCTGAGCGAAGACGAGCAGGCGGCGCGCAGTGACCGCACGCGTGCCGCGCAGCTGTTGTCGCGGGCGCTCGAAGATCGGCCGCGTGCCATCGCGGCGTTCCGGCGCGTGCGCAGCCTGCACGGCCGCTCACCGCAGCTGTTCGAGTCATTGAAAGAGCTGCTGACCGAAGAGCAAGACTTCGGCGCCTTGGCCGAGCTGTACGACGACGAAGTGGCCAACGAAGCCGACGCCGAGCGCTGTCGCGGCTTGTACCTCGAGCTGGGCGCCGTGCACCGGCACCACACGGGCGAGCTGCTACGGGCTTTGGAGGCCTTCGTGGTGGCGCGCGATTGGGAGCGCGCCATCGAGGTCGCGGGTCTGCACCCGGCCGATGCCAGCCTGGGCTTGAAGGTGGTCGAGCGGCTGCGCGAGCTGTCGGTGGCGGCCTTCGAAAAGGAGAGCGCGCCCGAGGCCTTGGCGGCCGCCGATTGGGCCGTGCGAGAACTGTGTGACCGGCGTCTGGAGCGCGGCGAGTACGAGACCGTCGTCTCCGAGCTGCTCGACGCCGCCAAGTTGCCGTTCAACGCCACGCGCAAGCGCGAGCTGCGCCGTGACGCTGCCTGCTTGTGCTCCGATCGTCTGGACGACAACCAGAGCGCGATTCAGCTGTTCAACGAGCTGCTCGCCGAAGAGCCGGGGGACGAGGTCGCGCGCGCCTCGGTCACGCGCTTGTCGCTGCTGCTGGAAGAGCAGGGGCTGCACGCGGAAATCGTCACGCTGTGGGAGACCCAAGCCAAGGCGCGCCAGGAGCGCGGCGACAGCGCAGGAGCCGCGCTCTTGTACGCGCGAGCCGGCGAGAACGCCGAGCAGCGCCTGAACGACAAAAAGCGCGTCATCGCCAACCACGAAGCCGGCGCCAAGCTGGGCGGCGAGGCATCGCTAGCGGCGTTGTCGCGTATCTTCCGCGCGCAGGGCGAGCTGCCGCGCGCCGCCGACGCGCTCGAGCGGCTCTTGCTCATCGAAAGCTCGGAGCTGATCGCCGAGCGGGCGCTGGAGCTGCTCTCCGTGTATCGCGAGCTGGGTTCGCCCGAGCGTGCTCGCCCGGCGCTGGAGCGCGCGGCGCGCTTGGCCATCGACGCGCAAGCCGTGCGCGCGGCGCTGGCCACTTTGTACCGCGAGCTTTCGGATCACGCGGCCTTGGCGGCGCTGCTCGCCGACGAAGCCGGCCGCACCTCGGATCGCCGTCAGCGCATCCAGCTCTTGCGCGATGCCGCCGAAATTCAGCTGGTTCATCGCAACGACCCGGCGCTGGCCGCGCCCTTGCTCGAGCAAGCCATCGAGCTGGATCCGGACGATCAGAAGCTGCGGCTGCGTCTGGCGCAGGCGTTGTTCCTGGCCGCGCGTTACCCGGACGCGCTCGGCGTCCTGCGCGAGCAGATTCAGCGCTACGGCGCGCGCAAGCCGAAGGATCGCGCGCTGGCGCATTTTCAGCTTGCTCGCGTGCTCTTGGCCAGCGGCGAAGAAGTAGAAGCGCTGCGCGAGCTGGACGCCGCCTCCAAGATTGACCCGGCGCACCCTGGCATCATGCAAATGCTCGGGCGCGTGGCCATGGAGCAGGGCGAGTTCGACCGCGCCGAGCGCATGTTCCGCTCGTTGATGTTGGTGGTCGGCCGCGACGAAGATCCGGAAGCGCCCAGCAAGACCGAAGCGCTGCTGTCGCTGAGCGAGCTGTCGGTGCGGCGCGGCGACGAAGCGCGCGCTCAGGAGCTGATCGAGTCGGCGTTCGAAGCTTCGTCCGAAAGCGGTCGCGAAGCTTTGGCGCTCGAAGCCGCGCTGCGTCACCGCGGTCGCCACGATCTGTTGGCGCGCGCGCTGCACAGCCGCTTGGAGCAGGTTTTGTCGCCCGCAGATGCCGCCAGCGCCTTGGCCGATTTGGTCGTGCTGCACGCCGAGCATTTGGGCGGCCTCGAGCAGAACCGCGGCAGCTTCCGCGAGCGCGCGCAGGTCATCGAGCGGTTGCTGGACGACAGCCCAGAGCTTGGCGGCGATCAGGCTTGGTCGGCGCTGGGCCGCATTTACGATCATTTGGGCGAGAGCGCGGCGGAAGCTCGCATCTTGGAGCAACGCTTGTCGCGCGCCGGCGCGGCCGCCCCCAGCGACCCGGATTTGTACTTCCGCTTGGCCAAGACGAAGCTGGCCGACGCTTCGACCATTTCCGAAGGGCTCTCGCTGCTCGGCAAAGCGCTCGATCTGCGGCTCGAGCCCGCGCAGGCTCAGCGCGCGCTGGACGGCATCGAGGTGCCCGCGGCGCTGGCGGCCGAAGTCGTTGCCGTGCGCGAGCGGCTGGCCCGTGCCTTGGGTGACGCGCGCGGTTTGGCCGAGGTGCTGGTGTTCAAGCTGGCGCAACCGGGCGCGTCCGGCGTGCCTTTGAGCGAGCTCTTGAGCGCCACCAGCGAGCTGGGTGACCTCGAGCTGGCTCAGCGTGGCCTGGTGGCGGTGTTGAGCAACGAGGAAGCCGAGCTGACGCCACGCGAGCTTTCGGACGCGCGGCTCACGCTGGCTGGCATCTATGCTCAGCAGGGCGAGCTGGGTAAGAGCCTCGACTTGCGCGAGCAGTCTTTGGCGACGTTGCCGCCCGACGACGTGCGCGCCTCCACGCTCGCGCTGGCCCAAGAAGCGGCCGGCATCGAGGCCGAGCAGCCGCGCGCCGTGCGCCTGTACCGCGCGCTCCACGCAGCCGAGCCGCGCTCGCGCGAGCTGTGGCAACCGCTGGTATTCCTGCTGCGGGCTACGGGACAGCTGGCCGAGCTGGCCGAGCTGCTCGGGGAAATCACCGGCGACGTCGAAGAGCCGTCGGAGCGCAGCCAGCTGCGCCTGGAACGCGCTGATCTGCTGCTGCAGACGCCGGGCAACGAAGACGCCGCCATCAAAGCGCTGTTCGAGGTCATCAGCGATGATGCGAGCTGCATTTCGGCGGTCGCGCGCCTGCGCGAGCTGCTGGTGGCTACGGGGCGCGATGCGGAGCTGGCCACGCTGCTGTCGGCCGAGCTGGATCGCGCCAAGGATCAGAACGACGTGGGCCGCGTCGTGGCGCTGTCGCTGGAGCTCGCGCGCCTGCTCGCCGACAAGCGCCAGCTCGACAGCGCGCTCGACGTGTGTCGGGCGGCTCTGCAATGGTCCCCCGATGACTCGGACCTGCTCCAAACCACCTTGGCCCTGGCCGAAAAGCTCGGCGATCCGGAGCTGATCGCCGACGCCATCGAGGGCCTGCTGCGCGTCCAATCGGGCGGAGAAGCGGCGGCGCTGGGCCGTCGCCTCGCGACGCTGCGCGAAGAGCTGGGCGACAAGGAAGGCGCCGAGCGCGCGCTGGAGGCCAGCTTCTCGGCCAATCCGCGCGATTCCTCGCTGCGCGACCTGCTGATCGTTCGCTACACCGAGCGCGAAGACTATTCGAAGGTCGCAGGCCTCTTGAACGTGTCGTTGCGTGAGCGCGCCGACGACGCGCGCCTGCTCGATCGCCTGGTCGAAGCGCACCGCGCGGCCGATCAGCCCGAAGCCGCGCTGAAGGCGCTGGAGAGCTTCATGGGCACGGCCAGCCAAGACGCCACGCTGCTGCGTAAGCGCGCGCAGCTCTTGAGCGAGCTGTCGCGGGACGAAGAAGCCGTGGGCGCCTTGGAAGAAGCGTACGCGGTCGACCCGACGCTGGCATCGGACTTGATCGACGCGCTGGAGCGCGCCATCGCGCGCGCGGAGCCGCCCGAAGATCGCAGGCTCACGCTGCGGCTGGTCGAGCTGCTCGAAGCCGCCGGCGACGCGCTGGGCGCGCGCGCGCGCTTGTCGGAGTTCGTGCGCGAAATGCCCGACGACATCGAGGCTTTGCGCCGTTTGGCGGAGCTCTCGACCCGCACCGGCAACGCCGAGCACGCCGTAACTACGCTGACGCGCCTGGTCGAGGTGGAGAGCGGCGACGAGCTGGTGCGGGACGCCATGCGTCTGGCCGACGCCTGCGAGCAGCTGGGCCGCCCAGAAGACGCCCGCGCCGGGCTGGAGCGCGCGCTCGAAGTCGATCGGCGCCGTCCGGATTTGCGGCTGCGGCTGCAGACCGTGTACGGAGCCATCGGCGCGGTGCGCGAGCTCTCCGAGCTGTTGCTCGAAGACGCTCAGAACGCCAAGGATCCGGCCGAGCAGAAGCGGCTGCTGCTGCGCGCCGGCGAGCTGCTACTCGCCACCGAAGGCCAAGCCGACGCAGCCGTACACATCTTGGAGCGCGTGCGCGAGCAGGATCCGGACAACATCGACGCCGTGGTGCTGCTGGCGCGCGCCTACAGCCAAAGTCAGCGCAGCGACGACGCGCTGGCGCTGCTCACGTCGGTCGCCGAAGCCTACAAGGGCCGTCGCATCAAGGCGCTGGGCCAGGTTTTTCAAGAGATCGCCAACCTGCACCTGGCCGACGGCTTCTTGTCCGACGCTTTGGCCGCGCTCACTCGCGCCTTCGAGCTCGATCCCAAGAACGGCAAGCTGGCGATGCAGCTCGGCACTCAGGCGCTCGAAATCGACGAAGACGACACCGCGCAGCGCGCCTTCCGCGGCATCGCCATCATGAAGGCGCCCGAGCCCGGCTCGACCGACGGCGCCACCACCGAGATGAAGGCCGACGCGAACTACTACCTGGCGGTTTTGGCCAAAAAGGCGGGAGATCCGCGCAAGGCCAAGGTGCTGGCCACCAAGGCCCTGTCCGAAAACCCCGACCACGAAGCCGCCCGAGCGCTCTTGGCCGAGCTGTGATAAACGCGAGCCCGTCATGAAGCGAGAGAAACGTCTGACCAAGCGTGAGAAGAAGGAACAGAGCGGGGGAGGCCACAAGCACGAGCAGGGCCACATCCACTGCATCGCCTGCGGTCGCCACATCGATCCGAGCGAGTTCTCTCAGGCCGCGCCGTCGGCGATCGTGATCACCTGCGAGCACAAGTCGCAGTTCCCGGCCTGCGCCAACTGCGAAGTCACCGCGCGCTACCTCGTGGCGGAGCACGACCGCACCGGCAAGGCGGTCAATTCCGCCGCGGCATATCACTGAGGTTGGGGGCTGCCACGACGCAGCCTTCCTCGCAGAAGCTTCTGTACCGTCTCCCTCATCCTTCAACGCGGCTTCGGTGAAGATTTGCGTTGTGAAAATAAGATCGAGTGGTGCTCGAATTTGCGTGCGACGGCGGGGTGTTTTGTGATCTTCGGGTGGGATGCATCTGGACAGCAAGCGCGTCGTGACTG
>DATAKF010000319.1:0-2827 GCA_036261775.1 Polyangiaceae bacterium | reverse complement strand
ATTGAAGCAGCGCATCGAAGGCACGATTGGTCAGAGCCGCGTGGTGCTGTTCATGAAAGGGTCCAAGCACTTTCCACAGTGCGGTTTCTCCGCTCAGGTCGTGCAGATCCTCAAGCAGAAGGGCGCCGAGTTCAAGGACGTGAACATCCTGACCGACGCCGAGCTGCGTCAGGGGCTCAAAGAGTATTCGAACTGGCCGACCTTCCCGCAGCTGTACGTGGGTGGAAAGCTCGTCGGCGGTTGCGACATCGTCAGCAGCCTGAACGAGTCGGGCGAGCTCGACACCGTCCTGTCGGGCTCCTGAGCGGGGGAAGGGCGTAGCTGGGGCTCCGGCCTCCGTCTCGCCTCTGTCTCGTCCCCGGTCGTGGTAGACAGCTCTGCATGAGCCGTCGCCCCTTGATGCTGCTTGCCAACGACGACGGTTTTCGCGCGTCGGGCCTCAACGCCTTGCGCGCGGCGCTGTTGCCGCACGCTGACATCGTCGTTTGCGCGCCGGACTCCGAGCAGAGCGCTTCCAGCCACTCGCTGAGCCTGCACCGGCCCTTGCGGCTGACCGAGCACGGCAACGGCGTGTTTTCGATCGACGGCACTCCCGCCGACTGCGTGTACACGGCGTTCTTTGCGGGTGCTCGCATCCTGCCGCGCCGGCCCGACTTGGTGCTGTCCGGCCTGAACCACGGCGCCAACCTAGGCGACGACGTGTTCTACAGCGGCACGGTGGCCGCGGCTCGCGAGGGCGCGCTGCGCGGGGTGCCGGCGCTGGCGCTCTCGTCGGGCGCTACCGACGAGGCCGAGCGCGCGGCGGCCGCGAAGGAGGCCGCAAGCATTGCCTTGGCGCTGTTTCGCGCTCAGCCCACCGGGCCGCTCTTGCTCAATGTCAACATTCCGCCCGCGCAGGGGGCGTGGCGCTACCGCTCCACGCGCCTGGGCGGCCGCTTCTACACGGACGAGGTCGAGTTTCGCAAAGACCCGCGGGGGCGGGAGTACCTGTGGCTAGGCGGTCCTGGCGTCGAGCACCGCCCGCTCGCCGGTTCCGACACCGAGGCCTACGACGCTGGCGAGATTGGCCTGACGCCGCTGGTGCTCGACCTGTGGGCGAGCAGCGCGTCCGCGCACGCCGAGCAAGTCGTGGCAGAGCTGTCAACAGCAGCGCGGTAGTGCTAAGGGCAGAGGTCATGGCGACGCGCAAGGGAAGTTTTGCCAAGGCCTCCAAGCCCGTACCGGGTCGGCTCTCGCCGACGCCGCGCGGCGTAGACCCAAAGAAGCCGAGCACGCTCAAGAGCGATCGTGCGGCGCCGCGCGCCCGCGTGAGTCCCTTCGACTCGCTCAGCTACGTCAAAGGGCTGATTCGAGAGTTGCCTGATTTTCCTCAGCCCGGCGTACTGTTCCGCGACATCACGCCGCTGCTGGCCGATCCGAAAGGCTTTCACATCGTGCTCGACGCGATTGCCCACCAGTTCGTGGGTGAAAAGGTCGACGCAGTGGTCGGCGTCGAATCGCGTGGCTTTATTTTCGGAGGCGCCTTGGCGGCTCGCTTGAACGCCAGCTTCGTGCCGGTGCGGCGCCCCGGCAAGCTCCCGTTCCGCACTGACAAGGTCAGCTACTCGCTCGAGTACGGGGAAAACGAGCTGGAGATGCACCGCGACACGCTGCGTGAGGGCGCCAGCGTGCTGGTCGTGGACGACCTGCTCGCCACCGGCGGCACCGCTGCAGCGGCGGGGGAGCTGGTGCACCGCCAGGGCGCTTTCGTGCTGGCGTATGCCTTCGTGATCGAGCTGGCTTCGCTGGGTGGGCGGGAACGACTGCTACCTACACCGTGCGTCTCCATCATTCACTACGACTGAAATCGCGCCGCCGAATCCCGGGGAGATTTGCCCCAGAGGCGTGTTAGCCTGACTCGAGGCGTCTGTTTGGGGCGCCGGGCTTTCGTCTTCGCTGAGGAGAGGTGCTTTCGCATGGCTCGATCGTTCGTTTGGGCTGTCTTGGGTGGCGGTTTGTGTCTGTCGCTGGGAGCGTCTGCCTGCTCCGACGGTAGCGTGGTCCGCGGCGACCTCACGGCTGACGGCGGCAACGACGGCGTCGGCAACGCGCCTGGCAAGGGCGGTAGCGGCAATCCTACGGGAGGCAGCTCCACCGACGGCGGCGCGGGCAATGTCGACATTCCGCCGGGTCAAGGCGTGGGCAACGACTGCTCGGACGCCGAGCCCTGTCGCGACGGCTTGAGCTGCAACGCCGACAACAAGTGCGAGCCAAGCGGCGACAAGGAAGCCGGCGACGCCTGCGTGATCAGCGCCGAGTGCAGTGACGGGCAATGCGTCGGACGCCAATGCGCGCCGGCAGGCGCCGGAGAAGAGGGCGAGCAGTGCCTGACGGACGCGCAGTGCGCGGCCGGCCTCCGCTGCGGCATCGTTGGCTTGGGGCTCGCGTGCACGCCGGAAGGGACAGGCGACGTCGGCGCGGAGTGCGCCTCCAGCGGCGACTGCTTCGGCGGCCTGGGCTGCTTTCAAAACACGTGCGCGGTCGCCCCGCCCGGGGTGCCGCCGTTCGGTCAACCGTGGGGCGGTGTCGAGTGTACCAAGCCGGTGGACGCCGACGTGAAGGCCTATTTCGAGGTTCCCGGCGCGGTGGGCGCCGACGAAGGCGACTTCTTCCGTTTGCCGTTCCCGACCGACGTGCGCAAGGACGGCGACACGCTCGACCTCAGCAACTTTCCGACGCCCGGCTCGTCCCTTTTAGGGGTCGATCCGGTGCAGCTCTACGTCGATGCCGTCACCGAGAACGACTCGGGCTGGGGCACGTACCCGACCGTGCTGTTCCGCTTCTCGGG
>DATAKF010000317.1:0-22705 GCA_036261775.1 Polyangiaceae bacterium | reverse complement strand
GGCTGTTCAGCAACACGACCAATCTGCTGGGCGGCCACGACTTCACGAACGCCGACCACCGCACCAAAGTGGCCGGCACGCTCGGCATCGACGTCGAGAACATTCCGCGCCAAGGCAGCCTGGCCTACGACCAGATCTTGGAGGGCGTGCTCAAAGGCAAGATCAAAGGCCTTTGGATCATCGCCACCAACACGGCGCATTCGTGGATCAACCAGTCCGACGCGCAAGAGGTCCTCCGTCGCCTCGACTTCTTGGTCGTGCAAGACATGTACACGACCACCGAGACGGCGCGGCTCGCGCACTTGGTGTTGCCCGCCGCTGGCTGGGGCGAAAAAGAAGGGACCTTCATCAACTCGGAGCGGCGTATTGGCCTGCTCAAGAAGGTGTCGCGCGCGCCCGGCGAAGCGCTGGCCGACTTCTACATCTTCAAGCTGATCGCCGACGCTTGGGGCGTCGGCGACATGTTCCGCCAATTCGAGAGCCCCGAGCAAACCTTTCAAGTGCTGAAGCGCCTGTCGCGCGGCCAGCCTTGCGACATCACCGGCATCAAGGACTACGCGATGCTCGACGATCGGCGCGGCATTCAGTGGCCGCTGCCGGAAGGACAAGACGTCGAGGTTCAGTCCGAGCGACGGCTGTTCGGCGACGGCCGGTTCTTTCACCCCGACGGGCGCGCCAAGCTGCTGTTCGAAGCGCCGCGTCCGCTGCCCGAGCCCATCGACGAAGGCTACCCGCTGATCTTGCTGTCGGGTCGCGGCACCTCTAGCCAGTGGCACACCCAGACCCGCACCGGAAAGTCGGCGGTGCTGCGCAAGCTGTACCCCGAAGAAGCCTACGTCGAGGTCAACCCCGAGGACGCACGGCGCTACGAGCTGACCCCCAACGACTACGCCATCGTCGAGTCACGACGCGGCAAGCTGCGCGCGCGCGTGCACGTGACGCACGTAGTCCAACCCGGCCAAGTCTTCGTGCCCATGCACTACTCGGAGGCAAATCAGCTCACATTTGCCGCCTTCGACCCCTACTCGCGGCAGCCTTCGTACAAGTATTGCGCGGTCCAAATCCGCAAAGCGGACCCGTTCTCCGACTGATCGACCTGCCCTGCGGCAGGCTCTATACTCCCGGCGTGAAGCTCTACCGATTCGACGGCGTCGACCAGACGTTCGACCTTTTGCCGCTCTCGGCGCGCCGCGCGCTCGATCACGCGGGCTGCAAGCTGTCGCTCGAAGGGTTCCGGTCATTGCCCGCTGCCGAACGGCTGGCACTGTCCGAGCTCGGCTCGGCGGAGCTCGTGGACGTCGAGCGAGTGAAAGCGCTCTTGCTCGCGGCCCAGCCACCGCCTCAGAGCATCCCTGCAGTGGCCGACCCATCGCCCGTCGTGCCCGACGACGCGGTCGTCGCTGCGTTCGGCGCCGCGCGCCCCATCCCGGCGGCCAGTTGGTCGGCGCTCAGCCCGCTCGACCGCTATGCCTTGGCCAAGGTGGCGCGCGGCAAGAGCCCCGAGCGCATCCAGCAAGCTTACGCCGAAATCGTCGGTCAAAGCGCCTTCTCCAGCCATATTGCGCCCGACGGCGGCGTGCGCATGGTCGGTGTCGGTGGCAAGCAGCCCAGCCTACGTCGCGCCGAAGCGCAGAGCCGCGTGACCATGAACGCCGAAGCCTTCGAGCGCGCAAGTAACCGCGACGCGCCGAAAGGTGACGTGCTCGGTACCGCGCGCGTCGCGGCCATCATGGGCGCCAAGCGCACCTCGGAGCTGATTCCGCTGTGCCACCCGCTGTCGCTCACCAAGGTGGACGTGCAGCTTTCGCTCGACGCTCCTGCTCGTGCCATCGATGTCGCGGTCGTGGTCGAGTGCTTCGATCGCACCGGTGTCGAAATGGAAGCGCTCACGGCTGCCTCCGTGGCGGCTTTGACCGTGTACGACATGCTCAAGGCTTTCGACCGCGGCATGGAAATTGGGCCGACACGCCTGACGCAAAAGTCCGGCGGGCGCAGCGGAGACTTTCAGCGATGAGCGTATTCCAGGTGCTCGAAGCGCCCCTGTCCGTGGCTGACGCGACCGCTGCGGTGGCGGGGCCTCACGTTGGCGGCATCGATCTGTTCTTGGGCGCCGTGCGCGATCACAACGACGGGCGCGCCGTCACGCGGCTCGAGTACCACGCCTACGTGTCGATGGCCGAGAAGGAGATGCGGCGCATCGCCGAGGAAATCGAGCGCGAGATCCCAGGCGTGAAGCTTGCGGCGCTGCATCGCATCGGCTCGCTCGCGGTCGGCGATTTGGCGGTGGTGTGCGCGGCCGGCGCCGTGCACCGCGGCGAAGCCTTTCAAGCTTGCCGCGCGCTGATCGATCGCATCAAGCACCGCGTGCCGATCTGGAAGCGCGAGCACGGCCCCGACGGCCCGTACTGGGTCGGCTGGGAAGACGCGCGCTGTGGCGATGGTCATCAGCACGAAGCTGGCCATCACCACCAGCAGCAGTAGGGCTAGCGCTCACCGCGGCTGGCCAGCGGCGCCGACGCCGAAACGGGCTTACCCGTTCATGTCTTCGGGCGTGTCCCAATCGTCGACGGTCGCGGTTTCGGCCGAAGTCAGCGGCATGACTACGGTACCGCTACCCAAGCGTTCCAATACCGCTTGCAGTGAGCGTTTGCCTGCTTCGAGGGTAGCGCGCGCGGCTGGCAGCGCTTCGGCGACGCTGTACCGCGCCAAGAGTGGATTTTTGACTTCACCCTGTGCAGTGACGAGAGCGTTCGCGTCAGGCGCTTCGGTGCCCAGCCGTTGCAGCAGCGGCGCCGCAACGTGCGGTAAATCGCAAGCCAGCGCGAGCACGTGCGTCGCGCCGCGCCGCTCTGCGTGCGTCAACAGCCCGATGAGTCCGCCCAGCGGCCCGACGCCGGCTGGCTCGTCACTGATCGCGCCGAGCCCTACACCGGCGTACGCCTCCGCTGCACCGACGAGCACCAGCTCAGCGTCGGGCAAACCACGCCGGAGCTCCGCGCAGAGTCGTTCGACCAACGTCGCTTCGGAGCTGGGCGCCTTCAACAGCCCCTTCGCCACGCCGCCCATGCGGCTGCCTCGCCCACCCACGAAAATGCCGACAACCAGCCGCGCGCCGCTCGTCATGTCGCCGCTCACAAGTCGTCGAGCCGCAGGGCTTGCACGGTGTCACCCTCGCCGACTCCGCTCGAATCCTCGGGCACCATCACGAGCAAGTCGGCGTGCGCCATGCTCGTCGGCGCGCCGGACGCCTGATTACCGCTCACGACCGCCACGCCGTCGACCAAGCGCGCGCGGTAGAAGCCAAGCCGTCCTGGCTTTTGCTTGATGGAGTTGCCGAGCCGCACCTGCGTCGTGCGCGGAACTGCCGCCGCGTCGCCTTGCAGCGCGCGGAGCAGCGGCAACCCGAACAAGCTGAGCGTGAGCTGCGCCGACACCGGGTTGCCCGGCAAGCCGAGCACCAGCGCGTCGCCCTTTCGACCAAACGCCAGCGGCTTGCCCGGCTTGATCTTCACCTTCCAAAAATCGATGTTCACGCCTTCGGCTTCGAGCGCCTTCTTCACCACGTCGTGATCGCCAACGCTCACGCCACCGACTGTCAGTAGTACGTCGCACTCCGAAAGCGCGCTGCGCAGCGCGCGCCGCGTCTCTTCGAAGTCGTCGCCGGTGCGGGGCAAGCGTCGGACTTCGGCGCCCGTGCGACGCGCCAAGGCGGCCAAGCTCGGCCCGTTCGAATCTGGAATCGAGCCGGCGCGAGCGGCGGAGCCGGCGTCGCGCAGCTCGTCACCCGTGCACAAAAGGGCGACCTTGGGGCGACGCGAAACACGAACCTTTGCGCAGTCCAGCGCCGCCACCAAGCCCAAGCGAAACGGATTGAGGCGCGTGCCCTGTGAAAGCGCTACGGCGCCGCTTGCCAGATCTTCGCCGCGCTTGCGCACGTGGTTGCCGAGGGGTGGCGCTTTTTGGAACGTCACGTGGTCGCCCGTGCGCTCGGCGTCTTCTTGCATGATCACGCTGTCGGAGCCTGCCAGCAAGGGTGCCCCGGTGAAGATGCGTGCAGCGGTGCCAGGAGTCAGGCTTTGCCCGCTCTCGCCTGCGCGCTGCTCGACCGACACCGTGAAGCGAAAAGGTCCCGTTCCCGAGAAGTCAGCCGCCCGCACGGCGTAGCCATCCATGGCGCTGTAGTCGAATGGGGGCAGATCCACGCCCGAACGCAGATCTTCGGCCAAAACACGACCGTCAGCGTCATCGATGGGAACAAGCTCGCTCGGTAGCGGCTTTACCAAGGCGAGGATGCGCTGGCGCGCGAGCTCGAAGTCCAACATTTGCGGGAGTGTACGCGCCGCTAGGCGCTGAACAAACGGGTGCGATCGCCCCGACACAATCCGCGCAACTTCCGCTTCACTGAAGCCGATGAGGCCCGGGTACGTCGAACCAGATGCCAGCCTCCCTGGCACCTTCGTGTCGGCACTTGGCTGGCACTTCGCCCCGCCAACCTGGTCCAAGCCTTCATGTCCCGACCCGCTGCCTTGCCCGCCCGGCCTGCCCGTACCATGCTCTTGCCCGTGCTCGGGTCTCACCTCTTCCACGGGCCGCGGATGGTTTTGCGCTGGGCACGCTTGGCGCTGTTGGGCGTCATCTCTCTTGGCACGTTGCTGCCGGCCTATCCGGCGCTGGCGCAATCGGCGGACGACAGCGGCTGGTTCGACGCGCCGCCCGAGCCCGAGCCAACCCCCGAGCCGTATTACGAGGAACCCGTGGTCGGGGATCCTGCGCCAGCGCCTGATCGAGCGCCCGCGCCTCAAACCGACATCGCCGATACCGATCCCAGCGCGCTCACCACCTTCCGTCCCGCGCTCGATCCCTACGGCGCCTGGGTGGCGGACTCGACCTACGGGACGGTCTGGGTTCCCAACCGTGACGTGGTAGGGGCCGACTTTGCCCCCTACGTTTCTCGCGGTCACTGGGCCCTGACCGCGGACGACGACTGGATTTGGGTGAGCGACTACCCGTTCGGCTGGGCCGTGTTCCACTACGGTCGCTGGGTTTGGATCTCGGGCAACGGCTGGGCGTGGATTCCGGGTCGCACCTACGCCAACGCTTGGGTCGTCTGGCGCGTGCCTACGGCGGGCTACGCCTACGTTGGCTGGGCACCCATGCCGCCCACCTGGGGTTGGTACAACGGTTACGCCTTTGGGCTCTGGTACTCGCCCCCGCTGCCGTACGTCTTCTGCCCCAGCGCGTACGTTTTCGACCGCCGCGTGCACTATCACATCGTGCGTGACCGCCATTTGGTTCACGACATCGCGGGTCACACGCGCGTTCACCCGACGCCTTACCACGCGCCGGCTCGGCCTTCGCAGCGCGTTGCGGCGACGCCCGGCGTCCGGCCCGCGCCGCCCCCGAGCGGCCCTTCGCGCGCGCCGCGTGGCCCCGCCGTCTCGGCTGCGCGCGTTCCGCCGAGCGCCATGCCGGCGGTGCGTACGGCTCCGCCGCCCAACGTTCAGCGCTTGTCGCCCAATCGCTTGGCCCCGGTCGATGCCGCGCGTCAGCGCGTACCGAGCGCGTCCGAAGCGCGGGTCCTTCGCAGCTCGTCGCCGCGGGTCCCGTCCGACTCTCGTGACTTCACGCGTGATGCGCGCCGCACGCCGCCTTCTTCCTCCTGGACGGGGCCGCGAGACAGCGCACCCGAGCGCGTTCGGGTGGCGCCGCGGACCAGCGCTCCAGAGCGAATGCGAGTGCAGCCGCGCAGCAGTGCACCCGAGCGCATTCGGGTCGAGCCACGCACCAGCGTGCCGGATCGCGTTCGGGTCGAGCCGCGCAACACCGCGCCCGCACGCATTCGCGTGGCGCCGTCGCCGTCCCGCAGCTTCGCGCCGTCGCCATCTCGCAGCTTCGCGCCGTCGCGCAGCTTTTCACCCTCGCCGTCCCGCAGCATGGCGCCCTCGTTCCCGCGTATGCGCAGCAGCGGCGGCAGCTTTCGTCGCCGCTGACTTGTAGCCGTCCCGCTTTCCTGCTGAAATTCCCACCGATGCCCCGTTACCGCCGTTCGTGCCCGCTGCTCGCCGTGCTCGCGGTCCCGCTGTTCGTCGCCTGCGGTTACGGCGACCACATGTCTGACCATCACGACGACGACGGCACGACGCTGCCGCCGGTCGACAAACCTACGGGCAAGATCGAAGAAGCGACCATCGACGTCGATCAGCTGCTCGAGGTCGATCCGGGCGCGGGCGCGGGTGCGTTCGTCGAGTACGAAAGCGGCGGCACCTACCATGTGACCACCAGCTGCGACGTCGACCCCGGCGGCGAATGCTACTGGGACATCGTGGTGACGCCGCTCGGCGACGCGCCGCTGTTCGGCGTCGCGCCGTTCGATCTAGAGGCCGACGACACCGTCACGCTCGGCACCGGTAACCAGGTTAGGCTCGTCGCAGCCACCGGCAGAGACTTCGACGGCTTCGATTTTCAGACCGATCCGGGCGCGGGTATCGAGGTCGACGTGTTCCTCGACAACGCGCCCGGCAATCGCTACCTGTTTTGGGTGGGGGACGGAGCGCTCAGAAGCGGCGCTCCGACCAACCCTGTCGACTTAGTGCCCAGCGCCGAGTAGTACGGCGCCGATCCGAAAATCCGCACGGCGCCGTCGCGCGCGAAGCCGCGGCGCATCAGTTCAGGCCTTCTTGCCGGCCTTGTCGGGACGGCGCAGCTTGCCGTCTTTGCGAGCTTGCTGCATCTCGGCCTGGCTGACCTTGCTGTCTTTGTTGGCGTCAGCGACCTGGATGCGGGTCCAGCGTTTTTCGCCGACCTCGTCCTTGGTCAGGAAGCCGTCGTTGTTCTTGTCCGCCTTCTTGAAGTGGGCGCCCTTGCCGTGCCCGCCGTGGTTGCCCTTGCCTTTGCCGTCGTGGCCTTCGCAGCGGGTTTCGGCCGGGGTTTCGGCCAGGGCTAGGGCGGACGTGCCAAAGGCGGCGGCGGCAAACAAAAACGCGATCGAAAAACGCTTGGTGGTGTTCATCTGGTCTTCTTCCTGGAGGCCGATTCCAGCCTCTTCACACTGACCGACGCCCGTTGTCGGGCTTCCCCTACGGCCTCGCGATTTTTCGGCGGGGCCTTGACACCACGTGTCACGTGTCAATTCTACCCGCGACTTTCCTGTTGGGGGCGGCACGCGCCGCCCCCCTCGGCCGAAGTGAATTCGGCCGAGCCTCCCCCCACGCGGCGACAGTAACCATCACTTACTCGTCATTGTCGTTGCCCCAGCAAGCCGTTTGTCGCACCAGCATCCCATGAGCGCCGTTAACCATTCTTTTCAGGCCGAAGTGAGCCAGGTCCTGCGCCTGGTCATTCATTCGCTCTACAGCAATCAAGAAATTTTTCTGCGCGAGCTCTTGTCGAACGCCTCCGATGCGCTCGACAAGCGGCGCTTCTCGGCGCTGCAGAAGCCCGAGCTGTGGAGCGCTGACGAAGCGCTGAAGGTGCGCCTCATCCCCAACAAGGAGCAGGGCACGCTCACGATTTGGGACAACGGCATCGGCATGGGGGAAGAGGATCTGAAGCAGAGCCTCGGCACCATCGCTTGGTCCGGTTCGCGCGAGTTCTTGAAGCAGCAGCTCGAAGCCAAGAGCCAAGGCGCGCCAGACGCCAAGGACGTGCCCCAGCTGATCGGCCAGTTCGGCGTCGGCTTCTACAGCTCCTTCCTGGTGGCCGAGCGGGTCGAGGTCATCAGCCGCGCCGCCGGGACCGAGACGGCTCACCGCTGGGAATCGACGGGCGAGGGTGGCTTCAGCATCGACAGCGCCGAGCGCGACGCGGTCGGGACCAGCATCGTGCTGCACCTCAAGAAGGAGTCGCTCGAGTACGCGGATCCGTATCGCTTGCGCCAGCTGGTCGAGCGCTACTCCGACTACCTGTCGTATCCGATCGAGCTGCTCAAGACCGGCACCGAAGCCGAATTCGAGCCGATCAACCGCGGTACCGCCCTCTGGCAGCGCTCGCCCAAGGAGGTCACGAACGAGCAGTACGAGGAGCTGTACAAGCACCTGACGCGCGACTGGCAGCCGCCGCTGCTGCATCGTCACTTCCGCATCGAAGGCACCCAAGAGTTCACGGGCCTCCTCTACGTGCCCACGCGCGCCCAGTTCGACATGTTCGAGCCGGACGCGAAGCACGGCGTGCGCCTGCACGTGCGGCGTGTGCTGATCATGGACAGCTGCGAGGAGCTGGTACCGCGCTGGCTGCGCTTCGTGCGCGGCGTGGTCGACTCCGAAGATCTCCCGCTCAACGTTTCGCGTGAGCTCTTGCAGGACTCCAAGGTGGTCCGCACCATCAAGAAGCAGGTCCAAAACCAGGTGCTCGACGCGCTGGCCGACGTCGCCAAAGACAAGCCCGCCGAGTACGAAAAGTTCTGGGGCACCTTCGGCGCTGTCTTGAAGGAAGGCCTGCACTTCGACCCCGAGACGGGCGAAAAGCTGACCAAGCTGCTGCGCTACGAGAGCGCCGCCACCGGCAAGCTGGTCAGCCTCGACCAATACCTGGAGGCCGCGCCCGCCGAACAGAAGGCCATCTACTACGTCACGGCGCCTTCGCGCGCCGTGGCGACTCAAAGCCCGCACCTCGAGCAGGTTCGCAAGAAGGGCTTCGACGTGCTCTTGATGACCGACCCGGTCGATCCGTTCGCCGTGTCGGGCCTCAGCGAGTACGGCGGCAAGCCGGTGGTGTCGGTCGCCTCGCCCGACTTGAAGCTGGACGACGAAGCCGAAAAGAAGCCGGAAGAGTCGCAGAGCAAAGAGCAAACCGCTTTGCTCGAGCGCTTTGGCACGGTGCTCAAAGAGCAGGTCTCCAGCGTGAAAGCGTCGTCGCGCCTCACCGACTCACCCGCTTGCCTGATCGTGCCGGACGGCGGCCTACCGCCGCAAATCGAGCGCATGCTGCGCGCCCAAGGCCGCGAGTTGCCCAAGGCTCAGCGCATCTTGGAGCTCAACCTCGAGCACCCGCTGCTCAAGAACCTACAGCGCCTGGAAGAAGCCGCCCCCGGCTCCGAAAAAGTGCAGGAGTGGATGCACCTGATCCACGACCAAGCGCTGCTCGCCGAAGGCACTCCGCTCGAAGACCCCGCGGCCTTCGCCAAGCGCCTGACGCGTCTGTTCACGGCTGCCAGCGAAAAAGAAGCGTCGGGGTGAGCTGCACGCTCACTTCGTGCCGGCTTCGTTGATCGCTCGGTGGCACCCGCCGCACGTCACCAGCAGCTCTGCGTAGAGGCTCGCCCGTTCTTCGGCCGTCTTCCTGGTCGGGGCTTTGGCCACGAGCTTGGCAAAATCGTTGGCGGCGCTGCGACCGTGCACGCCGCCTTGCTTCAAGATTTCTGGTGGAAAGGGGCTCGCGCTCAGCGCGCTGGCGCCCGCGCTCCAAGCTTCGCTCGAGGGCACGGTAAGGCCTTCCCACAGCCGCTCCGTCGCCCAGGCGTGGCGCTGCATGCGCCCTGTCAGGCCCGCTGCATCGGGCAACGGCTCGTTCGAGGCCTTGGGGCCGCCTTGGGTTTGATGACAGCCTCCGCAGGCCATTCCAAGATCGGCGGTCGCCCCGGCTGCTTGAGCCGCGCTCGTGCTGTTGTTGATTCGGCCTGCAATCTCCTGCATCCGCTGAACGGCGGCTCGCCAGCTCGCCGGCACTTCGTCGAGCTTTTCGGTCTTGGTCAGCGCTGCGGCTGGATCTGCCGCTCGTTCGGGCGTGCCGGCGATGACCGCTTTTCGGATCAACAGCGCGTCGATGAAATGGGCATGCATGCGGCGCTGGGCAGACGACCCCGATGGCGCTGTATCAGGCTTCAGCGTCGCCCCAGCTGCTTGGCCGACCGGGGTCGGCTGGGCGGCTGTAGTCGGCTCTGTCTCTCCCTTGGCAGGTGGCGCCGCAGCTCCGTTGGTCACCGGAGTCGCCGATGGTTGAGGTGGCGCCGCCGGAGTCGGCTCCGCGCCACCACAGCCTGCCGCCAAACACAGAACAGCACCCCATTTCGCCACCGACATTGTCGCGCTCCTTTCGTGCCTCCGCGGCACTAGCAAGCCGCAGGCCAGGTGCGCGCCGCGACGCGTGGAGCCCGAAATATGGCCCTTTTGCGGCTGGGCTAGCCGCAAACCCTGCGGCCATGCGGTTCATTGCGCAAACTTCGCGCGGACGACCCGCACTTAGATGACAAGGATCGCGTTCGTTCGGCACTTAACCAGAGACATGCGCGCGGTGAACGCAATGGGAGTCGCGCTTCTACTGCTGAACGCGAGTTGTGAGTCCCCGAGCTCAGTAGAGGGCGTGGCCGGCGCTGGCGGAGCTTCCGGAGGCGTCGGGCAGCCCGGCAGCGCTGGCGCTCAGACGACAGCGGGCGCTGGGGGCGCTGGGGCGGCCAGCGTCACCGCTGGCTCCGGGGGCTCCCAGGCGGGAGCGGGCGGCGGCGGGATGGCAAATGCGATGGGGGGCGCTGGAGGCAGCGGAGCCGGTGCGCTCAATGCCGGCGCCGGCGGCGGCACCTCAGGCGCCGCTGGAACCGGCGCCAGTGGTGCCTCTAGCTACGAGCCGGTCGCCAGCGCCAAGTTCGACGAGATGCCGCTCTTCGAAGGGCAGCCCCCGAACTTCAAGGCGAACGCGCCGGCCGAGACCGTCAACGCGCAGGGCTCGATCAGCAACGTCAGCATCCCCACGCTGCGGCGCTTCCCCATGGACGCCAGCAAGGCCACCGGCTTCGGCTACATCGTGTTTCCGGGCGGCGCCTACACCGGCCTCGACATGGACACGCACGCCACGCGCCTCGCAGAGCGGGTCGGGCCGCAGGGCATCGCGGTGTTCGCGCTGAAGTACCGCGTAGGCAGCGGCTCGAACGACGCCAAGCGTGACGCATTGATCGACGCCAAGCGCGCCGTGCGTATGGTCAAGCGGAACGCCGCGCGTTGGGGCGTGGTGGTCGAGCACGTGGGGGTCATTGGCTACTCCGCGGGCTCGCACCTCGCGCTCAACCTGGCCGGCAACTTCGATTCCGGCAACGTCATCGCGGCCGATCCCGTCGAACAACAGAGCAGTCGCCCCGCCTTCGTTGGCTCGATGTCAACTTGGGCCGACTACAAGCCCGAGTCGCCCTTCACGTTTCCGACCGGCGTGCCGCCCGTCTACTTCTGTCACGCCGAGGACGACACGCTGGCTCCCATCGCGCTAGCCCGAACCGTGGACACGCAAGTTCGAGCCAAGGGCGGAGCCACACAGCTCGACTTCTACAAAACCGGCGGCCATTCGACGTGTCACCCGGGGGACCCGAAAATGGAAGGCCACGATTGGCCCAACAAGCTGTTGCCCTGGGTTCAGACTGCCCTGCCGTGAGTCGACAGCCGCTGGAGCGGTGGCCAGCTAGTCGCGACGAATCGCCCAAATGTTGCGGAACGTCACCGGCAGGATCGTAGACCAATCCTGTAGCTGCAGGCCTCTCGGCTCGCAGCTTTCACCCCCTGCTCCCACGGTTCGCTGGAGGACGTCGACGTTGCGGTGAATCACCCTGTCGTTCAGCTTCACTTCGACGAAGCGGGCGGGGGTAGTTACGTTGGCTGCGGTACAGAGCGGCGCCTGAAACTCGATCTCGTAGGTGTTCCACACTGCTTCCTCGTGGCAGGCAATCTGAAGCGGCGCGATCAAGCCGAACACCGCGCCGCAAGTCGCGTCCGTGGGCTGCGGATCAAAGGCTTCCAGCGAGAGGATTTGCAGCTCGTAGGAGCCATTGAGGAGCACACCGCTATTGCCGCGCTGTTGGCCGCCGCCCTTGATGGGAAGCTTCGGGGTCACGTATTCGACGTGCACGAAGACGTTCCGAAACGTCTCCTTCGATTGGATGTCGCCGGCCATCATACCGACGGTCATGGTGCCATCGCCGTTGTCTTTCCAAGGATTGGCGCCGCGGTTCCTGAGCGCGATCCAGCTGTCAAAACTTTCCTTCGAGCCATCGAACAGGACGATCTTGGCTGGCTCCGCCAGCGCGCCTCCGGTGCCACCGCCAGCGGTCGCGCCAGTGGCGCCAGCGGTCGCGCCAGCGGCGCCAGCAGTCGCGCCAGTGGCGCCTCCCATGCCCCCGCCGCCGAGGCTGGCCGAGCCAGCCTCGCTGGTCGTGTTGCCGCCCAGCGAGGCGTCGCCACCGAGCGTCCCCGCGCTGCCCCCAGCCTGTGCTGGGCCATCTGTCTCTGAGCCGCCGTGGTCGCTGCTGCTCCCCGCGCTCGCCAGATCTGGCGCGCCGCTGCGCACCAGACCACAAGCCGTCAGCTGCATCGTGAACGTTAGTGTCACGAGCAACCAAGCCCGCGCCAGTGAACTCTGCATGAGTCGCATCCCCTACCTAATCCGGCACAGCCTAACACGCACCGTCGGGAGACGCGGGCATGGCATCGCCCGGCACGCCAAGCAGGCGCGGACGCAATGGGTGGCATTCCAACTTTGTCACGCGAGCGTTGGTGTCACACCCGCAACGGTGGTCACGCCCGGCCTGCCAACGTCAAGGCGGCAATGCCGTTGGCGTGTGGAGCTCGACCTAGCGCGCAGTGCACCATCGACACGACGGCGCCAAAAGCGTCCGGGTTGTAGGAGGTCGATTCCGATTCGAGGCGGCTGTCAAGGCCTCGGGCTAATGGGCTCTTCAACGCGCCTTGGTTACCGTGCTTGGGTGTGTGCGGTTATGGGTCAAGGACTGCGGCTCACGGAATTGCCCATGAATACGCCCGTTTTGGGCGGATGGACACAGCAGGGCTGGTCCGCCGCTCGCCAAAAGCAGTACGGTACTCCGGCCCAGAGCCGCGGCACCTGACTCCAAGTCATTGGTGGAGGTATGCGCTGCGGAGTGCTTTCTGTGCAGAAAGAGCAGCCATGCGTACGCACGCCGTCGAGCGGTATCCGCGATATCCCTGGGGGCGCGCCGGCCGAGCCGGAAGCTGGTCATGGAACGCCCTCACCGGTGAGTTCGTCCTCTGGTCCCGGGGAGACGCCGGGGTGCGCAGGGTCGCACTTCTGCAGGAGACGACCGTTGCGGGCGCCGAACAATGGCACATCCATCCGCAAGACGAGCCAGGCTACCTCGGGCAGATCGCCGACGCGGTGCGCGCCCGAACCGATTGGGCCATCGAGTATCGCTGCGTCCTGCCAGACGGCACGACGCGCAACATCCAATCGATTGCGCATCCGGTCTTCGACGCCAACGGCAGCCTGAACGAATACGTGGGCATGGATCTCGACATCACCGAGCGTAAGCGCACGGAGCAAGCCCTGCGCGAGAGCGAAGCGCGCTTCCGCACCTTCGCCGATCACGCCGCCGACGCCTTCTTCGTCCACGACAACGAAGACCAAGGCAGGCTGCTCGACGTGAATCGACGGGCCTGCGAAAGTCTCGGCTACACCCGCGAGGAGTTGATTGGCCAGACCGCCATGCTGTTCGACAACTGGCTAAGACCCGACCAGCTGATGGGCATTGCCGAGCGGGTGATCGCCGGAGAAGAGCTCGCGTTCGAGACGCGGCACGTCCGCAAGGATGGCAGCGATTTTCCGGTAGAAATCCACATTCGCCCTTTCTTCCAGGGCGGTCGACGTCTGGGGCTGTCGGTGGCTCGCGACATCACGGAGCGCAAGCAAGCCGAACGGGCGCTCACCGAAAGTCATGACCTGCTGCGGGCGGTGATTGAAGGCACGCCCGACGCGATCTACGCCAAGGACCTGCAGCACCGCTATCGGATGATCAACTCTGCAGGAGCGCGTTTCCTCGGCAAGGCCGTGCACGACGTGCTCGGAAAAGAAGACGGCGAGCTGCTCGCCCCCGATGCAGCCCAGGCCATCCGCGAACGAGACCTGCGGATCCTGGTCGACGGCCAAACGGAAACCTTCGAGGAGACCGTGACCTCTGGCGGCACACCTCGCGTTTTTCTTTCGACCAAAGCTCCCTACCGCGACCGCCAGGGGAACGTGATCGGTTTGGTCGGCATCTCGCGCGACGTCACCGACATCAAGCGCCTCGAAGCAGACTTTCAGCAAGCGCAGAAGATGGACGCCGTAGGGCGCTTGGCCGGCGGCGTGGCCCACGATTTCAACAATCTGCTGTCGGTCATCATCGGCTACAGCGAGCTGCTCTTCAACCAACTGGGACCGGAAGACGACAAGCGCGCCTTGATCTACGAGGTGCAAAGGGCAGGCGAGCGCGCTGCCGGGCTCACCCGGCAACTGTTGGCTTTCAGCCGCAAGCAGGTACTAAAGCCTCGAGTCATTTCGCTCAACCCGCTGCTTGCCGACATGAACCGGATGTTGCGGCGTCTGATCGGCGAAGACATCGCGCTGGTCGAGTCACTGGCGCCCGAGCTTGGCATGGTGAAGGTGGATCCAGGGCAGTTCGAGCAAGCCGTGATCAACTTGGCCGTCAACGCCCGCGACTCAATCCGGGGCACTGGGCGACTGACCATCGACACTCGCAACGTTCGCATGAGCGAGCAGTACCCAGAACGGCACCTGGAGGTGCCCCCCGGCGACTACGTGGTGGTAGCCGTCTCGGACACGGGGCACGGCATGGACGAAGCGACCCTGGCGCGCATCTTCGAGCCCTTCTTCACCACCAAAGAGGCGGGCAAGGGCACGGGCTTGGGCCTTGCGATGGTCTACGGCTTCGTCAAACAATCTGGCGGACACCTCGACGTGCAGAGCAAGCCGAACGGTGGCACGACCATTCGCCTCTACTTACCGCATGTTGCCGACGTCGAGACGGCCCACATGCCACCCGCCGAGGATTTCCGGGTCACGGGCGGCGACGAGACCATTTTGCTCGTCGAGGACGAGGAAGCGCTGCGCACGCTGGTCCGCCAAGTATTGCAGTCTTACGGGTACACCGTGCTCGAAGCCCGAGACGGTCAAGACGGCCTCTGGATGGCTCAGCAGCACGGCGCGCCGATTCACGCGCTGCTCACCGACTTGGTCATGCCACGCATGGGCGGCCGCGAGCTTGCCGAACTACTCTCGCAGCAACGCCCCGATCTGCGCGTCCTCTTCATCTCGGGCCACTCGGAGGAGCCATCGCTGCAGCGCGGCGACCTCGGTGCCGGCGCAGCGCTCGTCCACAAGCCCTTCAGCCCGCTCGCCTTGGCCCGAAAGGTACGCCATTTGCTGGACGCCAAGGCGAAGCTTCGCTGACCGTCAGCGAGCCTCTCGCGCTAGAGCGTCTTGAAGAAGTCGTAGATGGCCTGGACGCCAAAGCAGGGGACGCCGTGCTGCGTGTTGCTGTAGTCCGGATCGTTGTGAGCGCACCAAATGGTCGGCGCTTTGCAGCCGTCGTAGATCTTGCAGCCGGGGTCGACCTGGTTGCCGCCGCCCGCGCTCTTACAGCCCATGATCGGCGCGTAGGTCTGCGACGTATCCATGCAGCCGTTCGCCGCCCGGAACTTGGCCACGGTATTGGCAGCCGAGGTGGCGCTGCGCTGGGTGTCTTTGATGCCGTCGATGTACAGCACCGGGATGGGAGCCGCGACGTTGTACGGGTCCGCAGCTACGGGGGCGACGCCGCGCAGCTTCAGATGGTCGGCGTCGGCCTTGTGCGACAGAATGTTGACCAGCATCTGCGCGCCCGAGCTGTGGCCAACGGCGAACACGTGGCTCGTGTCGATGCAGTAGTTGGCCAGGGCGTCGTCGTACTGCTTGGTGATGCGCGCGATGTTGTTGTTGTAGTTGTTCCAGCACTGCCCGCTGTCCGTGGTGTTGGGCATCATGCGCACGTACTCGGTGCCAAAGGCCGGCACCTTGCCGAGCAGGCCTTCCCACTGCGTGTTTTGGTTGCCGCAGGCGTGCAACGCGATGATCAACGGATACGGCTTGGTGCCATCGTAGGCCGCCGGAAAGTCGACGATCAGCTCACCCTGTACGGTGACCTTGCCGTTGGCGGGCTTGCCGGCTTTGCCGCAGCCGGCGCTCGGCGTCGCCGTCGTGGAGCCCGAGCCGCCGCTGCCGGCGCTGGAGCCGCCCGAGCCGCCGCTGCCGGCTGCGCCTCCGCCCGTGCCCCCGACGCCAGAGCCGCCGACGCTGCTGCCGGCAACGCCGCTGGCGCCGCCGCTACCAGCGGTGCCGTTGCTGCCCGCCACGCTAGTCGTGCCCGCCGCGCTGCTTGTGCCAGCAACACTGCTCGTACCCGACGTGCTGACGGAGCCCGCGACGCCAGTCGCGCCTGCCGCGCCGTCCGTGTCGGTGGGGTCTTCCACCGAGCAAGCAAAGAATCCGGCGATAGAGAGCAGACCGAGGGCGCTCGCGAGCTTGCGGGGTTGCATGGTGAGAATGCATTCTCCGCGTCGCGCTCCTTTGTGCAACCGGTTTCAATCGCAAGTTTTGCGAGAAATCGCGGCTGCTGCTGCAGATAGAATATTTCGCTCAGCGAGTGATTGGAGCGGCTGCGTCGCGTCGATTCTTGCGCCCGCGCGTGTCGATTTGCTGATCCGATTCACTCCCCGTCTGTCACCGCTACTCGTCCCGGCGCCGCTTTTTGCGCTTCTTTTCGGCGCGCCGGCGCAGCCGCTCGATCGGCGTGGGCGGCGGCGGGAGCGTGAGCGGCTTGGCCGCAAGCCCCCGGATCGGCTCCTGTTCGCGCGCGCGCTCGCGAGCAAGCTCCATGAAGCGCTGCTGGCTGCGCACGCCGTCGCGCTCGGGCACGCGCTCGTATTGACCGGTCGGGCGCAGCAGCCAGCCCTTGGCGGTGTCGCTGCGCATGATGCCCAGCACCTCTTCGATCATGCGCTGCTTGAGGCCGTCGTCCAAGATCGGGAACATGACCTCGACGCGCCGGCGGAAGTTGCGGGGCATCCAGTCGGCGCTGGAGCAAAAGACCTCGTCGGCGCCGCCGTTCTTGAAATGAAAGATGCGCGCGTGCTCCAAGAAGCGATCGATCACCGTGTGCACACGGATCTTGTCGCTCACGCCCTCTATGCCGGGGCGCAGGCAGCAAATGCCGCGCACGAGCAGGTCGATGGTCACGCCCGCTTGCGACGCCGCGTACAGCGCTGCGATCACGTCCGCGTCGACCAGCGAGTTGAGCTTGGCGACGATGCCTGCAGGGCGTCCGGCGCGCGCGTGCTCGGCTTCGCGCGCGATGAGTCCCAACACGGCCTCGTGCAGGCCCAGCGGCGCAACGATCAGCCGATTCCAGCGCGCCGGCGCGCTATAGCCGGTCAGCATGTTGAAGAACGCGGTCGCGTCCTCGGCCAGGTCTTCGCGCGCCGTGAACAGCGAAATGTCTTCGTAGAGGCGCGCCGTTTGCTGGTTGTAGTTGCCGGTTGCCAGGTGCACGTAGCGCTTCAAGCCGCCGCGCTCGCGCCGCACGACCATCAGCACCTTGGCGTGGGTCTTGAAGCCGAGCAGGCCGTACATCACGTTCACGCCCGAGCGCTCCAGCGCTCGCGCCCAGCTGATGTTGCTCTCTTCGTCGAAGCGCGCCTTGAGCTCGACCAGCGCCGTCACTTGCTTGCCCAGCTCGGCGGCGCGCTGCAGCGCGCGCACCAGCGGCGACTCACCGCCGGTGCGGTACAGCGTCTGCTTGATGGCGATCACGCGCGGGTCTTCCGCGGCTTGCGACAAGAAGTCGATCACGGCCTCGAACGACTCGTACGGGTGGTGCAAGAGCACGTCCCGCGCCGTAATGGTCTCGAAGAAGTCGTCGGCGTCGCGCAGCGGCGGCACGTACTGGGGCAAGAAGGCTTCGTCGCGCAGGTCGCGCCGCTCGTCACCCGAGGTGAGCACCGTCATGTCGCCCAGGAACAGCGGCCCGTCGACGTTGTACACGTCGCGCGCCGGGTCGAGCTCTAGCGCGCGGCACAGCCAATTCAGCGAGTCTTGCGGCGCGCTGCCGCTGACCTCCAGCCGCACCGCGTGCCCGCGCTCACGGCGCCGCAGCTCGTTTTGCAGCGAGCGCAGCAGGTCTTCGCCCTCTTCGTCGTCGATTTGCAGGTCGAAGTTGCGGGTGACCCGGAACGCATACTGGCCGATCACCCGCAGCTGCGGAAAAACCAGCTTGGTGTGGCGCAAGATCAGCTCTTCGATCGCCACGAAGGCGCGGCGCGAGCCCTCCAGCGGCACGCGAATCAGCCGCGGGATCATGCGCGGCACTTGCACCAAGCCGAATGACGGCTCGTGCGTGTGTGGCCGCTTCTCGAAGATCATGCCGACGTTGATGCTTTTGTTCCGCACGTGCGGGAACGGGTGCACCGGGTCGATGGCGATCGGGGTGAGCGCCGGAAAGATCTCCTTCGCAAAGTACTCGTCGAGCGCCGCCTGCTCTTTGGCGTCCAGCTCGCTCGCCGACACCAAGGCGACGCCTTCGCGCCGCAGCTCGGGGCGGACCGCGTTCCAAATTCGGTAGCTTTCGGTCGTGAGCTCTTGGGCGCGCTCGCTGATGGCGGCCAGTTGCTTCTGCGGGGTCATGCCGTCGGGGGTCGACTCTTCGACTTCGCCCGACTGTTGGGCCTGCAGCCCTGCGACGCGCACCATGAAGAACTCGTCCAGGTTCGCCGCGAAGATCGCCAGGAACTTCGCCCGCTCGTACAGGGGCACGCGGCTGTCGTCGGCCTCGGCCAAGACGCGCGCGTTGAACTCCAGCCACGACAGCTCGCGGTTGATGTAGAGAGCCGGGTCGTCGGGCCGCGGGGACTGCGCGGCGACCGGAATGCTGGCCGGCACGCTGATCGGACCGCGGCTGGGATCGGGGGCGAACGTCATCGTTGGGACCTTTGACTCTAGCGCGTCTTCGAGCGGGCTTCGGATTGTGACGTTATCGCCATCGAAAAGTCACAACGGTCGAGCTTGGACGAAACTCGCGCTATTCTGCCACTGGTGGAGCCGAGGCATTTCGTCGTGCTGGTGGTTGCCGTGGCGGGCGCGTTCGCAGCCTGCACGCGCATCGAAGCTGCAGATCCGCCGCCGGGCGTCTCGCTCACGGATGGCGGCGCTGCGGGCGAGGGCTCGGGCGGCGCCGGCTCATTGGCTGGCGGCAGCGGTGAGGGGGGCGGCAGCGACTATCAAAGCCTGGGCGGCGCGCTCGGCACGCTCGAGCTCGGCGTTTGGCCGACCTTTACGTCAGAGCCGCAGCAGTCCCTCGACGTGCAAGCGGTCCGCGCCTCCGTCTCCACGCTAGCGATCGGTGCCGTCACGCTGCCGCTCGTCGAGCGTTGGGATCAATTGAGCGGCGCGACTGGCTCGCCGCGCCTCGCGACCTGGAACCGGCTCGACGCCATGACCAAGCCGTTCCGCGATCGCGGCGCCAACGTGGCGCTGTGCATCGGCCTCGTCGATCGCGAGCAGCCAGCGTGGCCCTTCACGAGTGACCTGGAGGGAGCGGACGCGACGTCGGCCATCGAGCGCACCATCGATGAAGTCTACGCGCGCTACTCGAGCTACCTCACGCACCTGTGCTTTGGCTACGAGCTCGATCGCTACTTGGCGGTAGCCAGCAGCGACGAAGCCGCGCGCTTGCTTGCGTTTCTGCGGCACGCCGTCGAATACGCCAGCCGTCATCCGCTGCGCGCGACCAAGACGCTCATCGGCTCGGCCGTCACGCTGCAAAGCTTGCGCGAGCCTGCGGACTCACTCTCCGACCTCTTGCTGGGTGACGAGGTCGTCGCCGTCTACGATCCGCTCGACGCCGACGTCTCGCTCAAGCCTCCGGCCTCGGTGGTCGACGAGCTGAGCGCCACCCTCGACAACCTGCAGGCCACGGGCGTGCGCCGCCAGCTGACGCTTTTCGAGGTGGGTTACCCCAGCTCCGCGGACGTAGGCTCGAGCCAGGCCGAGCAAAAGGCGTTCTACGAGTCGCTGTTCGGCTTGCTCGACGGGCGTCGCGACGATTTCGGTTTCATCGGTGTTTACGGGCTCGGCGATCGCGCGGCGGCCGATTGCGAAACAGAAGCGCTGTCGTTCGGCGCGTCGAGCGAGCCGGAGCGGCTTTCGGCGCGGGCCAACGCGCGCTGTTCGATGGGTCTCCAGGCCGAGCGGCCCGAGACCGAAAAGCCCGCGTGGCAGGACGTCGCGGCAGCACTTTCCCGGTACGCCCCCGCGTCGAACAATTGAGCCCCCCACGCCCACAGCGGCCAGGGGGGACGACGGCGCAAATGTGTGGAATACTGACGGCTTGTTGTCCGATTGCTGCGGTTCGCTCGCACGAGGAGATAGGGACGCAAGATGACGGAGACGCTCGCTTCGCCGCCTGAGACGAGCATGGTCGCGCAAATCGCGGCCATGCAGGATTACGACCGCTACCGCGACCTTGCCTGGGAGGGCAGCTTCGAAGAGTACCTCGCCATGGTGCGAGACCGCCCGCAGGTCACGCGCAACGCCTTTCAGCGCATGTACGACATGGTCATCTCGTACGGCACTGAGGAGTACATCGACAACAAGAAGAAGCTGATCCGCTACAACTTCTTCCGCGACGAGATCGACGAAGGCAAGGACGCCATCTTCGGCCTCGACATCCCGCTGATGCGGCTGATGAACGTGCTCAAGGCCGCCAGCGAAGGCTACGGCCCCGAGCGGCGCGTCATCTTGCTGCACGGGCCGGTGGGCTCGAGCAAGAGCACCATCGCGCGCCTGCTCAAGAAGGGCATCGAGCGTTACTCCAGCACGCCCGAGGGCGGCCTGTTCACCTTCAAGTGGGTCAACCTGGCCGGCATGGGCCTGGCCAGCGGCGAGGCCGACTCGTTCGACTCTCCGATGCACGAAGAGCCGCTGCGGCTCATCCCGCAAGAGTGGCGCGAGCGCTCGATCGCGAAGCTGAACCTCTCGAACGACAAGTTCCGGGTGAAGGTCGAGGGCGATCTCGATCCTGCCAGCCGCTTCATCTTCAACGGCCTCTTGCTCAAGTACCAGGGCGACTGGGGCAAGGTCATTCACAACCACATCCGCGTGAAGCGGCTGGTGTTGTCCGAGAAAGACCGCATCGGCATCGGCACTTTTCAGCCGAAGGACGAGAAGAACCAAGACTCGACCGAGCTGACCGGCGACATCAACTACCGCAAAATCGCCGAGTACGGCTCGGACTCGGATCCGCGCGCGTTCAACTTCGACGGCGAGTTCAACATCGCCAACCGCGGCATCGTCGAGTTCGTCGAGGTGCTGAAGCTCGACGTGGCGTTCTTGTACGACTTGCTCGGCGCTTCACAAGAGCACCGCATCAAGCCCAAGAAGTTCGCGCAGACCGACATCGACGAGGTGATCATCGGTCACACCAACGAGGCCGAGTACAAGCGCCTGCTGAACAACGAGTTCATGGAAGCGCTCCGCGACCGCACCATCAAGATCGACGTGCCGTACATCACGCGGCTGTCTGACGAGATTCGCATCTACGAGAAGGACTTCAACCACGAGCGCGTACGTGGCCGGCACATCGCCCCGCACACCCTCGAGGTCGCGTCGATGTGGGCGGTGCTGTCGCGGCTCGAGGAGCCGAAGAAGCACAACCTGCACCTGCTGCAGAAGATGAAGCTGTACGACGGCAAGGTCTTGCCCGGCTACACGCAGGACACCGTCAAGGAGCTGCGCAAAGAGTCGAAGCGCGAGGGCATGGAAGGCATCAGCCCGCGCTACGTGCAGGACAAGATCTCGAACGCGCTGGTCAGCGACTCGGGTGAAGGCACCATCAACCCGTTCATGGTCTTGAACGAGCTGGAAAAGGGCCTGTCACACCACTCGCTGATCACCAGCGAAGACGGCAAGAAGCGCTACCGCGACCTGATCGGCGTGGTGAAGCGCGAGTACGAAGAGATCGTCAAAAACGAAGTGCAGCGCGCCATCAGCGCCGACGAAGAAGCCATCTCGAAGCTCGCGGCCAACTACATCGACAACATCAAGGCCTACACGCTGCGCGAGAAGGTCAAAAATAAGTACACTGGGCAGGATGAAGACTCCGACGAGCGGCTGATGCGCTCGATCGAAGAGAAGATCGACATCCCGGAGAACCGCAAAGACGACTTCCGCCGCGAGATCATGAACTTCATCGGCGCCAAGGCGGTCGAAGGCAAGAAGTTCGACTGGCAAACCAACGAGCGCCTGCGCCGCGCGCTGGAGCTCAAGCTGTTCGAGGACCAGAAGGACAGCATCAAGCTGAAGACGCTGGTCAGCGCCGTCGTCGATCGCGAAACGCAGGAGAAGATCGACATCATCAAGGCGCGCCTAATCCGCTACTTCGGCTACAACGAAGTCTCGGCGACGGACGTCTTGAACTACGTCGCCAGCATCTTCGCCCGCGGCGACGCCAAAACATAAGTCACCGCACGGCGTGAGCCGACAACCTGCGAGGAGCGTGCTGCCAAACCGCAGCCCTCCTCGCAGAAGCTTTTGTAGCGTCCCTAGGTCTCGATGACCGATCGAGAAAACAGGGAGGCGGGGAGGCGGGGAGGTCCGCGAGCCCAGATTTTGGGGGTCGCGCTGCCGCCCGCAACCTGAAAACCCGCTCCTGCTCGTGCTCGCTCCCGAGGAAATGATTTTTTGATTTGGTCCTCCAAATCAAAAAATGCGTTCTCGCCCTCGCGGACCTCCCCGCCTCCCCGCCTCCCTGTAATCTGGGAGCCGCTCACCGCGGCATAGCTGCTGCATTGGCGACGTGCATGCGCTCAATTCTTTCGAAGTCGTTAACCGCCGTTCTCGTTTTGCCGCTGCTGGTTCTCACTGGGTGTCCCAGGGACCGAGAAGATCCGCT
>DATAKF010000314.1:0-13833 GCA_036261775.1 Polyangiaceae bacterium | reverse complement strand
TGTACCCGACGAACGAGGTCATACTGAGCGTGCACGAGCCGGTCGGCACGGAGCGCACCACCTTGAGCGACATGCTCGACCAAATGCGCGAGCTACGGGTCAGCGAGTCGCCGCCGACTGATCTTTCGTACTACGGCCTGGTGCGCCAAGCCGAAACCTTCGACGACTACTGCGAAGGCACATGCACCACCGGTATCGCCGGCTTCGGCAGCCAGAGCGGCACCGCTGCCGTCGGCATGGGTATCGGCTTTCCCGAAAGCGCAGCCGGGACGTTCGTGCACGAGCTTGGGCACATTTACCGTCGGCCGCACGCGCCGTGCGGCGGCGCTGGCGCACCCGACGAGCTGTACCCCTACCCTGACGCAGGTCTCGGCAGCTGGGGTTACGACCTCAAGACGCGCGAGCTGTTCGATCCGGCCAACCACGTCGACTTCATGAGCTACTGCTCGCCCGAGTGGATCAGCGACTACAACTACCAGCTGATCTTGGAGCGCATCATCGTCGTCAACCGCCACGCGGTCTTCCGGCGCAGCGGCGCATCAAGCGCGCCCCGTACGCTGCGCACCTTGCGCGTGGGCAAAGACGGCCAGGCCGCGTGGGGGCTGGATTTGCAGCCGCAGCTCGCCGCCCCGGGCGATCCGATCACTTTGAAAGCGCTCGACGCGGCTGGTTCCGTGGTCGAAGAAGTACCAGCCAGCTTCGAAGAAGGGCCGGACGGCGAGCGGTCGTTCTTCGTACCCGCCGGTCACACCGCTTGGTTCGCCATCCAAGTACCAGGCGGGCCAGCCGCGCCTTACGCCGCCGCGACTCAGAACAAGCCGTTCAAACGCTGAGCGCAAAGTACAAGACAAGCCGCGGCTTGCCGAGCCAAACCACGTACGCCTGCCCCAGAAACAGCCCCGGCCCAACCGCACGCACTTCGTCCTTGATGGCACGAATGAAGAACGGATTGTCCCGGTTGTCGTAGTCGAGCTGAAACGCTTGCCCGCCGTCCGCACGCGAAGGCCCAATGCACGTCTCGAAGCGGAACCAACGCAGCGGCGCCGCGTCACCAAACACCCGGTTGATGCCATCGCCACGCACGCCGTTCGTGTGCGCCGCAAAGCTCTTGCCCCGCCACGGAAAGTACCGCCACGCCGCGAACGCGCGCAAGAGCGCAAACCAGATGCGTCCAGCGCCGCGCACCGCCAGCATCCGGCCCTTCAAGTCGCCATCCAGCTCGGGAACCGCTGGAACCGCCGCGCGCTCATACAGCGCGCGCAACGTGAGCGCATCGAGCCGCGCCAGAGCATCCAAGGTGCGCGGCTGCGCCAGCGCCTGGCTTGGCAGAGAAATGGACTCAGACACGGCTACCGCCATCGCGTCTCTCCTCGTCGGATAACCATACGAAGTGCGCGGCAACTCGGATCAACTCCGCCCGCTCGCGCTCGGGTCGTTGAGGGCGCGCTGCCTCCCCAAAACAGTCAGCCGCCAGGCCCCCTTCCCCACGCCGTTTTTCACTTCGCATGCGAAGTCATTCACGGCGAGCCGCAAAGCCCTCTCCAACCCCTCTAAATCGCTGGAGATTTTTCCCAGCTCTCACGGCCCAATTCGATCACTTCGCATGCGAAGTCATTCTGAGAAGGGGAAGGGGTGCCTCCGGCTGCGCTGCTGGGCTTCCGGCTGCGCTGCTGGGCTTCCGGCCGCGTTGCTGGTCCCTCCGGCTGCGTTGCTGGTCCCTCCGGCTGCGCTGCTGGTCCCTCCGGCTGCGCCGCTGGTCCGTCCGGCTGCGTTGCCGGTTCCTACGGTTGTGTTGACGGTTGAAGCGTAGCGACGGGGCGAACGGAGCCGGGAGTCTTGGGCGCCTCGGCGGGGCGCTGGGCTTGGGGACTGTCGGGTTGGGCGGCGGGGGGGCTGGACTTGAACAAGTACAGGATGATCAGAGTCGAGAGCAGCATCATGCCGCCGAGGAAGCAGATGCCGCCCGTGAAGGAGCCGGTGGCTTTCTCGACGTAGCCGACGATGTTTGGGCCGACGAAGCCGCCCAGGTTGCCGAACGAGTTGATGAAGCCGACGGCGCCGGCGGCAGCGGTGGACGTGAGGAAGGTGCTGGGCAAGGTCCAGAACGCGGGCTGGTAGGCCTTGATGCCAGTGCGGGCGACGATGAGCAGGCTCATCGTCAAGGGCAGCACGCCGAGCGACAAGGGCGTGAGCAGCAGCGCCAGCGCGCCGAGGGCGATCGGCACCGCGGTGTGCAAGCGCCGTTCTCCGGTGCGGTCGGAGTTGTGACCCACGAGAATTTGGGCGCCGAGCGCGAACAGAGGCGGCAAGACTACCAGGTAGGTGATGTTGCTGATCTTGAGTTTGTACCAACTCTCGAGGAAGGTCGGCAGGAAGAACTCGGTGCCGTAGTTGGCCGTCACGACGCAAAAGTAGGCAAAAGCCAGCAGCAGGACGCGCGGTTGTTTGAGTGCCTGCAGCAGGCTGAGGTGCGCCGCGCGGCTGTGCTCCGCCTTTTCGCGCTCAATTTCGGCCTCCAAAGCGGCGCGTTCGTCGTCAGCCAGCCACTTCGCTTCGGCGGGGCGATCGGTCAGGTACGTGAGAACCACTAGACCGAGCACGACCGCCGGCAAGCCCCAGACGATGAACACCAGCTGCCAACCATGCAGGCCCCAGAGCGGCGCATGTCCGGGCGTTCCAAAGCGTAAGAGCGGATTGCAGAGCAGCGGGCTGATGACCTGGGCGACTGGCGTGGCCATCAGGAAGAGTGCAAAGGCGCGCGCGCGGTCGCGCCGGATGAACCAGCGCGTCAGAAACACGATTACGCCCGGAAAGAAGCCAGCTTCTGCCAGGCCCAGCAGGAAGCGAGAAACGTAGAACTGGCCCGGCGTCTGCACCCACGCCGTCAGGCTGGCCAAGATGCCCCACGAGATCATGATGCGCGCGATCCACTTGCGAGCGCTCCAACGCTCGACGATCAGCGTGCCGGGGATCTCGAGCAAGAAGTAGCCGAGGAAGAACAGCCCCGCGCCCATGGCGATGACCTGGGTGTCGAAGGCCGGTAGGTCCTTGGACATGGTCAGCTTGGCGAACGCGATGTTGACGCGATCGATGTACGCCACCACGTAGCTCAAGAACAGGATAGGGATGAGCCGCCAGTAAGCCTTGCGGCGGGCCCGTGCCAACGCGTCATCTGCCGGTGGTCGATCTTGCTGCACGACCACGGGTAGTGTCCGCGAAAGGCCAAGTCCTTCTAGATTCCGAGGGCGGCGTCGTACTCGGGGATCGCGGGGGTTGCCTGGGCGAGCTGCTCCAGCTCCTGCACGAAAGGCAGGGAAAAGAGCGCATTGGCGTAGGCCTGGGCGTAGTCCGGCAGGGCCACGCCGTAGGTCCGAAAGCGCGTCGCGACGGGAAAGAACATGCAGTCGGCGATGCTGAATTTGCCGAGCAGGAACGGGCCGCCGTTGCTCTCGAGCGAGGCGCGCCAGATGTCGAGCACTCGGGCTACGTCTGCGTCAATCGCCGGGCTTTTCGGAGTGTTCTTCGTGCGGGCCCGCAGGTTCATGTCCATCGAGCTGCGGAGCGCGCTGAAGCCGCTGTGCATTTCGCACGAGATGGCGCGACCGCGGGCACGCAGCTTGAGGTCCTCGGGCCACAGCTGGGCGGCCGGCGCCAGCTCGGCCACGTACTCACAAATCGCCAATGATTCATGGATGCTGAGCGAGCCGTCGACCAGAACTGGCACGCGCCCGGCGCCCGAAAACGATAGGATGCGCTCCTTCCAGCCCGCTTCCGTCTTGAGCCCGATGTCGTGCGTGCGAAACGCCAGGCCCGAGTGCTTGAGCGCCAACCAGGGCCGTACGCTCCACGACGAGTAGTTCAGATTGCCGCATACCAAACGCAACATGGCGCGTACGCTACAATGTTTCAGGTGCCGCAAAAGCACCCTTTTGGAGGATAGAATCGATAAGTAATGCGCAAGATCTTGCCCGAGCGATGAGCGAATCTCCACGGGTCCACAGGAGGACCCGCCATGCGCCGATTCGCGCTTCCTATCGCCATTTGTTTGCTCGCTTCTTTCGGTTGCGCCGCTAGCGAGGACTCGGAACCCGCCAGTGGAAACAACACACAGGGCGGCTCGTCCACCGGCACGGGCGGCTCGCTCGGCACCGCAGGCACCACCGTGGCCAGCGCCGGAACCATGACCGGTACGGGCGGCACCACGACGACCGGTACGGGCGGTACGACCACGACCGGAACTGCCGGAACCGCGACCGGAACTGCCGGAACCACGACCGGAACCGCCGGAACCACCGGCGCGGGCGGCGCCGCTCCGAGTGGCGGTACCTGCGTCTCGACCGCCGCCAGCATGGGCACGATCCCCATGATCGACGACTTCGAGGACGGCAACGGCGACGTGACCGCCGTCGATGGCCGCGTTGGTGGCTGGTACCTGTCGACCGACATGACCGGCACGACGACGCCCAAGGCGGGCGCGGCGGTGCCGGAGACCGGCGGCATGCCGGGCAAGGCCGTGCACGTCTCGGGCAGCGGGCTCACGAGCTGGGGCGCGTCGCTCTCGGCTTCGCTGACGGTGCCGATGGGCTGCTACGACGCCAGCAAGTACACCGGCATCACGGTGATGCTCAAGGGCACAGGCACCGTGCTGGTCAGCGTGCTCACCGCCGCCGTGCGTGGCGCGCCGGAAGGCATGCGCAATCACTTCAAGAAGCCGATCGCGCTCACCGCAGAGTGGACGCCCGTGACGATCAACTTCAGCGAGCTCACGCAGCCCGGCGGCTGGGGCGTGATCGTCCCGTTCGACGCAACGAAGATCTACGGAATCGACTTCGGTCCCCTCACCGCGCCCCCGACGCCGACGACCTTCGACTTCTGGGTCGACAACCTGAGCTTCAAGTAAGCGCGTCGCGCGGGCAACGCTCGGCTATTTCACTTCCGGGTACGGCAGTAAGCAGTCTTCGCTGCCGACTCGGAAGCGCTCGTGCACGCCAATGCAGCTCTGCTCGGGATCGTCATTGATGCCGGGCACCACGGCGCCGCACGGGAATTCCCCCGTTTTGGGGTCCCATAGCGGCTCGCGCGTGAGCGTGCCGTCATGGTAGCGGTAGATCACGTTGGCGCCGACGTCGCCATCCGCGCCCGCAGCGCCCCGCAGCTGGCTGAGCGGCCCCAAGTAGGCCACGCATTCGTCGGCGTTCGCGGCCGTGACCGGCTGCAGCACGCGCGCGTCGTTGGGTGAAAAATCCACGGCTTCGGTGCCCGGAGCTTGCGCCGCGCAGTGCTCGAACGACCACTCGGCGGCGTCCGAGGCGCTGAACGCTACGCCGTTGTAGCCTCGCACCGCGACGCGCGCCGCGCTGGCCGAAAATTCGAGCCCTGCGTTGCCCGCCCCGCGCTTCAGCACGACTCCGCTGCCCACGTCGACCAAGGTCAGGTTGTCGACGCGCGTGCCTGGCGCCGCGTCTACGGAAACGCCGACGGGAGTCTGCACGGCCACGCCATTCACGATCAACGTGTCGGTGACGATGCGCTCCGGCACAACGCACGGCACCGCCTCGTTGCAGCGCGTCTCGATGCGGAAGCCGCTAGCGAGCGAATCCCGCACCAGGTTGCCGAACAGCCGCGCGCCGCTCACACCGTACGGCGGCGGATCCGTGTACGACGAGCCGATCGAGCGACCCACGATGCTGAAGCCCGTGCCCACGACCTCGGCCACGTTGTTCTCGAGCAGGGCGGAAGCCGATTCTTCGACTTGAATCGCGACCTCACCGCGCGTGGCGTCGTCCGCGGCGACCGTGTTTCCGGGGCTCACGGCGTAGCGCGAGTGAAAGTAGTTCCGTCGGAACGTGACGGACGAGCTGCGAACCGCCTCGAAGGCATTGTGATAAAAATCGTAGGTCTCGCACTCTTCGACCAGCACCCGCGCAGCTTCGATGATGCGCAGCACGTGCGAATGCCGAAAGTGGTTGGTGCGTAGGAAGAGCAGCCGGCGCAGCGTGAGGTCGTGGCCTCCTTGCAGCATCCCGACGGTTCCCACGTCCACCCCCTGCGGTACGTCGGCGTCGTGCTCGTTCATGAGCACCAGCCCCTCGATGATCCAATTCGAGCAGCCCCACATGGCGAGCGGCACGGTGGCGCCGTCGCCGTGCAAGACGGCGCCGCGCTCTGTCTCGGCGCGGATGGTGATGGGAGCGTCGGGCCTGCCTTGGCGCGGCGTGCTACCGCAGTCCACGTTGAACGTGCCGGTCGTTTCGGGCCAGTAGTCGCCGTCCATGAGCAGCAAGGTCTGCCCAGGCCTCAGCGCGTTGGTGGCGTGCAGCAGCGTCTTCCAAGGCTTTTCGCGCGTACCGGCCCCAGCGTCATCACCCTCGGGAGAGATATAGAAAACGCTGGGCCGATCGGCGCCGATCGGCACGTCGAGCGAGCCCACCTGGCAGCCCCAAGCCAACCACGGCGCTAGAAGCGCACCCGCACGGAGCAGCCGGCTGCTCACGTTACTTGCAGGCGGCTTGAACGCGCGCAGCCGCGGGCGAACTTGGGTAACGCAGCGCGAAGCGCGCAGCCGCGGCGCGCGCTTTGTCGACGCGACCTGCTCCGCAAAGCGCAAAAACCCGGGCTGCGTCGGCTTCGGCTCGCAGCATACCGGTCGGGAATCGACGATCGTAGCTCTCGAGCTTGCTGAGGGCGGCTGCGGCCTTGCCCGAACGCAGCGCGCCTTGCACCTCGGCCAGCAGCGCGGCTTCTTCTTCCAAGCGCAGGCCTGGGTTCGGTTTGGCGGTCTTGACCGGCGGCGCGGGCGCTTCGACCGGCGACACCGCAGCAGGTTCGGGCGGCGGCACGACGGGCTGAAGCGGCGCCACGCGAGGCTGCGGAGCCTGCGCAACCGGCGCAGGTGCCGGCGCGTCGTCAGCCTGCAGCACGTAAAAACCGGCAGCGCCCGTCGCGATGGCGGCAGCCGCTACGAGCCCCTTCACGAACGCGCCCGCAGAGGCCGCTTTGGCCGTGGCCGTGGTTCCGGACGCCGCAATCGCTCCCTCTGCAGCGATGCGAGCCGCCACAGCTCCGTGAAGGCTCAAAAGCTGGGCTGCCGTCGGGTCGTCCCCGTTGCGGGCCAGCTCGACCAGGCGGTGCGCCTTGCGGTCGAGCCCGGTCACGGCGTCGCCTCCCCGAGCAGGGTGCTGAGCTCGGCTTCGAAGGCGCGGCGCGCAGCGCGCAGGC
The DNA here is from genome assembly GCA_036261775.1 of Polyangiaceae bacterium. Taxonomy (GTDB): domain Bacteria; phylum Myxococcota_A; class Polyangia; order Polyangiales; family Polyangiaceae; genus PMG-095. The sequence continues at coordinate 6,615 of DATAKF010000314.1, read as the reverse complement.
GCGAGTAGGCAGTGTTCAGGTTGATCTCGAGCGCCTCGGCCGCCTCGGCCACGCTCGTCTGCTCGAGATCGACCATGATCAAGAGCGCGCGCCTTTCGTCGTCCAGGCGCTCCAAGACCTGCTGCAAGAGCTCGGTGGCCTGACGGTGCAGCGTGCGTTCGAACGGCCCTTCGTGAGCGGGCGCCGAGAGCGCTTGGCCCAGCTCGCTCGGAATCGTGGTCTCGCGAACGGCGAGGCCGCGAGCCTTCCTGCGGTGCCGAGCCGCGACGCGCAAGACGATGCCGAAGATCCAAGTTCGCAAACTCGATCTGCCCTCGAACTCGGGCAAGCGGCGGTGAACGACGAGAAAGACATCTTGCGCGGCGTCTTCGAGCGCCGCTTCGGGCACACCGAGGCGACGCAGATTGCGCCAGACCAACTTGGCACAGCTTTCATACACCTCCGCAAAGGCGGGCGGTGCAGCAGGCCGCGTCTCGAACGATCCGGCACTTTCGGGTTGGGACAAAGCTCGCGGGGCCGCTGGCGAAAAGGCGCCAGCGGCGTCGCTTGAGAATATCAGTGCAAGCGACTCCGCGATTCCGTGATCTGACGGAAAGGTGTCAGCAACGATTTGCTGGGATTGCTCTAAAATTCCAGCGCCAGCCCTGTGCGAGCGAACGGAGAAAACGCAGGAATTTCAAAGACATCACCCACTCCTAGCAGCACGAAAGTCGGTTGAAATGGGCGCAGCGCGGCGCCAGCGTCGAGGGTCGCCGACAGCCAGGAGGTGGCGCGCAGCCGCCCGCGCAACGCACCTACACCTGCCGCCAAGACGACCTTGGCTTGGTCAGGATTGCTGACGCCGCGGGCGGTGGCGGTGAGGTGCTCGAGCCTGAACCCTGGGCACAGCTCGACGTCCCCCAACTCGAATGGCAGCACCGCGTAGCAACCGAGCAGCTCCGCCGTGAAGAGCTTCAGCTCCGCGCCGACCTGGGGTTTGTCGGCGAGCGAAAGATCGCGCGGCTGGTAGACGGCGCCGCCCAGCTCGATGCTGAAGCGACGGTGACGCACGCCAGCGCCCGCCGCCGTGAACGCCGAAGGAATGTCGAGCAGCTCGAACAGCACGCCAACGGATCCATACAGGTACGGAAAAGTGTCGCGCTTGGGCGCGGGTCGAGGCTTGGGCGCAACGTACGGCTTGGGCTCGCGCTTCGGTTTGGGTTTGGGCTCGGGCTCGGCCTCGGGCGGCTCGGCGTCGAGGCTCGCGTTCGGATCCAGCGAAAGCGCGATCACCACCGAGCTGGCGAGCGCGATGGCGTCGCAGGATTCGCCTTCGAGCCGCTTGCTGCCGCCACCCGCTGCCGTCGCGGTTTCGAGCACCGCCACGTAGCGCGAGCGCTTGTCGCGCCGCACCGTGACCGTGACCTTGGTGCCGCCAATCAGCGACTTTTGGCTGCCGCCCAAGAGCCGCAACACCTTGGTTCGCACCGCGTCACCGCGTTCACAGTCCTCGGGACCTTGCCAGTCGATGATCAACGCCTCCGGCTCGGCCTCCGCGACAGTTGGCGGGTTCGCCGCAGTCTGCGCCTGGGCGGCGCCAGCCGCCGCCAGCAGGGCGACGCCCGACGCCAGAGAGCGGAGCGCAAGGGATGCAGCACGACCAAGCACGCCGTTACTGCTTACCACCGACCGGGCTGCCGCCGCTCCAATAGTTCCCGTCAAACCGCGCGCTCCAGCCCGTAGCGCTGCAGCTTGCGGTACAGGGTGTTGCGCGGGATGCCCAGGGTGCGGGAGACGACGCTGACGTTCCAGCGCGCGGCGCGCAGGGCCGCCAAGATGCGGTCCTTTTCGTCGGCTTCGAAGTCGCGGCGTGAACGGGCGCGCGGCGCCGGGGCGCGGCGGCCGCCGAGATCCAAGTCTTCGGCACGCAGCTTACTGCCCGGTGCGAGCACGAAAGCGCGCGTGAGCACGTTCTCCAGCTCGCGCACGTTGCCCGGGAATGGATGCGCCGACAAGCGGCGGAGCGCGTCTTGGCCCAGCTGCGGCGGCTGCTTGCCGGCGTCTTGGCCGAGCCGTTGCAAGATCTTTTCGCACAGCACCGGCAAGTCTTCGGGGCGCTCGCGCAGCGGCGGCAGCTGCACGGTCACGACCGCGATCCGGTAGTACAAATCCTCGCGGAACTTGCCCTCGGCCATTGCGCGGTCGAGCTCGCGGTGGGTAGCCGCGAGCAGGCGCACGTCGAGCGGCACCGACTTTTCGGAGCCGAGCGGACGTACTTCCCGCTCTTGCAAGACGCGCAGCAGCTTGGCCTGCGTTGCCGGCGACAGCTCGCCCAGCTCGTCGAGGAACAACGTGCCGCCCGCCGCGGCTTGCAAGAGTCCCTGTTTGTCGCGATCCGCGCCGGTGAACGCGCCGCGGACGTGACCGAACAGCTCCGACTCCAGCAAGCTTTCGGGCAAAGCCGCGCAGTTCAGGCCTAGAAATGGCCCGGATTTGCGCGGGCCGTTCCAGTGAATGGCGCGCGCCACCAGCTCCTTACCGGTGCCGGATTCGCCCAAGACGAGCACGCTGGCTTCGGAGTCGATGACGCGATCGAGACGCTCCAGCACGGCGCGCATGGCCGGACCGCGCCCGACGATCTGCGAGTAGTCGTAGCGCAGCTCCAGGTTTTGGCGCTGCGTCTGCACCTCGCGCTTCAGCCGCTCTATCTCGCGCGCCTGACCGCGCGACAGCTGCTCCACCGCGTGCTTTTGCCGTGCCAGCTCCGCGCCCTTGCGCTCCAGCTCTTGGTGCAAGCGTGCGTTGTTGATCGCCAGCGCCAACTGATCGGCAAAGGCCAACAGCAGAGCGCGCTCGCCTTCGGAGAAGCGCCCGCGCTGCACGCGACAGTCGACGTACAATACACCCAACACTCCAGAAGGTGACAGCACGGGTACGGACAGCACCGACTTGAGTCGCAGCGCGTGCACCGAACCTTGACCGGCAAAGCGCGGGTCGCCCTGCGCGTCGGTCGTCAAGATCGGTTCCTCGCGCTCGAGCGTGCGTCGCACGATGCTCTGGCTCGGCCCTTCGCCCTCGGGCAAAGCCGGATCGGTGCTGCGCGCCACCGCGACTTCGGCGCTCAGCCCAGCGCCGTCCGCCGAAGCGCTGGTCAGCAGCAAAAAGGCTCTTTCGGCTTCGGTCAGGTCGAGCGCCGCCTGCACGGCGTATTCGAGCACGCGCTCCAGCGACAAGGACGAATTGAGCCGGCGATTGAGCGACAAGAGCCGCCGGTACGCCTCCGCTTCGTGCCCGCCCGCAGCCGCTTCCGCAGCCGTCGCGAACGAGCGTGACGGCTCGACCAACGGCGCTCGTCGCGCATGCCGCCAGAACAGCGACGTGAGTCCGCTCGGCAAACCCTGACCGATGCGATCCCAAAGCCGTCGTGCTCGCTCAGTGCGGGCCCGCGCGTCGTCGACCGAGCCGAGGCGTTGTGCGGCTTGCGACAGCTCGGTCTCGAGCGTCGCTTCTAGAGCCAAGAGACCCTCGCGTTGGGCCCGCACCCGCGCGGACTCCAACCGCTCGAGCGCGTTCGTTCGACCCAGCGCGGCGTCCACTCGAGCACGAGCCAGCTCCAAGCCAAGGCTCAAGTCTGCTGCAGCGTCGTCCGGTTGGCTGCTCGCTAGCGCCTTGAGCTTGCGCTCGGCTTCCTGCGGCTTGTCGCGCAAGAGCTCAACGTCGACGCGACGCAGCCGCACCTCGAAGAGCTCGCGCGGCTGCGCCCGGCCTTGCAGCAGTCGCTCGGCTGCCAGAAGCTCCTTTTCCGCCGCCTCCGGCTCAGCGCGGGCCAGGCGGATTTCGGCGCGAATCAGCGCAATTCCTGGGGCAAAGTGGCTCAGCTTGGCCGCCGCCGATTTGAGCTCGAGCCGCGACAGCGCTTCTTCGGCGCGCTCGAACGCGCCAATCTCGGCGTGCAGGTTGGCCAGGTTGAACTCGAGCGTAAGCTCGGTGCTGGTGCGCGACGCGGCGCTCGCAAACGTGACGCCTCGCTGGTAGTGACGCAGCGCTTCGCCCCACAGCCCCGCTTGCTGCTCGGCAGTGCCCAGGTTCAAAAGACCGGTCGCGATCAAATCGTCGAGGTCGTGCTCTTCGGCGAGAGCTAGCGCGCCCGCGTAGTCGGCCAACGCTGGCTCCACTCGCCCTGCTCGAAACGCCACCATGGCGCGGTGGCTCTGAATGCGTGAACGATCTCGCGGCCGCGCCTGCTCGGCGAGCAGACTGAGGGCTTGGTTCAACTCGGCCTGCGCCCGTTCGGCGTCGCCCAAGTAGGCACACGCCACGCCCAGTGTTTCGTGGGTCAAGCCGGCTACCAACGCGGCCGGCCCTTCCTCGAGCGCGCGTTCTGCCGTATCTCGCGCGCCCGCGTAGTCCCCGCGCGAAAGTCGCGCCCGCGCCAGGCGCTGTAGCACCTCTGCGCCATCGGGCCCGCTCACGGCTTGACCGCCGGCAGCCCACAACCCGCCGAGCAAGAGCTCCGCGCGCGCCGGCCGCCCCAGGCGAGTCAAGCCGTCGCTCGCCAGCAACGCCGCACGGCGCCTGAGCTCCGGGCCTTTGCCGTGCCGCGCTGCGCGCGCGGCGGCTCGCACGGCAGCGCGCGGCTGCCCCAGCTCCAGGAGCAGCCCAGCCAGCTCCAGCAAGACCTGTGAGCGTCGACTTGCGTCGACCAGCGGCAGCAGCAGCTTGCCCACCTGCCGCGGCCCGCCACGCAGCGCCGTGGACTCCGCGCTCAGCAAGGCCTCGGCGCGCGCCACGTCACCACCGCGCACCAAATGGTGAATCACCCGCGCCGCCCGCGTGCCACCACCCCGCTCTGCTTCTTGAAGCGCGAACCAACCAGCCGCCAACAAGTGCGCCTTCGCCAGCTCCGCAGCCGACAAGGCCCCGCGCGCCACCGCTTCGCGTGCGGCACCGCTCAAGCGCAGCTCCTCACCGTCGCGCTCGACCAAGCGCCGTTCGAGCAGAGGATCCAGCTCGGACCAGTTCAGCCCCAAGCTGTGCGCGAACACCTCGCCAGTCTGCGAGTAGATCAACGCCAACGTCTCGCGCTCGGGCGCTGAAAGCTCGCCCAGCGATGCCTTGCCCGCTTTCCCGGACTCCGCCGACTTCGCCTCCGGTAGCGCCCCCAGCTGCTCGGCCAAAAGCTGCTCGATGCGCCGCGGACTGCCCTGGCTCTGCCGACCCAGCTCACGCGCTCGCTTCTCGGTGAGCAGCGGCGACGTCCACGCCTCCACCGCTGCCGACGGCAACGCACCGCACTCCAGACTCGACACGCCATCACCCTCGAATGCAGCGCGTGACGACACCAACAAGGCCAAGTTGCCGCGCGGCCCCAGCGAGCGCACCAGCGACACCAGCAGCTCCTGCTCTTCGCTCGGCAGGCGCTCGGCGTCTTCGACGACGAGCAAGAGCGGCTCTGCGCGCTCGGCCAGCACGCTGACGGCTGCGAGCACGCCGCGCCGCGTGCCCACCACCTCTGCGAGCCCCAGCGCAGTCGCCAGCAGCCGCCCCACGGGCTGTTCGGTGTGACCGCGCAGCACGCTCAGCCGCACCTGCGCGCGCCACGTCAGCTCGCGCAGCAGCCGCGACGAGCCCATGCCGGCGCCGCCCCAAAGGCCGAATACGCGCGGCCCCGAATCCCCGCTGAGCAACGCCGAAAGCCAGCTCTCGAAGCGCGCCACCTCCGCCTCGCGCCCCAACAGCCGCGCGGGTGTCCACGATTTGCCGAGCGGGCGCGCTTTGCGGCCCAGCGCCGCCAGCACCTCGGCGCAATCGAGCGGACGCGCCGCCGGGTCCGTGCGCAGCAGCCGCGCCATCAAGCGCTCCACCGCAGCCGGTGGACGCGCGCCGCCAGCGAACAGCGATTCCAACGTGCGCCCCACGCCGTAGAGATCCGAGCGCGCATCGCCCGCGCGCCCTTCGAGCAGCTCGGGCGCCAAGTAACGCTCGGTGCCCGCTAGGTGCTCGGTCACGCCGAACGGACGCGCGCACCCCAAGTCGATGAGCACACCGCCACCACTCCGGTCGACCAGCACGTTGGCGGGCGTGAAGTCGCCGTGTCGGATCCCGGCTTCGTGCAGCGCCGACAGGCCGAGTACGGCGTCGCCCACGGCGCGCAGCAGCTCCGCTCCGGCTGTTCGCTGAGCGCGTTCACCCAACGTGACCCCATCGACCCGCTCGGCCACGTAGTAGTGGTGCGGTTCCCCCCGCAGCCGCTCGCTGCCAAAGTCGACCACCCGAAGTAGGTGCGGTGCCGACACGCGAGACAGCAACGCGAACTCACCCCGGAATGACTCGAGCAGGTCCGGTGCGTCCAAGCGTAGTTGCTTGACCGTGAGCTCGAGGCCCTCGGGCTCCTCGCGCGCTTGGAAGACCGAGCCCATCCCGCCCTGCCCGAGCGGAGTGCCCACCCGGTACCGGCCCTGCAACAGATCGCCCGGCGAGAGTGCCACCGGGAAACTGTACCATCTGGCAGTCTACGGTACGAATTGGAACAATATGGAACACACTGCAAATAGCCTAAATACTCGTAATCATTATGCTTAGTCACTTGCTTTGGCTAGGCACAGCCCTTGCTCCAATGGCTGGTCGGAGGTTGTG
>DATAKF010000304.1:0-7064 GCA_036261775.1 Polyangiaceae bacterium | reverse complement strand
CCCGGGCAGCTCCGATCGCGACGGCGACGGTATCCTCGACGTCGACGATCAATGCCCCGACAAGGCCGAAGACAAAGACGGCGTGCAAGACGCCGACGGCTGCCCGGAAGACGACGCTGACAGCGACGGCATTCCCGACGTGCAGGACAAGTGCCCAACCGAGCCAGGCAAGCGCTCGCCCATCGCCGAGAAGTTCGGCTGCCCGAGCTTGATCGAAGAGGGTCCGGGCGGCAGCATCACGCTGCTGAAGCCGATCGAGTTCGAGACCGGTCGCGCCACGATCAAACCCGTCAGCTTTCCAATTCTCGACGACGTGCTGGCGCTCATGAAGGAACGGCCGTCGGTGCGCATCGGGGTGTACGGCCACACCGACAGCAAAGGCAGCCCCCCCAACAACCTGAAGCTCAGCAAGGACCGCGCGGCGGCCGTGCGAAACTACCTCCAAGGCAAGGGCATCGCCGCCAGCCGCCTCGAGTCGGAGGGCTTCGGTCAGACCAAGCCGATCGCGAGCAACGACACCGACGAGGGCCGTTCCAAGAACCGCCGCGTCGAGTTCAAGCTGCTGAACGGCGCTGACTGAGGGAGGCGCGAGTGGTGAGGATTGAGTTCGAGACTCAATCCTCACCGTCGCTTGGCCCACACCCGCGCGTCCCCGGTAGCGCCAGAACAAAACACGAAAGCGCGGAGGCCTCGGGGGTGAGGCAGTCCGCGCTTTGGTTCGCCAGAGCGACTACGAGAACGACGCTTACTTGCTGTGCGGAGGCATCTTGGCCTCCTTGAAGATCACGTGCTCGCGCTTGACCGGGTCGTACTTCTTCAACTCGAGCTTGTTGGTCTGCGTGCGCTTGTTCTTGGTCGTGTAGTAGGTGAAACCCGTACCGGCCGAAGAAACGAGGCGAATGTTCTCTCGCATGGGACGCGGGGAGTATCACGCGCCCGGGGGTCGATCAAGCCGAAACCCACCGAAAAAAACCACCAGGACTTGACGAGCCTGCCAATGGATGGCTAATTCCGCGCCGTTGTTCCTGTCCCGGTGGGTCTCGACCCACTCCTACGGACCCGAACAGCACCAGTTCCTGCGAGACTTGCCCCATGAAACGCACTTACCAGCCCCACAATATCAGCCGCATCCGCACTCACGGCTTCCGTAAGCGCAACAGCACCAAGGGCGGCAAGAACGTGCTCAAGAATCGTCGCCGCAAGGGCCGTTGGCGCCTGACGGTTTCGATCTACGAAAAGTGACGTGATCGGCGCTGCTCGGTCCGGGGCTGGCTCTCGCCTTCCGTCGAGAGCCAACCGCGTCCGCAAGCGCGCCGAATACCTCGAGATTCAGTCGGGGGGTGTGCGCGTCAATGGAGACTGCCTGGTCTTCATCGTAAAGAAGCGCGACGCGGGCTCGCCGCTCCGGTTGGGCATTACGGCGTCACGCAAGATTGGCAACAGCGTGCAGCGGAGCCGCGCTCGTCGCCTGATTCGCGAGGGTTTTCGCGCCGTTTTCGGCGACTTGCCGGACGGGCTCGACATCGTGGTCATCGTGCGGCGCCCGCTCGGCGAGCGGAAGATGGCGGCGCTCCTCGAAGAGTGGCAGCGCGCTTTGCCGCGCATCCGTCGCTGCGCCGGGGCTTGAGCTATGTTCAGGGCCGATGCTGGCCCGGCTGCTGATGCTGCTCATCCGCGTCTATCAGCGGGTGCTGTCTCCGCTGCTTGGGCCGGTCTGTCGCTTCGAGCCGTCTTGCTCTCGTTACACGCACGAGTGCCTGCGGCTGCACGGCGCCGCCAAGGGCTCGTACCTGGGATTTCGCCGCATCATCCGCTGCCACCCGTTCAATCCGGGCGGCTACGACCCTCCCCCGCCCGCTCGCACCTCTTTCGTAGGAGATGAGAATCGCGGCACGGGGGCCGAACCAGGGCAAACGCCCCGCAACCCCTAGTCCCTCCGCCGACTGACCAAGCCGGGCCTCCCAGTTCCTGACCCCTGACCCCCCCTGATCCCTAGCCCCTCAGCCCTTCCCCCGTGCTAGACCGCCTGCTCAAATCTCGCGCCCGGCGAAACCAGCGGTGAACTGGGTTCGCATAGCGGGTTTCCTCGGAAAAAACGTAGCTCATGGAACGCGGCAATCTCGGTCGCTGGTTGCTCATCGCCGCCGGTATCTTTCTGTTCCTCAGGTTCGGCACGAACCTGATGGGTGGAGATCACAAGGCCCCCCAGCCGCTCGGCCGCGCCGAGGAGGCAGCGGCACCAGCGCTTCCGGCGACGCGCGCGCCCGAGGCGCTGTGTGATCTCTGGGGCGACCGCTTTCACGCACAGCTCTCCACACGTGGCGCTTCACTGAAGCACTACCGACTCACCAGCGCGAAGTACCGCAAGGACGGCAAGCCGTTCGATATCTCGACCACGCCGGACCAAGAGCTGTACCAGCAGCTGCGCTTCCACTTCAGCAATCGGCTGCCCAAGGGGCCCGAGCGCCAAGTCGATGCGGACTCGATGGACTGGGCGCTAGTCAAGAGCGACGGCAAGACCTGCGAGTTCAGCTACCGGGACGACAAGGTCGAGCTGACCAAAGTCGTCAGCCTCACGTCGCGCCCGTACGAGCTGAACGTCAGCGCCACCATCACCAACCGCGCGTCGGCGACTCTCAAGCACGCGCTCACGGTCCACAGCGACGCCTGGCGCTACCATCACGAAGTTCAACCGGGCATGTTCAAGCAAAGCCCGCTGACCACCCAGATCGAGTGCATCGGCAAGGACGGCCACGCCACGCGCCTGACCGCCTCGGACTTCGAGCCCTCGGACTTCGAGAACCGCGAGCATTTCCCAATCAATTCGCGGAACCCGGGCACCTGGCTCGAGCCAGCTGGTGAGCCCGCCTTGGCGGCCGTCTCCAACGTCTACTTCACGCACTCGCTGGTGCCGCTGTCGGCCCCGACCAAGTTTCCCGTGTGCCAAGCGCGCATCGAGGACCGCTTCGCGCCCTCGTTCGGCAGCGTCGACAAAGACCCGAACGGCGGCTCGCTGTACCAGGTGCGCCTGGCCTACCCGGCGCTGGAGCTCGAGCCCGGCAAGAGCGCGACCTACGCGCTGACCACCTTCTCCGGCCCGATGGAGCGCTCACTGCTCGCGAACGCGGCCGGCGGCAACCACCAGCTCGATCAGCTGATCGACCTCGGCTACTTCTCGCCCATCGCCAAGATCTTGGTGGCCTTCTTGCTGAAGGTGCACGGCATCGTCGGCAACTGGGGCCTGGCGATCATGATCTTGACGATCACGGCGCGCACGCTGCTGTTCCCGCTCACGCTGCCCTCCATCAAGGGCATGATCAAGATGCGCGAGCTGAAGCCCGAGATCGACGCCCTGAACGAGAAGTTCAAGGACGACGCGCAAGCCAAGGGGCTGGCGCAGATGGAGCTGTGGCGGAAGCACAACGTCAACCCGCTGAAGGGCTGCTTGCCGCAGCTGGCGTCGATGCCGGTGTGGTTCGCCCTCTACCGCACGCTGCAAACGGCGGTCGAGCTCTACAACATCCCGTTCCTGTGGTTCCCCGACCTATCGTCGGCGGATCCGCTGTACGTGCTGCCGTTCGTGATCGGCGCGACCTCGTTCTTGCAGCAAAAACTGATGCCCCCCCAGGGCGATCCGGCACAGCAGAAGATGATGCTGTACTTCATGCCGGCAATGTTCACGGTGTTCATGCTGTTCTTGCCGGCAGGTCTCGGCGTCTACATGTTCACCAACGGTGTGCTCGGTATCCTGCAGCAGCAGGGCGTCGAATGGCACGCGCGCCGCAGCCTGAAGAACGGCAAAGGCGCGATCAAGGTCGAGGTCGTCAGTGACACCTCGAAGGACAAAGAGAAGCTTACGCCGAAGGGCAAGGTCGAAGACCGGCCCCAGCTCGGCAATGGAAAGGCATGAACATGGGCGATACGAACGAGCTCAACGACGACGCGTGGGAGGAGAAGGACCCGAACGATGCGCCGCTGCCCAAGGCGGACGCGGACGCGGGTGCCGAGCAGGCTGATGGTGGGGACCGTGGGCGCCGCCGGCGTCGCGAACCCGATCTGGAGCCGAGTGACGACCGCCAACGCAAGGCGCTCGATTTCCTGACCACCATCGTGCGTGAGATGGAAATGGAATGTACGGTTCACCTGCGGCGCGCGCGCGAGGGCAACTCGGTCGACGAGATCAACCTCGAGATCGCTGGCCGCGACGCGGGTCGCATCATCGGTAAGAAGGGCCAAGTGCTGAGCGCGCTGCAGTTCGTCACGCACCGCGTGATCAACCGCCCTGGCCTGGATCGCCGGCACGTGTCGGTCGACGCCGAGGGCTACAAGAGCCGTCGCGACGACTCGCTCGCCAGCATGGCCCGCCGCCTCGGCAAGCAAGCCGTCGAGCAGGGCAAGATCATCACCTTCGAGCCCATGAACCCGCGCGATCGCCGCGTGGTGCACTTGGCGCTCGCCGGCTTCGAAGGCGTGATCACCCGCAGCGACGGCGAAGGGGACGACCGCCGCGTGCAGATCATCCCGGTGCGCCGCGCTGGCAGCTCCGGGAACGCTCAAAGTCCGGTCTGAAGCGCCCAAAGCGCAAAAAACCCGCGGAACATGGGGGAAAGGCGGGCGTCATTTGACGCCCGCCCAAGCGGCCTTACATGCTCCGCGGAGCAGCTTCGTCGAACTCTTCAGGGTACTAGGAGATCCAGTATGAGCAGCATGGGACGGTTGGGTGCGCTTTCGATGGTTTTGGGGCTGACGCTGGGCGCCGTGGGCTGTGGGCCCAAGGCAGTCCGCGGTGAAGAAGTGGAAGGCTTGGACGACCAGGCCATGAGCACGGGCCTCGACCGGCGCGACCTGCAAAAGCTCCTGCAAGAGAACATGAAGGCGCTCGAGAGCGCCCCGGTCCTCAAGCGCTGGGAAGGTGAGCAAATGCCGTCGGTAGCCGTGTTGCCCTTGCGCAACGAAACCACCGAGCACGTCGAGAGCTCGCTCGACGCGCTGATCAGCGACATCGAGACCACGCTCGTGAACGCAGGCCACGTCCGGGTCATCAGCATGGAGCAGCAAGGCAAGCTGATCGCCGAGATTCGCCAGCAGTACTCGGGCGCGTTCGACCCCAGCCAGATCGCCACCTGGGGCAAGCAGGTTGGCGCGCGCTACGTCGTTACCGGCAAGGTCTTCACCAGCGACGAGCGCCAAGACGGCGAGCGCCGTGTGCAGTACTTCATGTTCATCCAGGTGCTGGAGGTCGAGACCGGCCAAATCCTGTTCCAGCACAAGTCCGCGGTCACCAAGGCGATTATCTGAGCCTGCGGAGCGGAGCGGCAGCATGAACCAACCGGGCCGCGCCAATGCCGGCCACAGGCTGCGGCAGTGGGCGAGCGCGTTGACGTTTGTCGCGCTGGGCGCCTTCGGGGCGCTCGGTTGCGCCAGCCATTCGGACAAGACGAAAGAGATCCGCAGCGCCCTCGACGCAGGCAATCCTCGTCAGGCGCTCACGCTCTTGAACGAGCAGCTCGACACCAAGAGCGAGAAGGAGCTGCCCGAGAACACGAGCGGCGACAACTCGCTGTTCTTGCTCGACCGCGCCATGGTGCTGCAGCAGCTGCAGATCTACAAATGGTCGAGCCGTGATCTCGAGGTGAGCGACAAGCAAATCGAGATGCTCGATTTCTCGCGCAACACCGCGCACGACATCGGCAAATACCTGTTCTCGGACGACGTGGGCCCGTACAAGGCGCCGCCGTACGAGAAGCTGATGATCAACACCATGAACATGGTGAACTACCTCGCGGTAGGAGACCTGCAGGGCGCGCGCGTCGAGGCCCGTCGCCTCGCGGTGATGCAGAAGTACCTCAAGGATCACGACCCCAAGAACGCGTTGACGGCCCCGGGCAGCTACCTGGCAGGCTTCACGTTCGAGAAGAGCGGCCAGTACGAAGAAGCCCTGCGCTACTACGACGAGGCCCTGCAATACGGCGAGTACACCAGCCTGTCCGAGCCGGTCAGGCGCTTGATGGGTCGCGCAGGCTACGCTTCGCCGCGCCTGCGCAAGATCGCGGGCCTGGGCGAAGGCGAGCAAGCGCCCCGCGCGACCGACACGCCCGGTGCCGAGCAAGGCGAGCTGTTGGTGATCGTGAGCTACGGCCGCGTTCCCGCGAAAATCGCGCGCCGTTTGCCGATCGGCTTGGCGCTGACGTACGCCAGCGGCGCGCTCGAGCCGGGCGCCAGCGCGCAGGCCAACGCGCTCGGCGCGCAAGGTTTGGTCACTTGGGTCAACTACCCCGAGCTCGGCAACGCCCACGGCGAGTACGACAAACCGTCGTTTCAGCTCGACGGCAAGCAGCTGCCGCTCGAGGGCATCGTGGCCGTCGACCAAGAGACCAAGAAGGCTTGGGACCAAGCCAAGGGCGCGGTGATCGCCTCGGCCATCACGCGCATGATCGCACGGGTGGCGGCGGGCAAAGGTGTCGAAGCTGCCGCCGGCAACGATCACCCCATCGCCGGCTTCTTGTTGGGCCTGGCTACGCAGGCAACGTTGACGGCGGCGGACACGCCCGACACGCGCAGCTGGGCAACCCTACCCGCGCGCATGGCCTTTGCGCGCGTCATGCTGCCCGCCGGTCCTCGCACCATCAAGCTGCGCGCGCGCGGCGCCGACAGCGTACGCAAAGTCACGATCAAGCCCGGTGGCTTCGCGGTCGTGAACCTCACCGTCCTGGAATAACCGCCCCCTCGACGGGGCGGTCCGATTCCGAGATAACAGGGAGGCGGGGAGGCGGGGAGTTCCGCGAGGGCGAGAACGCATTTTTTGATTTGGAGGACCAAATCAAAAAATCATTTCCTCGGGAGCGAGCAGGAGCAGGTTCTCGGCCGCGAGCGGCGACGGGTTTTCAGGTTACGGGCGGCAGCGCGAAACCCTAAACTCTGGGCTCGCGGACCTCCCCGCCTCCCCGCCTCCCTCTGACCATTGGTCTGATCTCACAGCTGCCCGCCCGCTAAGCCTGGTTTCTGGCGAGGCTTTCGCGAGGACCGGAGCGGAGCGTACGTGGGTACGTGAGCACCGGACCGGA
>DATAKF010000301.1:0-17368 GCA_036261775.1 Polyangiaceae bacterium | reverse complement strand
CGTTCTGCATGCTGTAGCGCTCGATCGAGAGCGACGCGCCGAACGGTACGGTCTCTATGAATTCGAGCCGGCCGTGCTCGGGCGCTTTGGCGTTGACCACCGACAGAATCTTCTCAATCGCCGCCAGCTGTCGTGCGCTCGTGCCTTGCATGTTCACTCCTCCAACTTGAGCACGGCCAAGAAAGCGTCCTGCGGCAATTCGACGCTGCCGACCGACTTCATGCGCTTCTTGCCCTCTTTTTGCTTCTCGAGCAGCTTCCGTTTGCGCGAGATATCGCCGCCGTAGCATTTGGCGGTCACGTCTTTGCGCAGGGCGCGCACGGTTTCACGGCTGATGATCTTCGAGCCGATGGCCGCTTGGATCGCGACCTCGTACTGCTGCTGCGGCACCAGCTCCTTGAGCTTGGCGGCGAGGGCGCGACCGCGCGCGTAGGCGCCCTCGCGGTGCACGATCACGCTGAGCGCGTCGAGCGGCTCACCGTTGAGCAGCATGTCCAGCTTGACCAGGTCGTCGGCGCGGTAGTCGGTGAGCTCGTAGTCCATGCTGGCGTAGCCGCGGCTGGCGCTCTTCAGCTTGTCGTGAAAGTCCAAGATCACTTCGGCAAGCGGCATCTCGTAAGTGATGACGATGTGATCCTTGGTGGCGAACTGCAGACCGAGCTGGCGCCCACGCCTGCCCTCGCACAGCGCCACCACCACGCCGACGTACTCCGCCGGCACGTGCACCGTGAGCTTCAAGAGTGGCTCCTCGATGCGTTCCAAGTTGCCGACAGGTGGCATCTTGGAAGGGTTGTCGACCCGCACCATGTCGCCGGTCTTGGTGTAAGCGTGGTAGACGACGCTCGGAGCGGTCGTGATCAGGTCGAGATCGTGCTCGCGCTCGAGCCGCTCTTGGATAATCTCCATGTGCAGCAGCCCCAAAAAGCCGCAGCGGAAGCCGAAGCCGAGCGCATCCGACGTGTCGGGCTCGAACTGAAACGACGAATCGTTGAGGCGAAGCTTGCTGAGCGCGTCGCGCATGCCCTCGTAGTCGGCCGGGTCGGTGGGGAAGAAGCCGGCGAACACCATTGGCTTCACTTCGCGAAAGCCTGGCAGCGGCTCGGTCGCGGCACCGTAGAACGTCGTTACCGTGTCACCGATCTTCGTATCTTCGGTCGTCTTGATGTTAGCGGCGACGAAGCCGACCTCGCCCGGGCCGAGCTCGTTGATGGCAACAGGGTGCGGAGAGAAGCAACCCATCTCGGTCACGTCGAAGGTGCGACCGGTGGCCATGAACTTGATGCGGTCGCCCTTGCGCAACGTTCCATCCATCACGCGCAGCTGGACCACGGCGCCCCGGTAGCTGTCGTACCAGCTGTCGTAGAGCAGCGCGCGCAGCGGCGCTTTGGCGTCGCCGGTGGGCGGAGGGATGCGCGCCACCACGGCTTCCAGCACCTCCTTCACGCCTTGACCGGTCTTGCCGCTGGCGAAGAGCGCACCACTGCAGTCCAAGCCGACCACTTCTTCGATCTCGTTGGCGACTTTGTCGACGTCGGCCGACTGCAGGTCCACCTTGTTCAGGACCGGGATCACCTCGAGGTTATTTTCGATGGCCAAGTAGGCGTTGGCGACCGTCTGCGCTTCCACGCCTTGCGTGGCGTCGACCACCAACAGCGCGCCTTCGCAAGCTCGCAGGCTGCTCGAGACCTCGTAGTTGAAGTCCACGTGTCCGGGCGTATCGATCAACTGCAGCTGGTATTCGACGCCATCTTGCGAGCGGAACTTGAGCCGCACCGACTGCGCTTTGATCGTGATGCCGCGTTCGCGCTCGAGCTCGAGCTTGTCCAGGAACTGATCCACCTGCTCGCGCGCCGTGATGGCGCCCGTCACGTCCAAGATGCGATCCGCGAGGGTGCTCTTGCCGTGATCGACGTGGGCGATAATGGAGAAGTTTCGGATCTTGCTGGGGTCGGTCGGCATGGAGGGGACAGGAGCCGCGAGAGCCACGCCCCGAAGGGGTTGTGGGACCGAAGCCTTGAGGGGCGCGGGCGCGGCTGTCTAGCGCCGAGTCAGAGGCGCGACCAGCCCGGACTGCCGCGGGGCTCAGCGCCTGAGCGGTAGCCTACTTCTTCGCGGCCTTGGGCGGCGTGTCGGTTAGGCTCATTTGGCCCGGCAGCGCGTGCTCGTAGCGTTTGAGCACGAGGTCGATCCCCTCGCGGATGTACACCGCGACCGGCACCTTGGTGCGATCGTGCAGGAGGCGGAGCTTATCGCTCTGCTCCTGCGTGATGTAGACGGTCGTGGAGATCTTGTTGCGTGACATGCCGCCCGAATTACCAGCCGTTACAATAGATGCCCCTACACATGTTGTCA
This sequence comes from Polyangiaceae bacterium, assembly GCA_036261775.1. GTDB lineage: Bacteria > Myxococcota_A > Polyangia > Polyangiales > Polyangiaceae > PMG-095. The sequence goes on along the minus strand of DATAKF010000301.1, from coordinate 15,016 downwards.
ATGCCAGGCATGCAGCAAGGTTTCACTATTGATCAATAAAATCATATTCTTAGGAGAAGTGTCTGTCTCAGACTTGAGCGGCCCTGGCTCCAGATAGGCCTGTTGGCCAAAGCCTCCGCTCTTGATGGCCAGGCTTTCCGAACACACTGGAACCCCGCGCCGCCTCGGCGGGGTCGGCCGAGGTTCCGGTCGGATGCGGCTCAGCCTGACATGAACAGTTGTAGCGGGACCCGGGGTGTACGGATGCGCCGGCTCAGGGTAAAACGCAGAGTCTGCCGTTGAGCGAAAGCTCGGGCACAGGGAACATGCTGATGAAAAACAGTGAGGAGTCGAGGAGTTGGACTGCGCTCGCCGGGGTCCTGCTTTTAACGCTGGGCTGCGGTGGGGGAGCCGCCGCCGGTGGCGGCGCCGCGACGGGTGGCGTCACCAAGCGCGATACCTCGATCACGCATGATCCGTGCGACACAGCGGGCGCTAGTGAAAAGATCGACGCCAACAACGATGGGCGCCCAGACATTTTCATCGTCCGCAAGGGGTCGACCGAAGCGTGCCGCGCGGTGGATCTGAACTTCGACGGCGTCATCGACGCGTTCTCGTACAACGACAGCGCGGGTCGGCTGCGTCGCCGTGAGTACGACTACGATCGCGATGGTCAGATCGACGAGATTGCCACCTACCAAGCTGGCGTGCTGACCGAGAAAGACCAGGCAACGTCGATGGCGCGCAGGCTCGACACCTGGGACTTTTACCAGGCGGGTGTCTTGGCACGCACCGAGCGCGACTCCAACGGCGATGGCGTCATCGACCAATGGTGGGAGTACACCAAGCCCGGTTGCCCCATGATCCACTCCGACGTGAACAACGACGGCAAGCCCGACCCGGGGGCGACGGTCGACTACTGCAAGGAGACCGGGTACGTGCCGCCCGAGCGTCAGGGGCCGGCGGCCGCGCAGAGCCCAGATTTCAACAGAGCAACGTCGACGCCCACCGAGGTCGACAGCAAGCCCGTCGACGAAGCGAAACCGGCTGAGAACAAGGAGCCGAACAAGTGAGGACCGCTGTATTTTGCGGGTTGGTGCTGCCGGCCCTGGTGGCGCTTGGTTGTGGTGGCGGTGGGGGAGCGACGGTGGCCAATCCTCGCCTCTCGGACAAAGCCGTGGCGGGCGTTGCCGCTGACGACGCTTCGCGCTGCGACTACAAGGGGCGCTCCGATCGCGAAGTCCAAGAGGTGCAGGGACCTGGTGCTCTGGCGCCCAACATCCGTCGCGTGTTCGCGATCGTGGGTGAGGGTGAGGATCGGAAGAAGATTTTGCTCTGCCGTGAGGTCGACACGAACCTCGACGGAGCCAAGGACGTGATGCGGACCTACACCGACAAGGGTGAGCCGTTGAACGAGCTGGCCGATACCAACTTCGACGGCAAGGTGGACACGTGGATCACCTTCGCGCGCGGCCGCATCTCCAAGGTGCAGCTCGACAAGTCCGGGCGTGGCCAGCCAGAAGAAGTGAAGTTCTACGTCGGGGGCAAGCTGGCGCGTGCGCAGCGCGACACCAACAAGGACGGCAAGCCCGACCAGTGGGAAATCTACGACGAAGGCCGGCTGCAGCGCCTGGGCGTCGACCTGGACTTCGACGGCCGCGTCGATCGCTGGGACCGCGATGAAATCGCGCTCCGCGACATCGAGGCCAGAGAAAAAGCGGAAGAGGCCAAGGCCGCCGAGATCGAGGCCGCCAAAAAGAAGGCCGAAGAAGCCGAAGGCGCGCCAGTCGAAGGCCACGTAAGTCCCAGGAAGCGCTGACAGGCCCGGTCGAGCTAGTGGCGCCGGCGCGGCCGCGACGCCTCTCGAGATTAAGGGAGGCGGGGAGGCGGGGAGGCGCCAACCCGAGATTTTCCTTGTTCGAGCAGGCGACGGCTGACCTTTCGGTTGGCGGTTCGCGACGACGCGTCCAGCCTCGGGCACCCAAAAAAGCTCTTCTCGCTAAGTCCGCGACTCCCCGCCTCCCTCCGCCTCCCTGTTATCTCGCTTTTCTCGCTCTCTAAGGCGGTTCGTAGGCGACGTGCTAATGACGGCCGACCATGGAACGGCTTCAGAAGGTTTTGGCTCAGGCGGGGATTGCTTCGCGGCGGGCGGCTGAGCAGATCATTTTGGCCGGGCGCGTGCGGGTGGACGGTAAGATCGTCCGCGAGCTCGGCACGCAGGTCGACCCGCGCAAGAACCGCGTCGAGGTCGATGGCCACAAAATCGTCGCCGAGAAGCTGATCTACATCGTGCTGCACAAGCCGCGCGGCGTGGTCTGCACGCTGAGCGACCCGGAAGGCCGCCCGACGATCCAGGAGCTGCTCAAAGACGCGGGCGCGCGCGTCGTGCCGGTGGGGCGCCTCGACTTTCACACCAGCGGCGCGCTGCTCTGCACGAACGACGGCGAGTTCGCTCAGGCGCTCGCCCACCCCAAGAAGCACGTACCCAAGGTCTACGTCGCGAAGGTGAAGGGCGCCGTTGACGACGAAGCGCTCGAGAAGTTCAGCGAACGCATCGTCATTGACGGGCGGCCAACGCAACCCGCGCAGGTGAAGCGCTTGCGCTTCGAGGGCGACAAGACCTGGCTCGAGATCACTTTGCGCGAAGGCCGCAACCGTCAGGTGCGGCGCTTGGGCGAAGCCACGGGTTTTCCGGTGATGCGCTTGGCGCGCATCTCCCACGCCGGCGTCACCAGCGAAGACTTGCGGCCCGGCCAGTGGCGGCCGCTGACGGTCGACGAGCTGGTGGATTTGAAGCGAGACTACGGCGTGCCCAAGAAGGTGCGCGCTCCCATCTTCGAGCCCGCGCTCGGCAAAGGTGGTTGGAGCGACGAGCCGCGTACTCCCGGCGCACGCCGTCCTGAGCCCAAGTTCTCGGCCGCGCGCCGCCGCGACGCCAAGCCCAAGACCGAAGGACCGAAATTCGATCGCAAGCGTACGCCCGCCCGTCGCGATGACGCCGTTCCCGCCGTTGAAGGCCGGCCCTTCAACGCTCGCCACACCGAGAATAAACGCTTCAAATCCGAAACCACCGAGCCCGCACGCTTCGATCGCAAGCGCGCTTCTCGTTCGAGTCGCGAGGTTCAAGGCGAGCTCGAGCAAAGCCCGGGCCGGACCAACCCCAAACGCCCTTGGGAAGCGAGATCGCGATCCGCGAGCGACGGAAGGCCCGGAACCAACGCCGCGAGGCCGAGCGCCGATCGCGCTTCCACCCGACAGGGTCGCGAGACGATCAACGCAGGTCGCGGAGGAAAACAAGAAACTGCCAAGCCCTTCAACGCAGCTCACCGCGAGAAGAAGCGCTTCAACGCCAAGAACGCCGAGCCGGGCCCGTTCGAGACGCGCCCTAGCCGTTCGACCGCCAAAGCTCCGTTCGACGCCAAGCGTCGTCCCAACCGCGAAGCTCCGTTTCAAGGCGAGCTCGGGCAAAGCCCGAGCCGCACGAAACCCAACCGACCTTGGGAAGCCAGATCACGATCCGCGAGCGAGGGAAGGCCAGGAACAAACTCGGCGAGGCCGAGCGCCGATCGCGCGTCGGGTAGGAATGGTCGCGAGGCGATCAACCCAAGGCGCGCAGGAGACCAAGACCAACCCCGCGCCGATCGCGCTTCTGGTCGGAATGGTCGCGGGGCTTCGCATGCGAAGCCCACACGCAAATGAGAAACTAAAGCCCAATTCTGTGCGCGAGGGTCCGCGCACCGTCGCGGAACATCACGCTGACTTTGCCGCCGTCCAGCACGGCCTCGACGTAGCCTTCGCCGAACTTCGAGTGCATCACCAGCTCGCCCTCGCGAAAGTCGTGAGTCATGGCGTACTTGGTGAAGGCATCGACCGGCTTGCCGAGCGCGCGCGTAGCCCACGTGTCTTGGCGCTCTTTCTCGGCACGCACCTTTTGCGTCACGCGTTGCGCCGCGTTCGGCTTCGCTTCGGTCTTTTTACCGCGAATGACGACTGACGAGCTCGCGGCAGACTTGGGCGCGCGGTAGTTGTGCTCCGAGTTACAGGTCTGACAAATCACGCGCTTGGGCGCGCCGCCAACCATCGCGACGATACGGTGACCGAGATCCATGCGGCAGCGGGTGCAATAGCTATCGATTTCACTGCCAGCTGTGAGTGCCTTCACGTTCTAACTCTCCGGGGAAGGGCCCGAATCTTTATCAGACGGGCCCGAATGTGAAGCCCCGTCTTGAGCAGCCGGCGCCGAAGGCGGCGTCGAGCCTCGCTTGACCGTCACTTTGGAACGGACGTCCGGTGTTGGCCGGTTGGGGCGCGCGTCGTTGGGGATGAAGCGCACCTCGGTCTTGATCTCGAACGAGAGTGCGGTCAAGCCGCGCACGATGTCCTCGGCTAAGTTGGAGTGCTCCAAAAAGTCGCGAACTTCGCGGGCTACCACGCGGTAGAGGCCATTTTTGGTGTCCTCCAGCGTCCCGAACAGCGCGCCGAGGGTCTCCTTCGGCAGCTTTAGCTCCGACATCAAATGGCGGACGTTTTCGGGTCCCTCACTGAGACGCTCGTAGCCGGCCTCGACGACCTTGCGCACGAGCTCACGCAGCGCGCGCTCGACGCGGCTCTCGTCGCGCTCGCTTTCGCGCTCGCGGTCGTCGCTGCCTGGGGGGGGAGGGGGCTCGGTCGGCACTCGCTCGGATTTCCTAGCTTGGCGCACTGCGTCAGTCAATCGGCGTGCCTGGAAAGCTCGACGATTCGGACAGATAGCAGGCGCCGGGGGCGGCCGCGCGCCCAGCGCTCAGGCATAGTATCGCCAAGATGCAGTCCTTCAGCGAGCGTCGCGCCCGCCTGCTCTCGTCCATGCACCCCGGCGTGCTCGTCGTGTTCTCGACGCCGACGGCGATCCGCAACAACGACGTGGAGCACGAATACCGTCAAAGCTCCGACTTCTTTTATCTGAGCGGCTTCGACGAGCCCGAGAGCGTGCTCGTGCTCTCGAGCGTTGCAGAGAAGGAAAAGTTCGTCCTGTTCGTGCGTCCGCGCGATCCGGAGCGCGAGACCTGGGACGGACGACGCGCGGGCGTCGATGGCGCCATGAAAGAGTTCGGCGCCGACGCTGCTTACCCGATGTCCGAGCTTGCCACGCGCTTGCCCGAGCTGCTGCTCGGTGCGAGCGAGCTGCACTACGCGCTCGGGCGCCACCGCGAGCAGGACGACGTCTTGCTGGCAGCTTTGGAAGGAGCGCGGCGGCGCGGACGTCGTGGCGCGACCTACCCGACGCGCATCAGCGACGCCGAGGTGCTGCTGCACGAGCAGCGGCTGTTCAAGACGCCCGAGGAGCTGGACATCATGCGACGCGCCGCCCGTATCAGCGGCGAGGCGCACGTAGCAGCTATGAAGAGCGCCAAGCCGGGGGTGAACGAATGCGAAATTGATGCGCTATTTCGCGGCATTTTTCGGAAGCACGGCTGCGAAAGACCCGCCTACGAGCCGATCGTCGGCTCGGGGCCGAACGCGACGATCCTGCACTACCGGCGCAACAACCGTGACCTGCAGGACGGCGAACTCTTGCTGATCGATGCTGGCTGCGAGCTCGAGTACTACGCCTCCGACGTGACGCGCACGTTCCCGGTCAACGGTCGCTTCTCACCCGAGCAGCGCGCCATTTATGACATCGTGCTCGAGTCTCAGGAGCGCGCCATCGCGACGGCCAAGAGCGGCGCCACGCTGGACGATGTGCACGTGGCATCGGCCGAGGTGATCACGCGCGGGCTCATCGCGCTCGGCCTCGTCGAAGGTCCCTTCGAGGATGCGATGAAGGAGCAGCGCTACAAGACCTACTACATGCACAAGTGCAGCCACTGGCTGGGCATGGACGTGCACGACGTGGGCGCCTACTATCGAGCCGGTAAGGGGCGGCCGCTCGAGCCGGGCATGGTCTTGACCGTCGAACCCGGCATCTACATTTCGGAGCACGCAACCGGGCCCGCCGAGCGCTACCGGGGTATTGGGGTTCGAATCGAGGACGACGTGCTCGTCACCGAATCGGGCAATGAAGTGCTGACAGCGCACATTCCGAGAACGGTGGATGCGGTCGAGCACGCTTGCCAAGACTGAGCGCGCGGCCCTTCGGTTAGCTGCGGCGGCGCTGCTGGCTCCTAGCTTTGCTTGGGCGGACCCCGAGGATCCGTTCAGCGAACCAAAGGAGCAGCCGGCCGTCTCGGCGCAGCCGCCCGCGCCGCCCGCGCTGGCCGAGACGCCACGCTACACGGTCGGCTACCAACACTGGCTCGGCGGCCTGTACGTGGGGCGAGGCCTGCGCTTCAACAACCCGTACCGGCTGCGACGCGTACTGGGAGACGACGCGAGCTCGCTCTCTCTGAGCGCGACGTACCTCGACGTGCACGTCGGCCGCACCTTCGGCTCGCCGCACGGCTTCGAGCATGGCGTCGCCGTGCATCTGTCGATCGCCACCGACGGCATTCGGCAGGAGGTCGCGACGCCTTCGTACTTGCTCGTGCGTCGCTTGTCGCCGCGCGTACTCGGCTATGCGCGCGCGGGCTTTCCGATCGTGCTCGAGCCTGACGCGGCCGTGGGGCTCGAGGCTGGTGTCGGCGGCGCCTATTTCTTCACCGCCAACCTCGGCATCGGCGCCGAGCTGGATCTGAGCCTGTTCTACGGTGCGGCCACCATCGAGCGGGCCGTCACGGCCATCCCGGTTGCGTCGCTCGCGATCGGCGCCTTCTTCGATTGGGAGCATCTGCCATGAAGCGCTCCGGCTCCTCCGCCGGCTCGGCTTGGTTCGCGGTGCGACCATTGGCCGTCATGAAGGTCGTGCTGGCTTTCGTCGCGATCGCGTTCTGCGCGGCGCCCGTGCCGGGAGACGTCGGCGGTTGTGGTCAGGAGCCGCAAGAGCTCGATCCTGAGGTGTTCTTCTGGAGCCTGCAGGGCACCGAGTGCGCCGGTTGCAACGAGTGTGGGCTCATGACGCGCGCTTGCGACCGCGCGTGCGGTGAGCTGCTGGTGCAAAGCGAATTTCCGAAGGACTGCGTGCCGCTCGTGCACGACGGCGAGGTGTGCTTGCGCGCGCTGCAAGACGCAAGCTGCGGCGACCTGGGCGAGTACATGAGCGACAGCTCTCCCAGCATTCCGACCGAGTGCGATTTCTGCCCGCCTGGAGGCCAGCGGTGACGCGGCTCTTCGTCAGCCTGGCTTTGTTGGGCTCGCTCGCCGGCTGCGCGTCGCTGCCGACGCTCACCGAGCGTCCGGAGGAGTACCACTTGTACCGCACCGCTCGGCTGGCTCCCACGCTGGAAGAGCGACTGCGCGCTGCCGATCGCTACCTGCGCGAGGTGCCGAACGGTCCGCATCGTAAGCAGCTGCGCAGCTGGTTCGACAGCACGGAAGAGAAGTATTTCCTGTCGGCTTTCGATCGCTTGCCCAATCTGTACGCTTACCAGGCCGCGTTGCCCGCGGGGCCCCACATCGAGAACGTGAAGTCGCGCATCGCCGCGCTCGAGGCCAAGCGCACCCGGAAGGTCGAGCAGCAGTCCGACGAAGACGCGCGCATCGCGGCGACGCAGGCGCGCCTTGCCCGAGCCGACTCGCAGCGGCGCGCGTTCGTCGCGACCTTCAAGGATTGGACGGCCAAGCTCACCCAGATCAAGAGCTTCGGTGAGCCGACGTCGGAGCTGGCGAGCGACACCATCTTCGCGTTTCGCTTGAGCGAGCCGCGCGGCGCCTGTCAGGGTGACCGCTGTCGAAAGCTGCTACAGCTCGGCTACGAGGTCCCCGGTGAGCGAGAGCTCGTGACGCGCGCGGCCTTGATGGAGGTGCAGCTCGAGCTCGAGCGGGGCCTCTTGCAGCGGGTACGCCTGGCGGGGCCGGAGCTGTGGACGCGGCTAGCCGAGGCGCTTTCGCTGCGCCCTTTGCCGAACCCGACGGCCGAGGAGCGCGCCGACGCCGTGAATCGCGCACGAATGCTGGTGCACGCGCTGCTCGAGCCCACACTACCATCGGCCGAGTGCCCCGATGCGGCGCCTGTCGCGCCCGCGGTGCTCGAGCGCAGCTGCCGTGGCCTGCGTGTTCGCATGCTAATCGGCAGCGACGCGACACAAGATGACAGTCTCGAGATAGCACCGGCGGGGTTGTGAGCTAGGCTCCGCCCCGACCATGCCGTTGCCGTACGTCACGCTGCCGGTGCTCACGTTGCTGCCGGCTCACACGCTGGGCGCGTTTCCTCCCGTCGATATCTCGATCAAGCCGTTCGGCGCGCTGGTGGCGACCGGCGTGCTGCTCGGCTCGCACCTGACGATCAAACGGGCGCGGCGCATCGGCCTGGACGAGCGCGTGATGGGCTCGTTCATCGCCTGGATCGTCGGCATCGGTTTCGTCGGCGGTCACGTGTTCGACGAGCTTTTCTACTACCCGCAGCGACTGCTCGCCGATCCGCTGTCGATCTTCAGGTTGTGGGACGGCCTGTCGAGCTTCGGCGGCTTCTTGGGCGCGTTCATCGGTATGCTGATCTGGCGCTACCGCAACCGTGTCAAGGCGACCTTGCCCTACTGCGACAACGTCATGTCCATGTTCCCCGTAGGCTGGACATTTGGCCGCATCGGCTGCGCCACCGCGCACGACCATCCGGGGCTGCTCAGCGACTCTTGGTTGGCGGTCGATTTCCCGGGCGGCAGCCGCTACGACCTGGGCCTGCTCGAGCTGCTACTGACCATCCCGCTGATGCTGGCGTTCCTGTGGCTCGCGCGAAAGCCGCGGCCTTGGGGCTTTTTCCTGGCGCTGGGCTGCACCATTTACGCGCCGCTGCGCTTCGCGTTGGATTTTCTGCGCGAGCGCGCGCCCATTCCGGGGGACGTGCACGGCGCTATCGACCCGCGCTACTTCTTCCTGACTCCGGCGCAATGGGAGTGCTTCCTGATGCTCGGCGTGGGCCTCTACTTGCTGCGGCGCGTGCTGGGCGCGGTCTCGCGCGGGGAAGGCTTCGAGCGCGCCGAGATCCCCGAAGCGTTTCAGGCGTTGCCTGAAGCTTCAGGCTCGAAGACGTAGCGCGCCCGGCGCTAGCTCGGCGCGGAGCGGCAAGCGTCCGGGCGTCTCGCCGTCCATGTCGACCAGCACTTCGGTGCTGGACGCGAGCGCTTCGGCTTCGACCACCTTGCCGCGCGCCACGCTGACGCCAGTCTGGCCGATGTGCGAGCCCTTGTAGATGTGCTGCGACAACGCCACGCTTTGGAGCCGAGTCATGTCGTGCAGCGACACGACGTCGAGCAGACCATCGGAGGGATCGGCTTCGGGCGCGATCAGCATTCCGCCGCCAAAATAGCGGCCATTCGCTAGCGCTACGTTGAAGATAGGCGCTTCGAGGCAGACCTTGCCGTCGACCTTCACGCGCACGGGCGCGTTCTTGTAGACGAGCATGGCGCGCAGCGTGCCGAGCAGGAACGCCGCCTTACCACCCATCCACTTGGGGCTCGAGTTGACGATGCGGTCGGTGAGCCCGCCGATGCCAAAGCTGGTGATGTTGATGAACGCGCGCCGAACGAGCTCGCCCTCGTGGCTGGTGACCGACAACAGGCCGAGATCGAGCGGGCGAGGGGAGGCACGCAGCACGCGTTCGGCTGCTTCTTCGACGTTGTCGCTCAGGCCAAAGGTGCGCCGAAAGTCACCGCCAGTGCCCGACGGAATCAAGGCGAGCTCGGGACCTTGCGAGACCGTTCCGTCCGCTTCGAGGAAGCCCTGAACCGCGTCGTTCAGCGTGCCGTCGCCGCCGACCAGCACCACACACTCCACGCCGTCGCGGTGAGCATTCCGAACCAGGCGCCCCGCGTCACCGGGGCCTTCGGTGTGAACGACCTCGGGCGCGGCGCCTCCTACGGTGAGGGCGCTGATGATGGCCGCCTGTTTCCGGGTGGCGCTGCCGCTACCGGCGGTGGGGTTCAAGATGACGCGAAGCTGCACGGCGCGGAATCTAACCTGCTCGAGGCGGCGCGGGCCGAGCCGCGACCGATTTGTGCTGCTTGATCCGCGAAATTGCACGTTTTTGTGCGGCCACATGGCCGGCCGCGCCCGCTTCCTCGCGGGGGGCACTTGAACGCCGTATCCACGAAAGTTATCGTCCCGGTCGGGCTTTTCCGTTTGCCTCTATCTAACAGGCGCGGAAATGCAGCTCTTACGTCAGTACGATAGGAACGCTAAATCAGATGGCGACTGAGGACGCACGCAAGCTCTTTGTCGCGGGCTTGCCCGAGTCGATCACGGAGGATGCCCTCCGTGAAGTATTCGAAGCGACAGGTGGCAAAGTAACCGATGTCAGCTTGCCGCGCGATCGCGCGACGGGCAGGGTGCGAGGCTTCGGCTTCGTGACGTTTGCTTCGTCGGAGGAGGCCGCGTCCGCGCGCGACTCACTCGACGGATCACTACAAGCAGGACGACCCATTTCGGTGCGTCCGTTTTCCTCGGAGCCGCCACGTCGCGAAGGCGGCATGCCTGGCGAGCGTCGCGACGCACCGAGCGGTGGCGGTGGTGGTTTCGGCGGTGGCAGCGGCGGCGGCGGCGGATCGCCGAGCGGCGCAGGCTCGGAAGACCGTACGCTTTACGTGGGCAATTTGCCTTACGACGTCTCGCAGCAAGAGGTGACCTCACTGTTCACCGACAACAGCTTGCTGGCGCCGGTGCGCATTCATTTGCCCGTCGGTCCTGATGGGCGTTTGCGAGGCTTCGGCTTCGTCACGTGCGCCAGCGCAGACGCCGCCAACCAATCTCTCAACGTCCTGCGCAACCTCGACGTGCGCGGTCGGCGCTTGATGGTGAACATCGCGCATCCGCGCGGTGCGGGGCCCGCGGGCGCAGGGCCGCGACCCGCTGGTGGCGGTGGCTTCGGTGGCGGCGGCGGTGGTTTCGGTGGCGGTGGTTTCGGTGGCGGTGGCGGCGGTGGCGAACCGCGCTTCACTCCCGACGCTCCTGCTGGTGATCCGTCGGCGCGTCCCGTACCTGGCAACCGTGCGCGCAACTTCGGGCCCCCGGCGCCCCCCGGTGGCGGTGGCGGTGACTGGGCCGACAAGAAGAAGAAGAAGGGCCGCAAGGGCGGCGAAGGCGCCGCAGGCGGTGGCAAGCGCGAGCGTGGCGGCGGCGGTCGCCACTGGGACAGCGATCCGGACGACGACTGAGCGCCCAAATTTCAAGTACCGGCCGTTGGGCCTGGTTCGGGAGAGACGCCCGCGTTGCGCCCGAACCAAGCCACGTGCTACGACCGCCCCTCTCCTGTGGCGGACGGGTGAAGCCTCAGCCCCTCCCGGCTAGGTTGGCCCCCCACCACCCCCCTGCGAATCGATGATCTTCGACTGGCTATACGGCCTGTTCTCGAGCGACCTGGCCATCGACCTCGGCACGGCCACGACCCTCATCTATTTGAAGGGTAAGGGAATCGTGAGCTGTGAGCCGTCGGTGGTGGCGGTGCAGCGCGATGCTCGCGGAGAGCAGCGCGTGCTTGCCGTGGGGCGCGAGGCCAAAGAAATGCTTGGCCGCACCCCCGGTAACATCCAGGCCATCCGGCCGCTGCGCGACGGCGTGATCGCCGACTTCGAGATCACCGAGGCGATGCTGCGCTACTTCATCCAGCGCGCCAACAATCGCAAGACCCTGGTCAAGCCACGCATCATCATCTGCGTGCCGTTCGGCATCACCGAAGTGGAGAAGCGGGCCGTCAAAGAGAGCGCCGAGAGCGCCGGTGCCCGCGAGGTTTACCTGATCGAGGAGCCCATGGCGGCAGCCATCGGAGCCGGTCTGCCCATCACCGAGCCGAGCGGCAACATGGTGGTCGACATCGGCGGCGGCACCACCGAGGTCGCCGTCATTTCGCTGGCCGGCATCGTCTACTCGCAGAGCGTGCGCGTCGGCGGCGACAAGATGGACGAAGCCATCGTCGCGTACATGAAGCGCAAGTACAACTTGGCCATCGGCGAGCAGACGGCCGAGCGCATCAAGATCACCATCGGCAACGCCTATCAGCTCGAGCAGCAGATGACGATGGAGGTCAAAGGCCGCGACATGGTGGCCGGCGTGCCCAAGACCGTCACCGTGAATTCCGACGAAATCCGCGAGGCGTTGGCGGAGCCGCTGAACGCGATCGTGGAAGCCGTGCTGCTGGCGCTCGAGCGGACGCCGCCCGAGCTCGCGGCCGACATCGTGGACAAGGGCGTAGTGCTCACGGGTGGCGGTGCGCTGCTCAAGAACATCGACGTCCTTTTGCGTGAGGAAACAGGCTTGCCCGTGATGGTCAGCGATGACCCGATCAGCTGCGTCGTACTCGGCAGTGGCAAGACGCTCGATCACATCGAGCTCCTGAAGGAAGTCACGATCGGCTGAGGGCCGCGCGGTGGGCTCTTTCAAACGCATCCGAGACACGTTCATCGTGGTGCTGCTGTTGTCGGTGCCGTTCTTCTTCTTGAGGGCGAGCATCCGCAACCCACAGGACATGAACCCGGTCGTGTCCGCGCTGTCGCGCGTCGGCGCGCCGTTCGAGTGGTTCGCGTCGGCGGTGGCGCGCTACGTCTCCAGCGCCGTCAGCCAGTACGTCTACCTGGTGGACGTCAAACAAGACAACAACCGCCTGGCCTACGACAACGCGCGGCTCACCGCGCGCGTGCGCGAGTTGGAGCAAGCTCAAGCCGACAATCGTCGGCTGCGGCGCCTGCTCGGCCTGCGCGACACCATCGCGCACGAGATGGTCAGCGCCGTCGTTGTCGGCAAAGACACGACCGAGTTCTTTCGGGTAGCGCACGTGACGCTCGACAGTCCACACGCCAGCATCCGCGCCGACATGCCGGTCATCTCGCTGGACGGCGCGGTCGGCACCGTGCAGCGCGTCGCGGGCGAGAAGATCGACGTGCAGTTGACGGTCGACAGCGGCTTCGGCGTCGACGTGGTGGTGGAGCGCACCGGCGCGCGCGGCTTCGTGCGCGGGGAGGGGGACCGCTCGCGCTACTTGGTGCGCGTTGAGTGGGCCGAGCGTCGTGACGAGGTGGACGTCGGCGACGTGCTGGTGACCAGCGGCGTAGGTTGCCGGTTTCCCAAGGGCATCCCGGTGGCGCGCGTCAAGTCGGTCGAGAAGAAGAAGTTCGGCGTGTACCAGTCGCTGGTAGCCGAGCCGACGGTAGACTTCTCGCGGCTCGAAGAAGTGCTGATCATCCTCACCGACGCCAAAGACTGCGACACGGGCGCCGGAGGCGGGCGGCGCGGGAAGAACAAGGGCGGCTGAGCATGCGCAGCGCGGCATACTTCGGCGTCGCGATCCTGCTCCTGCTCGTTCAGTCGAACCTGTTTCGCGTGCTGGGGCCCTTGGCGCACCTTTTCGGTGATCGCTTCATGAACGGCGCGACCCCCAGCTTGCTCTTGCCGCTGGTAGTGTTCTTGGGCGTCTACGAGCCTTCGATGGCCAAGGGCGCTGCGCTGTCGTGCGCCATGGGCTACGCGCTCGACATCATGGGTACCGCGCCCACCGGCCTGTATGGCTTCGTCTACGTCGCAATCTGGTGGTTGTCGCGCGTCGCTGGCGTGCGGCTCACCGCGCAGACTTGGTTCACGCGCGCCTCGCTCGGCTTCGTGTTTGCGCTGGTGCAGGGCGCGATGGTGGTGATCTTGATCGCCGTCTTCGGCACCGACAACCGGCGCCCTGTCAGCATGGCCAGCGTCGTGCTGCCGGGCGCCATCGCCACGGCGCTGCTGTCACCGGCCCTGTTTCAGCTCGCTCATCGCTTGCGCCAGGGTGGCGGCTCGCGCTCGCCGACAGAGGGCGCCGGCTGATGGCGCTGCTCGGCCAGCGCTCGGACGTCGGGGAGTTTCGACGGCGCTACCGCTGGCTGGTGCTGACGGCCATCGCGACGTTCTTGATTTTGGTGGGGCGGCTAGCCCAACTGCAAATCGTACAGGGAGATCTGCACCGGGTTCAGGCGCGCAAGAACATCGTGCGCGAGCGGAGCCTGGCGACCACGCGCGGCGTGATCCGCGACACGCAGGGCCGCGTGTTGGCCGCCAACCGGCCCTCCTACAACGTGCACATGACGCCGGCCGAGCTCGACTTGACCGAGACCTGGCCGACCGTGGTCAAGCTGCTGGGCATCGAGGACCCCGAGAAGGGCGAGCTCGAGCGCAAGATCAAAGAGATCCAGGCGCTGCCGAGCAAGAACATGACGCCGCTCGAAGAGAAGCGGCGCGGGCAGCAGCTGCTGCTCAAGGTCGACGTGGATCGCGACGCGGTCGCTTACTTGGAGACCCACGCCCGCGAGCTGAAGGGCATCGAGGTCTCGCCCCAGCCGGTGCGTTACTACCCGTACGGCGAGCTCGGCGCGCACACCGTCGGCTACATGCGCGAAGTCGGGGCCGAAGACTTGGTGCGGCTCGAAGAGCGCGGCTACCGCGCCGGCGACCGCTTGGGCGCCGTCGGCGTCGAGCGGCGTTGGGAGAGCTACCTGCGCGGCGTGCGCGGCTTCAAGAAGATCGTGCGCGGTGTCTCCAAACGCGATGACGTGCAAGAGGTCGAAGCGCGCTACCTCGAGGAGCCGCGGCGCGTCGAGCCGATCCCGGGGCGCGATATCTCGCTCACCCTCGACATCGACCTGATTTCGTCGATCGAGAAGGCGTTTCACGGCCAGCTGGCAGGCGCCGTGGTCGTGGTGGACGTGCGCACCGGTCGGATTTTGGCGGCGTCTTCCAAGCCCAGCTTCGACGCCAACGTGGTCTCGGGCGGCAGCGGCGTGAAGGCCGTGGCCGAGACGTTTCGGCGCTTGAACGCCGACCCGCTGAAGCCGAGCCTCGACAAGACCATCTCGGCCGCGTATCCGCCGGGCTCCACCTACAAGCCGTTCAGCGCGCTGGCCGCACTGTCCGACCGCTTGCTCGACCCTGGCACGGAGGTCGACTGTCGCGGTGGCTACGAGTACGGCAAGCGCTTCTTCCGCTGTACGGGCGTGCACCGCAAAGTGCACCTGCACGAAGCCATCGTGCAGTCGTGCAATACCTATTTTTACGAGCTAGGCGCGCGCGT
>DATAKF010000092.1:0-2008 GCA_036261775.1 Polyangiaceae bacterium | reverse complement strand
CGTCGTATGCCGCTCGCGGCCGTGGCGCCATGCGGCCAACGAGGAACGGCTGAGCAAAAACAACGGCTTGCTGCTTGCTCCACATGCCGACTTCCTATTCGATCGAGGTTTCATCTCGTTCGAAGAGGGGCGGGTCATCTACGCGGATGTGGCGGACGAGAAGTCACTGCTCAAACTGGGCTTGGATCCTTCGAAGGAAAAGGTCGTTGGCTCGTTCAATGCTGAGCAAGAGCGTTTCCTCGAGTTTCATCGCCGAGAGATCTTTCGAAAAGTGATTCGAAAGACGGGCTGAGGGGCCCACCCATTCATGCGGTGGGCCGTCATCCACCCTCGCCCACCATTCAACAAATGCTCATCGTCGCAGGCCCACCATTGGAGCTGGGATAGTACTTTCTGAGCCGCAACGCCCCCTTCACGGCTATCCTCGTTGGTCGCTTGCTGACCCCGCAGCCGTCTCCGAACTTCGCCTACCTCGCGTACCACGACGCCCGTCTCGTCGCGCTCGGGACGCAGGCTGAGCAGCACTTCGCGTCGGACCCCACCGTCACGCTGTTCAAGCTCCGTCAGTTTGGTGAAGTGTTGGCACAGCGAGCCGCGGCCAAGGTTGGCCTCTTCGTCGACCCCCTCGAAGGGCAGCAGCGCCTAGTTGATCGGCTCGCTGACGGCGGCGCCATCGGCGCGACGCAGCGCGGGATGTTTCACGACTTGCGCCGAGTCGGGAACGCGGCGGTGCATGACGGGAAGGGGGATCACCGCGAGGCGCTGCATCAGTTGCGGATGGCGCGGGAGTTGGGGGTTTGGTTTCAGCGGAGTTTTGGGAACAACAAGAAGTTTGAGCCGGGGCCGTTCATTCCGCCGCAGGAGCCGCAGCGGGCGGAGGCGCCTCTGCATGATGAGCTGCAGCGGTTGCGGGATGAGGTCGACGGGCGCAGGAAGGAGCTCGAGGCGGCCCAGAGCGCCATCGAGCAGGTGCGGCAGGCGGCTGAAGCGGAGCTAGCCCAGCGCCTGAGCGCCGAGCAGCGGGAAGCTAAAGCCCGCGAAGATGCGGCGATTTGGGAAACGCTCGCCAAGGACGAGATCGAAGCGCATCGCGCGAAGGCTCAATCCGAAGCGCAGCGTAGCGCCGCCCTCGAGCAGCAAAACAAGCAGCTTCTAGCAGACCTGGCCGCCCTTCAAGCCGCGTCCCAGGCGCTCCCCGAGCGCGAACGCGCCGAGACCCTGCAGCAAGCCGCGCAGGCCAGCGAAGAGATTGAGCTCGACGAGGCGGCGACGCGCAAGATTATTGACCGGCAGCTGCGCGATGCGGGTTGGGAGGTCGATTCGGAGACGCTGACGTTCGAAAAGGGCGTGCGTCCGATGCGCAGCCGCAATCTCGCGATCGCGGAGTGGCCCACGCTCGCGAATGGCAAGGAGGGGTGGGCGGACTACGTGCTGTTCGCGGGTTTGACGGTCGTGGGCGTCGTTGAAGCGAAGCGGAAGTACAAGGACGTCTCGGGCGTTATTCAGCAGGCGAAGCGCTACGCCGAAGGCTACGTGATTCACGGCGACGAGAGCTTGCCGGAAGGCAGCCCGTGGGGCGTCTACAAGGTGCCGTTCTTGTTCGCCACGAATGGCCGGCCCTACATTCGCCAGCTGCAGACCAAGAGCGGCATCTGGTTTTTGGACGCGCGCCGCTCCAAGAACCACTCCAAGTCGCTGCCCGCCTGGTACAGCCCGGAAGACTTGCTCGACCGGCTGAAGCAAGACGTCGATTCGGCCGATTCGCGGCTCAAGACCGAGCCGATGCCGTACATCGATCGCGAGTACCAGCAGAAGGCCATTCGCGCGGTCGAGCAGGGGCTCGAAGAGGGGCGCACCGAGATGCTGGTCGCGATGGCGACCGGCACTGGCAAGACCCGCACCTGCATCGGCCTTTGCTACCGCCTGCTCAAGTCGAAGCGCTGCCGGCGCATCCTGTTCCTGGTCGATCGCACGGCGCTGGGCACCCAGACCGCAGACGCGCTCAAAG
>DATAKF010000291.1:0-24412 GCA_036261775.1 Polyangiaceae bacterium | reverse complement strand
GGCAGCGGGAGCAGGCTTGGCCGCGCCAGCGACTGGCTTGGCGCCGCCTGCACTGGCAGGACGCGCTGCGACGGGCGCCGCAGGCTCGGGCGCCGCTATGCTCGCGCTGGGCGCGGCGGGAGCGTCAGGCGCAGCGGGCGTCGGCGCGGCGGGCGTGGGGGCGACGTCGGCGACGTCTACCTTGGCGGGCGCAGGAGCAGCCGCGGCTTCTGCAGCCGCCGCAGCCACATTGGGATGAGCCGAGGCGGACGCCGCCGCTCCGGGCTCGGCCTTTTTTCCCAAGACCGAATACGCGCCGAAAGCGGCGCCGCCCATGATCACCACGCCAACCACAGCCAGCGCGGCGATTAAACCGGCGTTGCTCTTTTTGGGCAGCGCGGGCGCCACGTCAGGCTGCGAGCTAGCCCAATTGCCGCTGGTACCGGGGCCCGTGACGGTACCGCCGCGGTTCAGGTTGGTCTGCGAGCCCATGGCGCCGCGCGGCGCGCCGCCAGCCAAAGCCATGCCGGCTGCCGCCGCGTCCGCAGCCGGCGGCACCGACACGGCCGTACCGCTGCGCATCCAGCTATCGAGCGCTTGAATGAACTCGGTGGTGGTTTGGAAACGGTGCGTCAAATCGCGCGTCATGGAGCGCGCGATGATGCTGGAAAACGCGGGGTCCAAATCCGGCACGACCGTCTCCGGAGGCGGGACCTCCGAGAGCACGATCTTGAACATCAACTGGTTGAACGTCCCCGCGTCGAACGGCACCCGGCCGGTTACCGCCTCGTACAAGATCACGCCCATCGAATAGATGTCGCTGCGCGCGTCAGCCTCGGCGCTGCCGCTCGCCTGCTCGGGCGACATGTAATACGGCGTGCCCATGACCGCGCCAGTGCGGGTCATCTTCATCGCCTCGCCATCGCCGGAGAGCTGATTGAACTTCGAGATGCCGAAGTCGATGATCTTCACGTAGTCGGGGACGCCGGCCTTTTCCTTCAGAATGAAGATGTTGTCTGGCTTCAAGTCGCGGTGAATGATGCCGGCGCCGTGGGCGGCGCCCAGCCCCTCGAGCACCTGACGGACGATGGGCGCGACCTCGCGCGGCATCATCCGTCCCCGGCTCTTGATGCGGTTGGACAGCGGCTCGCCGTCCAAAAACTCCATGATGATGAAGTGATCGCCGTCCGGCAGCTGGCCTAGATCCAAGACCTCGAGGATGTGGTCATTGCCGATGCGGCCCGCCGCCTGCGCTTCGCGCTCGAAGCGCTGCATCACCTCGGTGTTTCCGGTGTAGGCGGCGTGCAGCACCTTGATCGCGACCTTGCGGTTGATCCGCACGTTCTCGCCCGCGTAAACGGCCCCCATGCCGCCCTCGCCAATCAGCTTGACGATTCGGTACTTGCCATCGATGACTTGGCCGGGTTCTAGGGACATGGGGGCTCCTCGCTACGAAAGAATACGTTCCTTTGCGCGGGTTGGCTTGAATTGTTGGGGAGAATTCGCACGTTCGTTGGGCTCTTGCTCAAGAAACGTGCGGGCCCTTGGCGGCGGCGTCCAAGCGGGCGCGCCGACGACGAGCCAGGACACCGGCCAGCGCTAGGCCCCCAAGCCAGGCTAGGCTGCTCGGCTGCGAGTTCGGCACGCTGCAGCTGCAGCCACCCGGATCGCGCACGAAGACGTGGCGGGGTGTCTCGGGCGCTCCGCCCTCGTTGGCGCCGTCGGTGCCGCCTGTGTTGCTCTTGCCGGCCTTGCCGCCGCTGGGCTCGGTACCGGTGTCGCCACCGGCGGGGATGCCTTGGTTGCCTTCGCCACCATTGCCGACGACTGGCGGCTCGCCGCCGTCCGTCACGGTGGTGCCGCCAGTGCCGCTGCCCCCGGCGCCGGTGGTGCCGCCTTCGCCGCCCGCGCCGCCCTCGCCCGTGACCGGGTTGGGGATGCACTTGCCCTTGTCGTCGCACTTGCCGGTGGCGTCGTTGCAATCCTTGCCAACCGGCGCGCGAGGCGCGTCGCAAAAGCCGCTGTTGGGGTTGCAGGTACCGGCCAAGTGGCAATCGCTGACCGGCTCGCAGACCGTCGCGACGCCCACGCACTTACCCGCCTTGCACGAAGTGGATTCGGTGCACAGGTCGGTGTCGGTGCAGGTGGCAGTGTCGTCCGGCTCATGGGTGCAGCCGGTCGCAGGGTCGCAGGCGTCCTTGGTGCAGGGGTTGGTGTCAGCGCAGTCGATGGGCGCGCCCGTCGGGCAGACGCCATTGGCGCACTGCGTGATCTCGTGACACTTGTCGACCTGGCACTTGAGGCTGTCGTCGTTCGACTGGCCGCAAACCTGGTTGGCCGGGTCGCAAGTGGCAACGGTGCAGGGATTGGTGTCGTCGGCGCAGGTCTTGCCGCCGCTCGATTTGCACTTGCCGGCCACGCACTTGTCACCGGTCGAGCAGTCGTTGCCGTCGTCGCAGGTCGCATTCTCGTTGGCCGCTACGGCGGTGCAACCGACGCCCTTGGTGCACGTGTCAGCCGTGCAGGGGTTGCCGTCGTCGCACTTTTGCGCAGCACCGCTGACGCACTTG
Source organism: Polyangiaceae bacterium (assembly GCA_036261775.1). Taxonomy (GTDB): domain Bacteria; phylum Myxococcota_A; class Polyangia; order Polyangiales; family Polyangiaceae; genus PMG-095. The sequence continues at coordinate 21,863 of DATAKF010000291.1, read as the reverse complement.
CCAGCGCCATCGCATTTGTCGCCGACCGTGCACGGGTCGCTGTCGTTGCAAGCCGCGGTGGTGAACGACGCGACGACGCAGCCTTTGACCTTGTCGCAGGCATAGACGTTACACGGGTCATTCGGGCGGTTGGCGACGCAGGGCGCCGCCGGCTGCACTTGGCACACGCCACCTGCCGCGCACACGCCGACGCCGTCGCAAACATCGCCGTTTTCACACAGCTCGCCAGGCGTGACGGGCGTATGGATGCAGTCGCCGGTCTTCGGGTCACAGCCGTCAGCCGTGCAAGGGTTCTGGTCGTCGCAATCTTTGGGCGTGCCGGGCACGTTGCACACGCCGTTGTTGCACTTTTCGGTACCGTTGCAGAGGTTCGCGTCCGGGCAATCGGTGCCGGTCAGCAGCTGCTGGCTGCAGTTGTTGCCGCTGCACGTCGGGGCGTGACAGGCGTTGTTGTCCGTCGGGCACATGAAGCCAGCGGGCTCTTTGCAGACGCCGCCCTGGCATGTTTCGGCGCCGTCGCACTTGTTGGCGTCCGCGCAGGGCGTGTTGTCGGCCGTAGCGCCGTGGGCGCAGGTGCCCTCTTTGCAGATGTCGGTGGTGCAGACGTCAGCGTCGACGCAGGTCTGACAAGTGGCAACCTTGTCACCCGCGATGCTGACGCCGCAAACCGTAGGGAGGTTGCCGGGCTGGCACGCGCCGTTGGCGTCGATACAACCCGCGCAGCACGCGCCCTTGTAGCAAACGCCGGATTTGTCGGCGCAGGCGGTGTTGTCGGCAACGGGCGTGTAGCCGCACTCACCCTTGTCACAGCTGGTCGGGTCCGCGCAATTCTGCTGGGCGCAGGGCGAGCAGTCCGCGCCGCTGGCACCGCAATTCTTGATGTCCTGGTTGGCGATCGGATTACAGACGAACTCACCGCGCACTGGTTCGTCGAGGCAGCCAGTACAACAGACGAAGTTCTTGCCGTCGGTGTCCATGGCGCAACGGCCGGGCGGATTGACGAGCTTGCCGGGGGCCGTGCAGGCGTCACCCGGATTCTTGATCGGTTTGCCGACCACGCACGTCAGGGCCAAGGAGCAGCTATAGGTGTTGCAGTCGTTGGCTCCAGTGCCGCAGGTCACCCCGCCGCACACCACTGCCTGCGACACGCTGCCGAGATTTTCGCCTTCTTGGGGCGTGGAGGAGCAACCCGCTAGGGCGAACATGGCTCCGAACGCGGCCAGCATCAGGCCGCTGGCCACCTGCATCACGCCACGTTCACTGCCTCTTTTATGTGCCATCCGTTGGTTACTCCTCAATTTAAGCCCAAAGACCCGCAAAGGCCCCGGTAAGACTCAGAACGCGCCTCGCACGCCGACCGCACCCAGCCCGACATAGGGCGCCACGTAAGCCGCTGACGTCGATTCTTCTTTGTTGCTCGACAAGACGAACAGGGTCACGCCTGCCGCCACACCCAAACCGCCGACGACGTAACCGACGATGCCGATCGTCTTGGCGCTGCGCGCTTGGTCATCGAGGCCCGCTTGCTCCTTGGCCACGGCCGAATCGGCGTCGCACGTGCCAGCCGAGAGGCTACACGCGCCGCCGGTGGTGCTGCCGCGCGCCTCGACGTTCACGTCGTCGGCCGCTTTGCGCTTGGAAGCCGAGCGCATGACGAACACGGTGCCGAGCGCGACGCCGACAGCGCCGACGCCGAAGCCCACGTACGAGCCGATCCGCATGCCGCTCTTGTCGCTCTTGCCGGCGTCGCTCGGAGTCACCGCGCCCGGCGCCGTCGACACCGCGCCATCGGCAGCTCCCGGAGCCGGAGCCGCGCCTGGGGGCGGCACGGAATTGTCGACCTCCATCTTGAGCGTTACGGCTCCGATGCCCGCGTCCTTGAGCGACGCCGTGACAGGCGCGCCTTTGAAGCCGGTGGCCGTCGCGGTGATCGTGTGATCGCCCGGATCCATCGGCTGGGGCACGCCCAACAAAACCGACGGAATCGGCTGCCCGTCGACCGCCACGACCAGGTCCTTCGCGCCGTCGGCGCCCTCGACCTTGATGGTGAGGCGACCAATGTGCGGCTCGACCTGCTTGCGCTCTTCTTCGGCAGCGGCCTGCGCGTCGCGGAAAGCTTGCGGAGCGTTGGGCGCCAGCTGCTCTTTGACGACCTTCATGTAAGCCTCGCGGGCCTTCACGAATTGCCCGAGCTTGGCGTGGGCGCGCGCCGTAAACAGCAAATGCGGTGGCGCGTGCATCAACGACTCGGCCTTGACGAACAGGTCGACCGCGTCTTTGAAGCGGCCTTCGTTGAAGGCTGCTGCGCCCTCGGTCGCCAGCGAACGAGCGCCAGCGCGCTGCTCGTCGCTCTGGGCGAGGGCTGGGCTCACCGAGCCGAGCAGACAAGCGCTCAACACGGCGGAGGCGAGAAACGGACGCGTCCTAAGGAAAGTCCCACTCATGCAAACCTTATATACTACCACGTGGATTTTTTCGCGCCGGCGCGATTGGTCGCGAGGGCGGCGTCGCGTGGATCGGCGGCCCCTCGCCTCCTCCAACGGCCTTTGCGCTGAAATCTTTGCCGGTTTTGGCGAGGGGCATATGGGTGGTCGTGTAGGTAAGGAAGCCACCCATGCGAAAAAGCCGGTCTCAGTTGTCTCGCGCTCCGGCGCCGTCGGCGCCTTCGCTGTCGCCTCTGTCCCGTGCTCCGGCGCCTTCGGCGCCTTCGCTGTCTCCTGCTCCCTCGGCGCCTTCGCCTGGCGTCTTGGTGCTCGTCGAGCTCGGTGGCGAATGGCCGAGCCCGACCAGCTCTGACGGGTCGCTCCGCCGCGTGATGGCTCAAAACGAGGGCGAAACGCCGACAAAATTTGCCGACCGCGTGGCCAACAGCCTCGACGGCCTTTTTGGCAAAGGCGTGCGGCTCGAAACAGCGACGCTGGCCTGCAACGAGCGCCTCGACCCCGCAGCCGAGGCAGCGCGCCGAAAGATTCTGGGTCTAGCCTTGGGCAGCATGGCCAAACACAAGGCCGGTCGGGTCTACCTGGCCGCGTCGGCGCGCAGCGGCGGTCGCCTGCGCCACGCCCTCTCGGCACTGGCACAAGGCATCTTCGACGAGTGGCGCACCGCTGGGCTCGAAGTCTCGGTCGACTTCGGTGACGCGAGCCGCGCCGCGACGCCCGCCCCGGCCTTCTTGTTCACCGCGCGCGTGGCCTAGCGCGCGGGCAGCACTCGGCGTGCGGCCGCGCGCCGTTGACTAGATGTGAATCGCTCGACGATCGACGGACAGAGCCGCCTCTTTCATGACCTCTGCCAGGGTCGGATGAGCGTGCGACGATCTCGCGATGTCCTCGGCGCTGGCCGAAAACTCGATGGCGACGGCGGCTTCGGCGATCAGGTCGCCAGCGCGCGGACCAATCACGTGCACGCCCAAAATGCGATCGGTCTTGGCGTGAGCCAGGATCTTCACGCGGCCCTCGGTAGACCCGAGAGCGCGCGCACGGCCGTTGGCCATGAACGGAAAGCTGCCCTTCTTGAAGGGTACGTTCTGGGCGTTCAGCTCTTCTTCGGTCTTGCCGACGGAAGCGATTTCCGGGTGCGTGTAGCAGACGCCTGGAATGGCGTCGTAGTTGACGTGACCAAAGCCAGTCACGATGCCTTCGACGCAGGCCACGCCTTCTTCTTCCGCCTTGTGCGCCAGCATGGGGCCGCGCACGACGTCGCCGATGGCGTAGAAGCCCGGCACGTAGGTGCGAAAGCTGTCGTCGATCGGCACGCGTCCGCGCGGATCGAGCTCGATGCCGACGGACGCCAGCCCCAGCTCGTCGGTGTTGGGCACGCGCCCGACCGCGAGCAGCACGCGATCGCAGCTGATGCTGTCTTGGCCGTCGATGCCGACGATGACTTCGTCACCTTTGCGAACCGCAGAAGTGACGCGCGCGCCGAGCTTGAACTCGATGCCCTGCTTCTCGAAAATTCGCTCGGCCTCTTGGGCGATTTCGGCGTCCATGCCGGGCAAAATGCGCTCCAGGTACTCGAGCACCGTCACCTTGGCGCCCAAGCGCCGCCAGACCGAGCCCAGCTCCAGACCGATGTAGCCGGCGCCGATCACGACCAAGTGCTTTGGCACCTCGGGGTAGTTGAGCGCCTCGGTGCTGGTGCCGATGCGATCACCGTCGAGCTCCACGCCGCGCAGCGGCGCGACCTTGCTGCCGGTCGCGATGATGACGTGCTTGGCTTCCAGCTCACAAGCGTCGGGGCCAGTGACGGAGATGCGACCCGGACCCACGATTTTGCCGCGTCCGTGGTAGCGCGTGACCTTGTTCTTCTTGAACAGGCCGGCGACGCCCTGGGTGAGGCCCGAGACGATGCCGTCCTTGCGCTTCAACATGCGCGGCAGGTCGAGCTCGACGCCGCTGACCTTCACGCCGAAGTCGGCCAGGGCGTGGCCCGCTTCGTGGAAGCGCTCGCTGGCCTCGAGCAGCGCCTTGCTGGGAATGCAGCCAACACGCAAGCAGGTGCCGCCGAGGGCCGCTTCCGCGTCGATGCAGGCCACGTTCAACCCGAGCTGCGCCCCGCGAATGGCAGCGACGTAGCCGCCGGGTCCTGCGCCGATGACGACCAAATCGTGCTGGTTCACCAAGGTACTCTTTCTCGGGCGAGATTTCCGGCTGGTTTCAGACTTCGAGCAACATGCGCGACGGCGCTTCGACGCATTCTTTGATGCGCTTGAGGAACGTCACGGCCTCGCGGCCGTCGACCAAGCGATGATCGTAAGTCAGCGCGATGTACATCATCGGCCGGATCACGACCTGGCCGTTCAGCGCAATGGGCCGATCTTGGATGGCGTGCAGGCCCAGGATGCCGCTCTGCGGCGGGTTGACGATCGGCGTCGACAAGAGCGAGCCGTAGATGCCGCCGTTCGAAATCGTGAACGTGCCGCCCATCAGCTCGGACAGCTCGAGCTTGTTCTCTTTGGCGCGCTTGCCGTAGTTGGCGATGGTCTGCTCGACCTCGGCAAAGCTCAGGCGGTCGGCGTTGCGGATGACCGGCACGGCCAAGCCCTTGCCGCCACCGACGGCGACGCCGATGTCGAAGAAATTCTTGTAGATGATGTCGGTGCCGCGGATCTCGCCGTTCACCGCCGGAATCAGCTTCAGCGCGTCGATGGCCGCCTTCACGAAGAAGGACATGAAGCCCAGCTTGATGCCGTACTTGGCCTGGAAGCTCTCTTGGTATTCCTTGCGCAGCGCCATGGCGGCGCTCATGTCGATCTCGTTGAAGGTCGTGAGCAAGGCCGCGGTCTGCTGCGACTGCACTAGGCGCTCCGCGATCTTCTTGCGGAACGGGCTCATCGGCACCGCTTCTTCGTGCTTGTCGCCCGTCGCGGCCGGCTTGGCCTCGGTGCGCGGCGTGTGACGCATCACGTCTTCCTTCAACACGCGGCCGCCTGGGCCGGTGGCCTCGACGTCGTCTGCCTGCACACCACGCTCCTTCAGCGCGCGACGCGCCGACGGCATGACGCGAGCGAAGCCTTGCGGCGGCATGGTCTCGCGCGCGGGCTTGGCGTCGGCTTCGACCGGAAGCGCTGCGGGAGCAGGAGCCACCGGAGCCGGGGCCGCCGGAGCGGGAGCCGGGGCCGCCGCCGCTTGGGGCTTGGCCGCAGCAGCTGCGCCCTCCTCCATGTAGCCGATGACTTCGCCGACCTGACAGACCGTGCCCTTCTTGGCCTTGATCTGCGTGATGGTGCCGGTGGTGGGCGCAGGCAAATCGACCGTGACCTTGTCGGTCTCGATTTTGACCAGGATCTCGTCGCGAGAAACGCTCTCGCCTTCGGCCTTCAACCAATCGCCGATCTGCACTTCCGTGATCGACTCGCCAACCGGCGGCACTTTCAGCTCAATGGGCATCTTTCAAAGATTCCTTGGAAATTCGCGGCGCTACTCTCCGCCGCGCGCTCCCATTCGTCAACAACAACGACGAAGCGAGAGGGGAATGCAACAGGAAGGCGCGAAGACGCGAAGCGAGCAGGATTTGGCGCCACCGTGTCACAGAATTCGCGTCGCAACGTGAGTCTCCGTTCAGGGGACGCACAGCGCAATGCAGGCGATGTGAGGGCTCGGCGCCCATGAAATCTTCGCGTCTTCGCGCCTTCCTGTTGCATTTGCTCAGGCGAAGGCGCGCTCCAAGAGCTCCTGCTGTTCGAGCTTGTGGCAGCTGGCGGAGCCCGTGGCAGGGCTGGCCGATTCGGTGCGGCACACACCAGAAAACGGGAAGCGGCCGAACATCATCGAGCCATGGCGGACGCGCATGTGACGCCAGGCGCCCATGTTCTCCGGCTCTTCTTGCACCCAGACGAACTGGGTACCGTCGTCGAAGTGGTCCACGGCGGCCCGCAGCACCCGGTCGGGTAGCGGGTACAGCTGCTCGATGCGCACGATCGCCACATCGTTGCGACCCAGCTCCGCCCGGCGCTTCTCGAGATCGTAGAACACCTTGCCAGTGCAGAGCAGCACGCGCGAGGCCTTCTTGAGGCCGCGCAGGTCCGGAATCACGCGCTGGAAGCCGGCGCTGGCAAAGTCCTCGAGCGGGCTGACGCACTGGGGCAAGCGCAGCAGGCTCTTCGGCGTGAAAACCACCAGCGGCTTCCGCCAAGGGCGCAGCACCTGGCGGCGGAGCACGTGGAAGTACTGAGCCGGCGTCGTCGGTTGCACGACTTGAATGTTCTCCTCGGCAGACAGCGCCAAGAAGCGCTCGAGGCGCGCGCTGGAGTGCTCTGGCCCCTGCCCTTCGTAGCCATGCGGCAAGAGCATCACCAGGCCGGACAAGCGCTTCCACTTGTCTTCGGCGCTGACGATGAACTGATCGATGATGACCTGAGCAGCGTTGGCGAAATCGCCGAACTGCGCCTCCCACAACACCAGCGCGTCGGGCCAGTCCAAGCTGTAGCCGTACTCGTAGCCGAGCACACCCGCCTCGCTGAGCACCGAGTTGTAGATCTCGATCGGCGCCTGGTCGGGCGCCATGTGGCAGAGGGGCATGTGCGTGTGTCCGTCTTGCACGTCGTGCAGCACGGCGTGACGATGACTGAACGTCCCACGACCGCAGTCCTGCCCGGTCAAGCGCACGCGCGTGCCCTCGGTCACTAGCGAAGAGAAGGCCAAGAGCTCGGCCATGCCCCAGTTCAGCGGCTTTTCGCCGTTGCCCATGGCAGTGCGCTCGCCGATCAGCTTCTCGATCTGGCGGTGCGGGTGAAAATCGCCCGGCAGCTGCTGCTGGCGCAAGATAAGCTCTTGGCAGCGCGCCTTGTCGACGCCGGTGTCGACGTCGGGCACGTCGCTCTCGGCGCCGCCGCGGTAGCCCTTCCAGTAACCGCCCAGCCAGTCTTGCACGCGCACGTAGTCTTTGCGGCGCGCCTCGGACAGCTCGCGCTCCAGGTGCTCACGACGCTCGACCGCGATGCGATCGGCTTCTTCGACCGTCAGCTCGCCCAGCTTGGTGAGGTGGCCGAGGTAGCCTTCGCGCACGCTCTTGCGCTCGGCGATGGCGGCGTAGAGCAGCGGCTGCGTGAACGACGGCTCGTCGCTCTCGTTGTGGCCGTGGCGACGGTAGCAGTACATGTCGATGACCACGTCGCGCAGGAAGGTATCGCGGAAGTCCATGGCCAGGCGGATCACCTGCGCGACGGCCTCCGGATCCTCACCGTTGACGTGGAAGATCGGGATCTGCAGCATCTTCGCGACGTCGGTCGCGTAGGTGGTGGACCGAGCTTGCGACGGCGGCGTGGTGAAGCCGATTTGGTTGTTGATGATGACGTGAATGCTGCCGCCGGTGGTGTGAGCGTCCACCTGGCTCATGTTCAGCGTCTCTTGGATCACGCCTTCGCCCGCGAACGCGGCGTCGCCGTGGATCATCAGCGCGATCTTCTTGGAGCGCGCCACGTCGCCCGCGCGATCCTGCTTGGCGCGCGTGCGGCCGGCCACCACCGGGTTCACGTACTCCAGGTGGCTGGGGTTGAAGCACAGCGACAAGTGCACCTTCTTGCCGCTCTCGGTCACGAAGTCCGAGCTGTGGCCAAGGTGGTACTTCACGTCGCCCGAGCCGTAGTAAAGCTGCGGATCGGCGTCCTCGAACTCGCGGAAGATCTCGCGCGGGTTCTTACCCATGATGTTGGCCAGCACGTTGAGGCGCCCGCGGTGCGCCATGCCGAGCACGACCTCGTCGACGCCGTGCTCGGCGGCGCGATCGATGGCGAAGGCGAGCAGCGGAATCAGGCTCTCCGAGCCGGACAACGAGAAGCTCTTGGCGCCGACGAACTTCTTCTGGATGAACTCTTCGAAGATCGAGGCGTCGGTCAGCTTGGTCAAGATACGCAGCTGCTCAGCGCGCGAAAGCTGGATGCGGTTCTCCGAGCCCTCCATGCGGTCTTGCAGCCAGTTCTTCACCTTCAAGTCGTCGATGTGCATGAACTGCACGCCGATCGAGCGACAATAGGTGTTGCGCAGCCGCGTCAAAATCTCGCGCAAGGTCAGCGTTTGTGCGCCGAAGATGGTGCGGCTCGAGAACTTGCGATCCAAGTCGTAGCCGGACAGCTCGTAGAACTCCGGATCGAGCTCGGCCTGCGTTGGACGCGGCAAGCCGAGCGGGTCGATCTTGGCGATCATGTGACCGCGCACGCGGTAGGCGCGCACCAGCGCGTCGACACGATCTTGGCGGACCGCCGCGTCGGACACGCCGCTGACGAGCGCCGCGCCGTTGCCCGTCGCGTGGCCGTTCGCGCCGTTGCCGGCGTGCGCGGCGCCGCTGGCCGCGCTGGCCGCGCCGTTGGTCTTGCTCGCGCCGTTGCCGTTCAAGGCGGGCGGGTTGAAGACGCTGGCGGGTCGGAAGTCCGGCCCCAGCTTGGGCGTCTTTGCGAACGCGCTCTCTTGCCCGAGCGACTCGAAGTAGGCGCGCCAATCAGGCGCTACCGAATTCGGATCTCGGAGATAATCTGCGTACAGCCCCTCAGCGAACAACAGGCTCAGCGTGCTAGGCGAGCCTTCGGTGGTCTCTATGGTCATGGTTGCGGCTAAACCCGGCGGTTTTTTCCCCCCAACACCCGGTCCGGTCAAGCAAAACGGCGGACATTTCGTGTTCTAAACGCGTCACATACGGGTTTCGGCAATATTTCGAGTTTGGCCGAGGGGGTCCGTCAGGGGCGGGGTCGTTTGGGGCGGGGGGTCTTACTCGCCCCGACACGCAGGTAACCGCCCGAAAGGAAGCGGTACATCTGCTGGGTGAGCACCTCGGCGCTCTCCTCTGAGTAGCCCAAAGTGACCGCTTGGTAGAGGAGCTCCTTGAGGGCGCCGATGGTCAGGTAGGCCAGCACGCGCGGCTCGCCCTCGTCCACGATGCCCAGCGCCTGACCATCTTTCAGGCTCTCGGTGAGCAGCTGCACCACCGTGTCGTAGAAGGTGAACAGCTTGCGATCGAATGCGGGATCGATACCCACGGCGTCCGTGAATAAGATTTTGGTCATGCTGCGTTCCATGAGACATGTCGCGATAATCGCGCGAATGTTCTCACGAACCTGGTCCACCACCGGCCGCTGCGCGTCGTCGGTGACGATACGCACGATGGCCATGGTGAGCTGAGACGCGAAGCGATCGATCAGATCCGAAAAGACCGCGCGCTTGTCCTCGAAGTAAAGATAGAAGGTGCCGCGCGCGACGCCGGCCTGCAGCGCAATGTCGTCGATGGTGGTCTGGTGGTAACCACGGCGAGCAAAGACGTCTCGCGCGACGCTCAAGATTTGTTGGCGCCGCTCGGACTTCGGCAACGCCGTCTTCTTGGAAGCCTTGCCACGCACACGCTTCGCCGGGGTGGCCATGTAGGCGGCATCATAACCAAAATTTCACCGCCTCGTAGCTCAAGTCCTGAGCATCCGCGCCGTACTCGTGCGCATGACGCTGTCTCGCTCTTTGCTACGGTCGCGGGCGTTGTTCGCGGCCTGTTTCGCCCTGTGCGCCGGTGGCGCACTCTCTCCGGGCTCCGCCGAAGCCGCTGGGCCCAAGACCGGCGTCGTGGCCGGTTCCGGCACCAATGTGGGCGGCCTGTTCACCGCTGGCGCCGACGGCGCCGAGTACGTGCTGCCCAGCTTGGCGCGCTTGAAAGTCGCGCCGGGCAGCATGCTGCGTGTGTTTCCGAAATCGCAGCAGCTGCAGCTCGCGCCCGGCTCCAAGACCACCACGTACAGCTTCGCGCTGATGCGCGGCCGCGTGGACGTCACGGTGCCGAGCAAGCCGAAGAGCGCGGTGCTGTGCAGCGTCGGCAAGGTCTCAGCCGTGGTCAGCGCGGGCCAAGCGGTGATCGTCACGCAGGGTGAAGAGTCCACCGTCGCGGGCATCGAAGGTGACGTGCGCACGCTGGCTGCCGAGCATTGGACGACGTTGACACCTGGCACGCTGTCGCACTTCCGAGGCGAGCAGGGCAGCGCCGCGCAGCCGCTGGTGGCGGCACCGGCGTTGGCGGCTGGCCAACGCTTGTGGTTCTCACCGGGTGATCCGATCGCGCTCTCGGGCTTCACGTTCGCAAAGGTGGCGGGTGCCGCCCAGTACGACGTGCGCCTGCAAGCGGCCGACGGCAGCGGCGTGCAGCAGCGCAACGTACGCCGTGGCACGCGCCTGGAAGATCCGTTTGCGCCGGTGGCGCCTGGCCAGTACTTGGTGTCGGTGCGTTCAATCGACGCTGAAGGCATCGCGGGCCCCTGGTCCAAGCCCGAAGGCGTGAGCGTCGTCGGCGTGACTCTGCCGCCGGGCGGCTACTCCGCGGGCGGCGACATCTTCATCGGCAAAGGCCAAGAGGTGCGCTTCTCGAACACCAACGGTCTGGAGATGACCTACGAAGGGCTTGGTCGCTACGTGCCGGCCACGGGCGCCGTCTCGCTGTATCGCGGCGAAACCACCACGGTCAGCTTTCGCGTACCGGGCTCGCTCTATCCGACCACAGCGCGCCTGCGCCCGCGCGGCTTGTACGCGCACGTCGCGCTCGGACCGAGCCGCGCAGTGTGGCCCACCGATTCGGTTCAGATAGCCGTCGAGCTGCGCAACAAAGACGGCGAGGCCGTTCCGGACTGGATCGAGCTCAAGACCGAGGTGAGGCTCGGCATCGAACCTATCGAAGTGACGTTCACGCGCGACGGTAATCGTTTGATCGGAACGGTCCCGCCGACGGAACATCCGGGACCGTGGGTGCTGCGCGTCGAAGTGAGGGATCAGTTTGGCGCGCTACTGGGCCGCGATTTCTTGGAGATTGCCAAGGCGCCGCCGCGTCCGCCCAGCAAGGCGACCAGTGCACGCGTGGCCAGTAAATAGAGGCGGGACAGCAAGCGCTGCGCCGTCCGGATTAGCGGTCTCACCCGCTCGGCTTTCGCTGCGCTCACGGCACACTTTTACCCACGTTGCTGCGCGGCGCTCGCTCTGAGAAGCTGAGCGCCGTGCCGAAGAGCCCGCACCCCTTGGGAGTATCCGCGCTAGCGCTGCTCGGGCTTTTGAGCGCTGCAGCCTTGGCGTTGGGGCTCGCGCCGCGCCAGGCCCCTGCTGCGCAAGTCGCGCGTACCTTGAAGCGACCCAACCTGGCCAGAGTCTCGGCGAAGAAGGAGTTGGCAGTTGGCAGTTGGCAGTTGGCAGCGGAGGCTGGTCCGCGCCAACCAACGCGCTTCGAGCTGCTACCAGCCGTGCGGGTTCTGAACCAAACCACGCGTGAGGCACGCTCACTCAAGCTTTACGACGCCGAGGGCCGCGTCGACGAAAGAGCGGCGCAAGAGCTGGATCAGCTGCTGTGCGACGCGCGAGATCCCAAGCACCTCGAGGTCGGCAAGCTCGACCGGCGCACGCTGCAGCTCATGTACAAGGCTGCCTACCACTTCGACAGTCTGGAAATCGAGGTGGTGTCAGCGTACCGCAAGCCGGGCCGCCGCCGCGAAGGTCCGCACGGCACCGGCTCCGCCATCGACTTTCGCTTGCGCGACGTGAAGGCGCAGCTGCTCGCCAGCTACCTGCGCGACATCCCGCGTACGGGCGTCGGCATCTACACGCACCCCAAGACTCAGTTCGTGCACATCGACAACCGCGAGCACAGCTTTCATTGGCTCGACGCGTCGCCGCCGCGCCGCCACTGGCGCGAAAAGTCGATCGGCTCGGCCAACCTGCCGCGACTCGACCAGCGCTACACGCCCGAAGACGACCTGCCCGAAGCCGTGCAGCCCACTACAACGCCTCCCTAGAATCGAATCCCGAGATTTTACAGGGAGGCGGGGAGGCGGGGAGTTCCGCGAGGGCGAGAACGCATTTTTGTCTTTCGAGGACCAAAGCCAAAAATATTTCCCTCGAGGAGAGCACGAGAAACTGGACCGGCGGCGCGGCTGCAGATTCGCCGGCGGCAGCGCGGACCCCAAAAATCTCGCCTCGCGGATCTCCCCGCCTCCCCGCCTCCCTGTGAGTCTCGAAGGCACTCGACGCGAGTCATCATCGCGCCAGCAGCCCGAAGCGTGCCGTTCAATGGGACCGAGCGACGCTACATGAGTTTCTGCGAGCGAGCTGCGCAATGGCAGCCCAGAAGGGCGAGACTAGGGCGAGACTAGGAGGGGAGCCGCACCGTAAAGCGCGCGCCGCCGAGCTGCTCGTCGGCGCTGGCTACCAGGCTGCCGTCGATCTCTTCGACGATGCGCCGCGAGATGGCCAGGCCGAGACCCGTGCCGACGCCCGCCTTGCTGGTGAAGAACGGATCGAAGATGCGCCCAATGTCCTGCTCCGGAATGCCGGGGCCGTTGTCGGCGACCTCCAGCACGGCCCAAGCGTCTTCCATCCGCAGGCGCACGCTGATCACGTTCATGCTGCGAGGCCGCGCCGAGATGGCCTGCATGGCGTTGACGATCAGGTTCAGCACCACCTGCCCCAGCTTGGTGGCCGAGGCCTTGATCTTGGGCGCGCAGGTCACGTCCAGCTCGAGCGAGGCGCAACGCATCAGCTCGCCGGAAACGAGCCGCAGGCTGAGCCGCAACACCTCGGCCAAATCGACTGGCTTCAGGTTGCCCGAGTCGCTGCGCGTCGGTAGCTCGATGCCGCGCACGATGTCGACCACGCGATCGACCCCCGTGCGGGTGTCGGTCAGGCTGGCTTCGATCTCCTCGAGACGCGACTTGACTGGACCCGGGCCAGACTGGCTGGACAGCTTGCGCAGCTCGCCCTGCGCGAACGACAAGCTGTTGGTGACCCACATCATGGGGTTCTTCATCTCGTGGGCGATGCTGGCCGCGACGATGCCGAGCGCATACACGCGCTCGGTCTCGCGCAAGCGCACGTCCATCGCCGACAGCTTGCGGGTCATGGCGTAGATGTCGAGCGCATCGGCCAGCTCGGCCTTCAGCTCACCCGGCTCCCAAGGCTTTCTCAGGTAGCGGCGCACGCGCCCGCGGTTGATGGCCGCGATGGCAGCCTGAATGTCGCTGTAGGCGGTGATCAAGACGCGCACGGTGTCGGGGTATTCGACCCGCACGCGCTCGAGCAGCTCGACGCCAGTCGTGCCCGGCATGCGCTGATCGGCGACGATCACGCCGACCTCTTCGGTGCGCATCAGCTCCAGAGCGGCTTCGGCCGAGCTGGCCGTCACCACGTCGAAGTCGTCACCGCACGCGGCTTCGCACACGACCAGGTTGGCCGGATCGTCGTCTACGAACAGGACCTTGACGCTCATGCCGCTGCCTCGATGGCTGGAAGCTCGATGCCGAACACCGCACCCCCGCCCTCACGAGGCGAAAACGTCAGGTTACCGCCCGCCTCTTGCACGATACGCCGCGACAGGTAGAGCCCGAGCCCCGTGCCCTCGCCGACAGGCCTGGTGGTGAAGAACGGCTCGAAGATCAACCCCGCGACGTCTTTGGCTACGCCGGGGCCATCGTCGCTGACCGAGACCCGCACGCTGCCCCCCGCGTCGGCCGTCCTGACCCAGATGTTCCTGGCTCCGGCTCTGACCGCGTTGTCGAGTAAGTTCAAGAACACCTGATTCAGCTCACGCGGCGACGCGACGACGGCGCGACTGCTTTCACACACCAGATGGACGGACACGTTGGACATCTTGTGCTCGAGGAGCTCGATCGACGAGCGTAGCCCAGATTGCACGTCGCACTGCAAGATCGCGTTGTCTTCGGCCGGTCGTACATGCTCTTCGAGCGCGCCCACGATGCGCTCGATGCGCAGGGAGCCTTCGATGATGATGCCCAGCAGCTTGGCCTCCAGCTCGGTCTTGCCCTTGATGGCGGGCAGCGAGCGAGCGGCGTTGAGCACGGCATTCAGCGGGTTCCGCACCTCGTGCGCGACGCCTCCGGCCAGCGTGCCAGCCGTCGCCAAGCGCGCCTGGTCGGCCAGCTGCAGCCCCACCGAGCGCAGCTTCAGCTGGGCGTTGATGCGCGCGAGCAGCACGCGGCTGTGAAACGGCTTCGTGACGAAATCGTCGGCGCCAGCCGAGTAGGCGTCGAGCACGTTGTCGGTGGCCGAGAGCGCGGTCAGCACGATGACGGGCGTGCCTTTCAAGCGAGGATCTTGCTTGATTGCGCGACAAAGGTCGGTGCCGGTCGTGCCCGGCATCATCACGTCGGTCAAGACCAGGTCGGGCGCCTCCGACTTGACGGCCGCCAAGGCTTGCGCGCCGTCGGCCGCTGTCACCACGTCGAAGTAGGGCCGCAGCGAGGCCTCGATGTACTCGCGCAGATCGGGTTCGTCTTCGGCTACCAGCACCAGAGGGCGGCGCCCACGGTCCATCCTGACGGGTTGTTGCTCGGGCTCGAAGCCCTCGGCCGGTACCTCCGGCAACGGCAGCGTGAGCCCGCGGTCGGACGCACGACGCCCCGGATGCTCCTCGGTGCGGACGCGACGCCGCTCCAGCACCTCGTCGCGAAAATGCTCGCGCCCGAGCGGCAGCAAGACCGAGAAGGTCGACCCTTGGCCAACGGTGCTTTTTACCTCGATCGTCCCGCCGTGCAGCTCTGTCAGCTTGCGCGCCAGCGACAAGCCAATGCCAGCGCCACCCTGGCGGCGTCGCTGTGAGCCTTCGACCTGGTAGAAGCGATCGAAGATGCGGTCGAGCTCATCGTCCGGGATGCCGGGGCCGCTGTCTTCGACGTCGACCCGGCACGTCGTGGCCTGGCTCGTGACGCGCAGCGAGACGCGCCCGCCGTCGGGCGTGAATTTGAGCGCGTTGCCCAGCAGGTTCGTGAGGATGATCTCGACGCGGTGCGGATCTCCGTAGACCTCCAGCTCACCGGGCTGCACCGCCAGCTCGAGCCTCATGCCGCGCGCCTCCGCGGCCGGACGCGCCACCTCGACCAAGCGGGTGGCCATCTCGTTCAGGTCCAGCTCAGCGACGTGTAGCCGCAAGCCGCCGACGTCCAGCCGCGCCAAGTCCAGCAAGTCGTCGATCAAGCGCAGCAAGCGGTGCGCGTTGCGGCGAATCACCAGCAGGGCCGGCCTGAGCTCGTCCGAGACCGCTCGCCCCAGCAAGTCTTCGACGGGCGTGAGGATGAGCGTGAGCGGGGTGCGCAGCTCGTGAGAGACGTTGGCAAAGAACTCGTTCTTCAACCGATCGAGCTCCTGCAACCGCTCCAGCGTGCTCGACAGCTCGCCGGTCATCTCCGAGAGCTCGTGACGAGCAATGAACTCCCGCTGCGCGCTGCGGTAGCGAATCACGGTCGACGCCACCGTGATCACCAGCGTCAGGCTCAAGAAGTACAGGTTGTTGAAGAATGGCGCGAACGGCAGCGTGCCGGCGAGCGCCAGCGGCAGCGCCGGCGCCATCCAAATGCCAACGATGGCCGAGCTCACCAAGAGCGCGCGCTGCCAGCGCCACACGTACAGCACCGCCACCGCCAAGATGCACAGGTTCAGGCCGGCGTAGTAGCTCGAGACCACGCCGTTCAAGCGCAGGATCAAGATCTCGATGCCGGTCGCGCACACGATGGGCGGGCCCGCGCCGAGCAGCACCGGAAAGCGCTTGGCAGGTCCCCAGTAGGACAGCCCGAGCAGCGCCAGCGCAACTGCAGCGGCGGCCATGCGTACGGCGAAGAAGTCTCCGACCAGCGCAGGCTCCGTCACCCAGTCGAGCGTGAAGCCGGCGGGCATCAGCACGGCCGAGAGCACGAAGCCCAGTCGCGCGCCCGCCAGATTGCGCTCGTTCAGCGATTCTTCGAATGCCGTCTGCTGCGCGCTGGGAGCGACCATCCTGCTTTGGCCAGGGATACTACTTCCAGATTCGCAAGAAGAGGTTCACTCCTGTGGGCTCGGCGTCCACTTCGATACGTATCGGCCTCGGGGACAAGCCGTAGGCAAACTCGCGGAGCTCGTCCGGGCTGCGGTGGATCAAGAACCAATCGAGGCAGTACTCCATGAAGACGCGACTCGGGTTGTGGGTCGCGACATTGCCGACGATCAGATGACCGCTGGGTGCCAGGGCATCGTAAAGGACCGCTAGCAGGGCCTGAAAGCTGCGGTGATTGAGGTAGTCGAACAGCCCGGCGCTGTAGATGAAATCCCGCTCGCCCAGCGTCTCGCGCAGCTTGCGGGTGGTCAGGAGACGACGCACCGACTCGCCGATGAACTGGACCTTGAGGCCGGTCTTCACCGCCAAGGGTGACAGCGTACGCTCGCAGAACGTGAGCACGCGCTCTTCTTGGTCGATCAACGCGACCTCGATGTGCTGCCCGAGCTCTGGGTGTCGTTCGAGCAGCGCCGACAGCTCGCGGGCCGGTCCACAGCCAATACTGGCCAGGCGCACTCTGCCACGCACCTCGATCGCAGCTCGGATCTTTTGCCCCAGGTACGTGAGGCGGTTGATGTTGGCCTGCGCGGCGCGCTCTTGCGCGGCGTAAACGTTGAGCAGCTTGCCGAACAGCGACGCGCCTTCGGCGTGGTCGCGGTACAGCATGTTCATCATCTCGTAGTCACCGGCGTAGCCGAGCGGCTTCATGTGCGCGCGGCGCAGCAGCGGCGAGTGCGCCAGCAGCGGCAAGATCTGGGACTTGTAGTAGCTGCGGTAGATGGGGTGCTCTTCCTCCGCCAAGCCACCCACCAGCTCCGAGAGCTGAGTGGAAGCTTGGTTGAGCCGCGCCACCAGCTTCGGCGACGCTTCGGCCAAGTACGCGCGCAGCGCTTCTTCGCGACTGAATTGGTCGAGGTTTTCGAGCGCGCGCTCCTCGGCGTCGAGGAAGGTCTTCACCCGCTCGAGCCAAGCTCGAAAATCGGTAACCCAAACCTTGAATGCGTCCGTCACGTCGTCTTCTTCGGGCTCCATCGCCGAGTACAAGCGATCGGAGAAGCTGTGCTTTTCTCCGAAGCGATACAGCTCCGAGAGGTCGATGTGACTCGACTGTACCTCGACGCCGATCACCAAATCTGCACCGCGCTCGGTGACGCGGCGCACGTGCGCGTCGCCTTGATACAACACCGCGTTGCGACACGTCACCTCTAGGCGCTCGAGGCGATCGCCGTTCAAGATCAGGTTGCCCTTGCCTGCAGCGCCGCTGAGCGTCAGCGCGAGGCCCGTCAGGGAAAGATCTTCGACGGCTCCGCGGAACGCACCAATCGTGGCGTGTTGTCCCGCGACCTCCAGACCATCGATATGCAGCTCGTCAGTTCGGACGCGCCGCGCGCGCAGGCGCCGAGGGCGTCTGACGTCGTTGTGCTTGTGTTCGAGGATGGCTCGCGCCTCCGAATGCGGACCTTCGAGGTTCGCTGAATCGGGTTGAGCATCGAGCTCTGCAGTAAGCGCTTTCATGACAAAGGATCCTTCTGTCTCAACGTGGGACCCCCCGCGCAAGCAGCTCTAGTTGCACGGCTTTCTGTCGTAGACACGAGCCGAAGAGCCCTGAGGGTAACGTCAAGGCGCTCCAAAAATCGCCTACGATCGTCAGCTAGGCGCAGATTGTGTGCGAGGAAGGGAACTGTAGGTTTCCCACCCCAACGGCTTACGTTCGCCATGCTTAAGCCGGCCACACCGCTAAGCCGCGGAACGTGGAACTGGGCTCACAACGACAACAGTGCGCCTGGACGAGTATTGCAATTTGGAGATTCGACACTTCAAATCTGCAATCCCACAATCCAATGCTGTTGATTCAGTACCACTGTGTCAGTGGCATGTCTCCGGCGCGGCGTTTAGGCGGCCTTCTAGAACCCAGCGCCGACCAGCAAGCTTGCGATGGCCCAAGGCCGGGTCCGCTCCGTAGCGATGGCCGGCACCAGGCCCAGCAAATTCAAGCTGAGGCGCGCGTCGGCGTCGGCGAGCGGCAACCGATACTCGAGCGCGGCCCGCAGTAGCCCGGCGCCGGCGTTGCGATCCTGCCCCAGCGCTCCACCGTGCAGAAAGCTCGCGCCCGCGCCGAGCACGGGGTGCAAATCATAGCGATGGCGCAAGTCGAGCCACAGCTCGGCCGAGTACGCAGCGAGACCTTGCTCGCTCTCGGCGCGTAGCCAGGATCCGGACAACCTTGCGCCCACCGCACGCTCACCGACGTCGAGCGCGGTGAACAGCCCCGGACCAGCTGGCGCCAGCAGCACGGCGGGACCAACGTGGAAACGAAAGGTAGAGGGCTTGGCCGGTGGTTCCCAGGGTTCGACGCGAGGGTCGCGCTCATCGGTGAGTGGCGCCTCGGGTCCGTTCGGATCTTCCGGTCTGTAAGGCGACTCGGGCGGAGGCGAGAAGTCCGCGCGAGCGGGCAGAGCGAACGCCATCGCCAACCCGACGGGTGCTAGCAGCGGAATCAGGCGGGGGTTCGAGCGACGGGGGAGAACGCTACGCGGCGGCATACCCTTCGAACGGGGCAGCAGATTCCAACCTTACAGGCGACGAATAGCGTCACGGGAGCGCTACGAGCGGACATGTAGGGCTTGCCGCTCTTGGGATGGCGGCGGTCTGCTGTCTACTTTCGAAGGTTCTCCATGAAACGATCATACGGGTTGTTGGCGGTGTCCGGTTTGGCTGCGGCCGTGGTTTTTGCCGGTTGTTCTGACGATCCACCAGCTAGCCACAACGACGGGACGGCGGGCACTTCGACGGGCGGTACGACCGGTGGCACCACGGCAGGCACGTCCACCACGGCTGGAACCGCGACGGCTGGCAGCTTCGGCACCGCTGGTACCGCTGGCACCGACACGGGCGGCACGGCAGGCGCTGGCGGCACCACCACGGCGGGCACGGCAGGTACCGCAACCGCCGGAACTGGCGGCACCGTTCCGGTGATCCCGATCGTTCCGACGGTCTTTTTGATCGACAACATCCGCCTCCAACCGTACGCCGGTGGTGAAGGCGGCGCGGGCGGAGCTGGTGGCGCAGGCGGCGCCGACGCAGGTGGCGCCGACGCGGGCGGCGCTGATGCGGGCGGCGTGGGCGGCGCTGATGCAGGCGGCGCGGGCGGCGCTGATGGCGGACCGCTGCCGGACTTCTTCATCCCCTTCGACGCGAACGTGGACGCATTCAAGATCCACTCCGACGGCTTCAGCCCGAACGTGGGCGGCGATACCGCCGGCACGCCCTTTATCTTCGATCAAACGACGCTCAGCTGGGAAGCTGCGGCCGGTAAGCCCGGTGGCGCCGCCAAGGTCTCGGTGCCGTTCACGGTCAAAAATCAGCAGGCGGACTTCGGCGGCACCTTTGCCGCGCCTGCGGATCTCACCGGCTACGAGCTCACCGCCGACGTGAAGATGACCGGCACGGGCGACGTGGGCGCTTGCGCCACCGTTTGGCTGTATGTGTACGGCGGCAACGGCTACGCCAACGACAAGAGCGGCGAGCCTTCGCAGGGGGTCACCAGCCACCTGGTGAAGGACGAGTGGAAGACCGTTCGCCTGCGGCTCGACGGCCCCTACGGCTACCACTCGACCGCCAACCACCCGAACTTCAAGCCCACTCTCGTTAACGTGTGGGGCGCGCAGTTCGTCACCTTCGGCTGCCCCTGACGTGACCTGAAGGGGGCGGCTCCGGTCACCCTCCTCCTGGTAGCGCCCTCCTCAAGAGAGGGGGCGGCCAGAGCGCCAAGGCTTTCCGCGAGCGGCTTCCCCCCAGGGGGGCCGCTCGCAGCCGTTTTGTGCCCCGGCCTCGCGGCAGGCCGCCCGGAAGCCCATGTCTCAGCGGCATTTCGCGACTGACGTTCGTGTCACCGCAGCAAAATAGCCAATAGGCTTGATTCTAGCCCAAGGGTGCGGGCAGACTGACGCCCGTGTCAGTCCTAGGGCGCCAGTTTTCGGTGCCCAGCTTTCCCGGGATCCAATGAGCATGACGGACGGTCTGGTAATCGGCATGGACGTGGGGTCGACGACGGTCAAGGCCGTGGTCATCAATCCGGACACCAAGGAGATCCTCTGGTCGGACTACCAGCGGCATCACACCAAGCAGCCCGAGAAGGTGCTCGAGCTGCTCGAGGCCATCTTGGCGGCCTTCCCGGATCACCCTGCCGAGCAGTTTCGCATGTTCGTCACGGGCTCCGGCTCGGGCCCGCTCGAGAAGCCGACGGGCGCCAAGTTCGTTCAAGAAGTGAACGCCGTCACGCTGGCGGTCGAGAACAAGCACCCAGACGTGCTCAGCGTCATCGAGCTTGGCGGTCAAGACGCCAAGATCATCATGTTCCGTGAGGACGCCAACACCGGCGCCAAGACGGCCTCCACCAGCATGAACGACAAGTGCGCGTCCGGTACGGGCGCCACGATCGACAAGTGCATGATCAAGGTCGGCGCGGAGCCGGGCTTTGCGACCTCGCTGCATTTCAGCGACGCGAAGCTGCACCACGTCGCCGCAAAATGCGGCGTCTTCGCCGAGACGGACATCGTCAACCTGGTGAAGACGGGCATCCCGAAGGACGAGGTGCTCAACTCCCTCGCCGACGCGATCGTGCTGCAGAACCTCAGCGTGCTCACGCGTGGCAACACGCTCAAGCCCAAGGTGCTGCTGCTGGGCGGGCCCAACACCTACCTGCCCTTCCTGCAAGAGTGCTGGCGCCTGCGCATCCCGCAGACCTGGAAGGACCGCGGCTTCGATTACCCGAAGGACGTGCCGATCGAAGAGCTGATCTTCGTGCCCAAGAACGCCGATCTGTACGCGGCGTTCGGCGCGGCCATCTACGGCATCGCCGACGGCGGCACCGATTGCTTCTTCAAGGGCACCGATGCCCTGCGCGACTTCATTCTCAACGGTCGGCGCGCGCGCTTGGGTGAGCAAGCAGGCCCTCCGCTCTCGGCCGCCGAGATCGAGACGGCGCAGTTCATCGAGGCGTACTCGATCCCCAAGTTCAAGAAAGCCAAGTTCGAGCCGGGTCAGGTCGTGCGCGGCGTGATCGGCATGGACGGCGGCTCGACCTCGTCCAAGGCCGTGGTCATCGGCGAAGACGGCGAGATCCTGCTCAAGGCCTACCAGCTGTCCAAGGGCAACCCGATCCAGGACACCAAAGAGCTGCTGGCCAAGATCCAAGACGACGTCGAGAGCCAAGGCGCAACGCTGGAGATCTTGGGCTTCGGCGCGACCGGCTACGCCGCCGACGTGCTCGACGAGTGCGTGCTCAGCGACGTGAACATCGTCGAGACCGTGGCGCACATGATGAGCGCCGTGCACTTCTTCGGTGACATCGACGTCATCTGCGACATCGGCGGACAAGACATCAAGGTCTTGTTCATGAAGAACGGCGACATCCAGAACTTCAAGCTGTCGAACTCGTGCAGCGCCGGCAACGGCATGCTGCTCCAGGCGATGGCCGATCAGTTCGGCATCCCGGTCACCGAGTACGCCGAGAACGCGTTCAAAGCGGAGCTTGCGCCCAAGTTCTCGTACGGCTGCGCCGTGTTCCTCGACTCCGATCGCGTGAACTTCCAGAA
>DATAKF010000089.1:0-8174 GCA_036261775.1 Polyangiaceae bacterium | reverse complement strand
TCGGCACCATCGCTTCGTACCCGTGGAAGAAGCTCGAGCTAGTCGAGATCTCACCGGCCATCGTCGAAGCCGCCGATCAGTACTTCAAGTCGGTCAACAACAACTCACTGCACGACCCGCGCTTGACCGTGCACCTCGGCGACGGGCGTAACTTCTTGCTCGTCGAGCAGCGCAAGTACGACCTGATCTCGATGGAGCTCTCGAGCATCTGGTTTGCGGGCGCTTCCAGCCTGTACAGCCAAGAATTTTATCACCTGGTCAAAGACCACATGGCACCGGGGGGCATCTTCCAGCAGTGGGTGCAGCTGCATCACGTACGGCGCAAAGATTTCGCGACCATCGTGCACACGTTGCGCAGCGTCTTCCCGCACGTCGCGCTGTTCTACGGCGGCGGCCAGGGCATCCTGGTCGCATCCGAGAAGCCACTCGCGGCTTCTCAGTCGCGCGTCGCCGAGCTCGAGAAGCATCCGACCATCCTGGCCAACACGCCCGGTGAGCGCCCGCTCATGACCTTGCTCGATGACATTCTGGTGGCCGACGCTGACCTCGATCGTTTCCTCGAAGACAGCGCCAAGGAGGCCGGCCAGCCGCTGGCGGAGCTGGTCTCGACCGATGGCAATCTCTACCTCGAGTACGCCACGCCGCGCGGCAACGTCCTTCCCTGGTCGGCGCGTGAGGACTTGGTGCGAAAGATCAGCGAGTTTCGCGGGGAAGTTTCAATAAGCGGCCTGCGTGCGCCCTGAAGCGACCGGTGACTCCGCCGGGCCGGCATGTTAACTGGCTGAGTTCATGCGTGGTGTTTGTGCCCTTGTCTTAGTCACCTTCAGCACCGGTTGTGCCACCACCGTCCATCGCATGGATGGCGACTTTCCGACCGCTGCGGGCGTCGCGCGGACCGAGTGCGAAAAGCAAGACTGGCTGGTCGTCTCGCCAACGCGGGCGGAGTTCGTCGACAAGCACGGCGTGAAGTCCGAGTCGCGCGACGACGGCGTAGCGCTTTACCGCATCGGTGAGAGCCGCCCCGTCTCGATCCCCAGCTTGAGCGACGACATGGGCGGCGGACCCAGCTTTGCCCGTCATTCCGACGCGGTTCGCAGCCACGATACCAAGCAGGTCGTGGCCGGCAGCTTGGGCGCGGCTGGCGCCATCGCGGTCGCGGTCGGCACCATCTTGTTCGTCAGCGCCTTCAGCACGCAGAAGGGCGCCAACGGCGACGAAGAGCAGAAGATCGACAGCGGCCGCGCGATCGGCGGCGGCATCTCCGTCGGCCTGGGCTTCGGGCTCGGCATTGCCGGCATCTCCGTCAACCCAGGCCAGGCAGAGCGCTCACGCGCCGAGGCGTCGCGCTTCGTCTACTTCCCCCCGGAAGAGCCGAAAGCCGACGTCCTCGAAATGACCGGCCGTTACAATCAGGCCGTGCGCGACCGCTGCGAGCGGCGCTCGGCGCCGTAACGCCGCACGACCACGCTGGCTTCGTCGGCCAGCTCCGGCAACGCCTGAACCGCGACCTTGGGCTCGATTTTGCGCGTGTGCAGCTTGGCGCGCTCCAACATGGCCATGCACAGCTCGCCGAAGCTGAAGCCGGCGGCACCCGCGATCTTGGGCAGCAGGCTCGTCGGCGTCAGGCCGGGCAGCGTGTTCACTTCCAGCACGTACTCGTTTTGACCTTCGGTCACGAGCAGGTCGACGCGCACGGCGCCGCTGGTGTCCAGAGCCGCGGCGGCGCGCTCGGCCAGGTTCAACACGTTCTGGTAGCGGGCAGCGGGCAAGCGCGCGGGCATGAAGTAGTCGGTCATGCCCGGCGTGTACTTGGCGGCAAAGTCGTACATGCCGCTCTTGGGAGCGACCTCGATCGCGCCCAGCACGCGGCCGTCCAAGATACCGACGGCGACTTCGCGAGCCTTCACGAAGCGCTCCACCAGCACCGAGGAGTCGAACGCCAGCGCCAGGTCGATGGCTTCGCACAGCTCGGTCATGTCGTTGGCACGACTGACGCCGATGCTCGAGCCTTCGCGGCGCGGCTTCACGACGACCGGAAAGCCGAAGGAGCCGTGCACTTCCGCGATCTCGGCGGCGGTGCTGCTGCGGTCGAACACGTAGTACGGGGGCGTGGGCACGTTGTGCAGGCGGAACAGCTCTTTGCTCTTCAGCTTGTCCATCGCCAGCGCGCTCGAAAGCACGCTCGAGCCCGTGTACGGAATGCCCAGCAGCTCCAGCAGCCCTTGCACGCAGCCGTCTTCACCCAGCTTGCCGTGTAGCGCTAAAAAGGCCGCGTCCATCTCGGCGCCGGCCAGCATCGCTAGCGCGTCGTCACCCGGCCCGAGCACGATGGCCCGCGCGTCCACGCCCTGTTCGGTCAGCGCCTGCAGCACGGACTCGCCCGAGGCCAACGACACCTGCCGTTCCGACGACGTCCCGCCCATGATGACGGAAACTTTGCGATAGCTCATGTGGCTCTTGGCTATCGAAAACGCCTCGTTCGGGCCAAGTAATCCGCCGCGCAAGCCCGCTTCGGGCGCTGTTTTCGCGCCTTCCGTCAGTCGCTAGCGCGCGCCGCCAGCGCCGCCTGCTCCACCCGCAACGCCACCCGCCCCGGCACCGCCACCGGCACCGCCAGCCCCGCCGCACTCGCCCGGAAACGCCTCCTGGTGGAACCACACGCCGTTCAAGCACGTCAGAAACTGCCCAAATTCGCACGGATCCTCGGAACCAACGACGCATTCCTGGCCCTCCGTCGAGCACGGCTGCCCGTCCGCCTCGAACACGTCGGTCGGGCACTCCTCAGCGCCGCCAGCGCCGCCAGCGCCGCCGCTGCCACCAGCCACGCTGCCGCCAGCGCCACCCGGGTTGGCAACGTCGCCGCCGGCCCCGGCGCCGCCCTGCTGCTGCCCGTCCGTGCCACCGGCGCCCAGATCCACGACACCGCGATCATCATCGCAGCCCGCAGCCACCAGCCATCCGCTCACAATCACCAGCGGCAAACTCATCCGCAGCTTGTTCATGCCCGCTCTATAGCAACACGCATGCCCGTGTAGCAGCGCTCTTTGCAACGCCTAGCCTCCACCACCTCGCCGCTCTCCAGGCCTCGACAAGCGCCCTACCAGGTCTTTCTGGCGGCACCGCATCAGGCTGCCCAGCTGGGCAGCCCCACAACAAACCCGGCCTCACCCCCAGTCAGGCCATCCGCTTCGAGGTCACCGCCCGCGAGGGAGGACCCAACCCTCCCGCCTAAGAAACCTCGACCACGATGGCAGTAATGTTGTCTTTGCCGCCGCGTGAATTGGCGAGATCGATCAGCTTCTTCACCGAAAAGTGACCACCTTCCGAGAGGATGGCAGGAATCTCTTCAGTGCGAAGGTAGCCGTGCAGGCCATCGCTACAGATCAGAAAGGCATCCCCGAGCTGTGGCTCGGAAACCGTCGTATCCACTTGGACATAGTCGCGGCTTCCGACGGCGCGGGTGATGACGTTGCGCTGTTTGCTGACGCGCGCTTCTTCGGGCGTGATGATGCCCTGCTTGAGCTGCCAGTTGATGAGCGTGTGGTCTTCGGTGAGCTGGACGGCGTCGTCGCCGCGCACGCGGTAGATGCGGCTGTCGCCGACCTGCGCGGTGACGAGTGCGCTGCCGAAGCGCATCATCGCCGTGATGGTGGTGCCCATGCCGGCCTTGCCGCGATCGATCTCGGCCATGGCGTACACGATGTAAGTCGCTGCCTGCACGGCGCCTTCGAGCAGCCGAGCGGCCGCTCGGCTGCGCTCCTCCGTCAGCGGACCTTCGAGACCGAGGCTGGTCTTGCCGCGCTTGACCATGCCGTGCACGGTGTCGATCGCTTCTTGACTGGCGACCTCGCCGGCGGCGTGCCCACCCATGCCGTCAGCCACCACCCACAAGCCGGTCTCGTCGTCACAGAGGTAGGCGTCTTCGTTCGTGGTCCGCCGCCGGCCGATGTCCGAGCCACCGTAGGACTGCATGCGAAGGGATGGCACCTCGGACATTCTCAACCAAAATAGGAAATGTTTTGGCGAAGCGAAAGGGCGTAGCATGAGCCCCCTTTCAAAATGACGAGCGCGCAGAGCTTCAGCTTCGCCGGGGAGGACCCGGAAAAGGCGGCGCGAGCCTTCGTTCAGGCTGCCAGGCGTGTCACCCGGCCCAGTGGAGCGGTCATTTTTGCCGCGGGCAGCGTGGGCGAGCGAGTGCTGGAGTTGGGACGCGCGGTCGCTCAAAGCATGCCTGGCTTGCCCGTTTGCCTAGCTTCGGGGGCTGGGGTGGTCTCGGAACGGGGTGAGGTCGAGGGCCAGTCGGCCGCAACCGGCATCGTCTGGAGCGGCGGCAAGGCGGAGCCGTTCAGTGTGACCGGCAACAACGTCGAGGCGGTGGGTAGTCAATTGTCGTCTGCCATTCGTCCCAGTGAGGCGGCGGGACGGAACCTGACGGCGCTGGTGTTCGCACGGCCCAACGGCCTGGCGCCGCACGTTCTCGAGCCGCTGAGCGAGCTACGGCGCACGCGCGTGTTGGGTGCCGGCACCGTTGGCGACGCGCCCATCGTCTGCGTCGCTCAAGATGGCGTCGTCAGCTCGGGTCCAGCGGGCGGCATGGTGCTGAGCGGGATCACGATGCCGCTGGTCCGCGCGTCGGCGGCGTGTCGCTTATTGATGCCGCTCAAGACCATCACCAAGACACGCGGATCCATGGTGCTCGAGATCGAGGGCGCGCCGGCGCTCGAGGTGTTGAGCTCGGTCGCCGACAACCTCGAAGACCAGCCGCTCGTGTTCGTGGCGCTGGCGCCGCCCGTGCGCGATGACCCGGTCACGACCGATCCTGCGCTCGAGCGTAGGCTGGAGCAGCGGCACAGTGAACGACCGCCCGAGCGCCCCGAGGTGCTGATCCGCGCCGTGCAAGGCGTCGACCCCGTGCGGCGCGGCTTGCTCGTGTCCGACGAAGTGCGGCCCGGCATGCGCCTGGCGTTCGCGGTGCGCGACGCCAAGGCGGCGCGCGAAGATCTGCAAACGGCGGTGCGCGAGCTGCTGCGCGAAGCCAACGGCGCGGCACCGCGCTTTGGCATCTACATCAACTGCGCGGGCCGCGGCTCCAGCCTTTATGGCCAAAAAGACGTCGATCTCAAGATTTTGAAGGCGCGCCTCGGCGAGCTGCCGCTGGCCGGCATGCAGTCGTCGTTCGAAGTCTCCGAGGTCGCGGGCAAGCCCGCGCTCCAGCTGTACACGGGTATCGTCGGCATTTTTACGTCCCCGAGCTGAACCGCCCACCCGCCGCCCCCGCGGCGCCGAGCGGCAGCGGCAGCCAGCTTGACGCCTCGTTCCTCATGCACTGAGCTGGCGTCTGGACATGGCAGCACCGGCGGCGCAGGCGGGGCCAGCGCCCCAGACTTTGGGGCTTCGGGCGCGGCGTCCGCGCTTTGGCTTTGCGGACGGCGCGCTGGCATTCTTCGTGATCGCGATCGTCAGCTTGATGGTCGTGCCGCTGCCAACCTGGCTGCTCGATCTGCTGATCGCCTCCAACCTGGCCTGCTCGGTGGCGGTGCTGCTCGTCGCGCTGTACGTCGGAGAAGCGCTCAAGATCGCCGCCTTCCCGACCCTGCTCTTGATCACGACGCTGTTTCGGCTCGCGCTGAACGTCTCCTCAACGCGCTTGATCTTGCTGCAAGCCGACGCCGGCGAGGTCATCAAGGCCTTCGGCCAGTTCGTGGTGCGCGGCAACTACGTCGTTGGCGGCGTAATCTTCCTGATATTGACGATCATCCAATTCGTGGTGATCGCCAAAGGCAGTGAGCGCGTTGCGGAAGTCGGTGCGCGCTTCACGCTCGACGCCATGCCCGGCAAGCAAATGGCCATCGACGCCGAGCTGCGCAGCGGCAGCATCGACGGCAACGAAGCGCGGCGTCGCCGCCGCTCCCTGCTGCGCGAAAGCCAATTTTACGGCGCCATGGACGGCGCGATGAAGTTCGTCAACATGTACTTTCGTTTATGCTCCGGCCGTGATACCCCGGAAAAGCGTGCAAAAGACCGCCATCGTCTACTGCCGGACCAGCACGGTCGGGCAACGCCAGGCTGAGACCATCGGGGCCCAGGTCGAGCGCTGCCGGTCCCTGGTGGGCCGCCACGACCTGGCCCTCCTGCCCTACGGCCCGACCGGGGATGGCTGGGTCCTGGACGATGGCGTCTCGGGCACCCTGCTCGACGGCCGCCACTTTGCCAAGCTGCTGGAGGACCTCAGCTCGGGAGCCGTCCGCCCGGACTACCTAGTGATCTACTCGCTGTCCCGCATCGCTAGGGTCGACAAGGTCAGCAAGAACCAGGGCAAGGTCATGGAGAGCCACGTGGCGGCCGCCAAGATCCAGGCGACCCTCATCAGCAGCGGCACCCAGATTATCGACGAAGAAGGCGTCATGAACCCTGGCGACATGCTCTTTCAGTTCAAGAGCATGGTGGCCAACGAGGAGTTCAAGCTCATCCGGTCGCGCACCATGAGTGGCAAGGCCAAGCACCTGGCGGACGGCAAGTATGCCAAGGGTGGCAAGCCGCCATACGGCTACCGCCAGGTGCCCGTGAACGGGATGGATCGAAAGCAAGGGTGGCGCCTGGAGGTCCACCCTGAAGACGCCGCCAACCTGTCCCGTTTGCTCGACTGGTACCTTGAGGGTGGCGTCACTCATGCGGCTCGGATGGCAACCGAGGCCAAGATGCCGACCCCCATGGCCAGCACCAATAGCCGAAAAAACCAGGCAAAAGACTGGACTCCGGAGCGTTGGAGCCCTGTCAGTGTCCAACACATCATCAGAAATTCGGCCGCCTACTTGGGCAGCACGACCTACAGCCTCGACGGTGAGGTCTACCCCCTCACCTACCCGGCGATCATCACCCCCACGACCTATGCCGCCATTCAAAAGCGGAAGAACGAGCGCACGCTGAAGAGGCGTGCCACCAAGCTCAGCACGGGCTTTGTCGATTGCCAGTGTGGCGCTCACCTGCACAACCTGAACAGCCACGACAGGCACTTCACAGCGTGCAAGCCGTGCCGTCGTCGCATGCCAGAGGCCCATTTTGAGCGGCACCTTTGGACCGCCACGGTCTGCCGGCTGATCCAGATCCGGCAGCACGAGGGAGCGCTTGAGCAGGACAACGGTTTGGAGACTCTGATCCAAGCGCTCAAGCAGCAGCTCGACGCTCACAAGGAAAAGAGCCAGCGGCTCATCACGCTCTACACCGAGCAGCAGATCACCAGGGACGACTACCGGGAAGCCAACGACCGGATCCGGGGCCAGCGAGCCAAGCTCGAAGCCGAGCTGGCTCAGCGCCTAGCTGCCCGTTCAGCGGCTCAGCAACGTCGGGCGGCTGAGGCCACCGTCGAAGCCCGGCTGCGCTCCACGATCGCCGAATTGAGCCTCAAAACCCCAAGCCTGGACCGAAAGCGGGAGGTCTTGAGGGACGTGCTCAACGGGGCCCGGGTCGTCGTTGGTTGGCTCGACGACGGCGTGACCCTGACGTTGCCAGCGTTCGGCACCTTGCCCGAGACAACGGTGTCGAGCGAGCGGACGATCTGGAACGACATGCTGGGCGGCATCGTTGCCGGTCACCACGAGAGCACGCTGCACGTCGGCAAGGGTGTGGAGGCCACCGAGCTGGCTCTATTGGCATCCGTGACTGGTCAAGGCGGCAAGGTACTGTCCCGCCAACAGCGGGCCGATGGAGCGATCGTGATGCACGTCGAGGTCCCTGATAGCTACGTGCCTGCTTAGCTCAGCCAAGCGCGGCTATCGGAGCCCAATCGAGGATCTTGTCGAGAAGCATCTCAAGATGCTTCAGCGCGATCGTCGCATCGTGAGCATTCGCAAACTGAGGCTTGAAGCGCTCGGGACCATCGACGGCGAACTTGCCCACATGAATCCGGTTTCGGAGGTCCTGAAGTTTTCGTGCCAGCACAGCGTCATCTTTGGACAATGTGAAGGCCGCCTCAGCTTGGTCGATGAGCGTACCTAGCTTCCAGCGCTCCGAGCTTACCAGGAGGTCCTTGTTCCGCCATTGACCTGCGTTCTTCGCGGGTTCCGCGATGGCAACGAGCGCCGCCTCCAACATCGAAGCAGCCAAGACGGTTGCGGAAGTGGGATGGCGATCCCCTAGGCTACGCAGCTCCTGAGTCGTCATGCTCCACCAGCCTG
>DATAKF010000283.1:0-19659 GCA_036261775.1 Polyangiaceae bacterium | reverse complement strand
AAGTTCATGGCGATGTTCACGGTGGGGATGATGTAGCGCTCGCTGCCGACGCGAACGATCATGCCGTCCGTGATGGCCAGGGTGAGCGGCAGGCGAATCGAGAACACCGTGCCCTTGCCGCGCTCCGACGTAATTTCGATGCGGCCTTTGAGCTGCTCGATGTTCCGGCGCACCACGTCCATACCCACGCCGCGCCCCGAGATGTCGGTCACGTTCTCGGTAGTCGAGAAGCCGGGCAGGAAGATCAGCTGATAGATCTCGCTCTCGGACAGGCTCTTGTTCGGGTCGATCAAGCCCTTTTGGGCGGCCTTGGCCAGGATGCGGTCGCGGTCCAAGCCACCGCCGTCGTCGCTCAAGTCGATGACTACGTTGCCTCCGGAGTGGTACGCGGCCAGGCGCACCGTGCCGGTCGCAGACTTACCGGCGGCGATGCGCGCCGCAGTCGACTCGATGCCGTGGTCGGCGGCGTTGCGCACCATGTGAATCAGCGGCTCGGCGATGACGTCGACCATGTTGCGATCGATTTCGGTGTCGTCCCCCGTGCTGACGAACTGGATGAGCTTGTCGCTCTTCTTGGCCACGTCGCGCACGATACGGGTCAGCTTTTGGAAGGTCGGGCGCAGCGGCACCATGCGCAGCGACATCGACATGTCCTGCAGCTCGCGCACGATCTTACCGGCGTGGCCGACCTTGCGAGACAGGTCGGGATCGCGCGACACGTCGTTGCGCGGATCAGCCGCGAGCATGGAGTGCGCGATCACCAGCTCGCCGACCATGTCGATCAACCGATCGAGCCGATCGGTGCGGACGCGGACCGACGTCTCGTCGCCCTGGGCTGCGGCGCGGGCGGGCGCCTCGGCTTCTGAGGGAGCAGCGGGACGGCTGGCTACGGGTGCGGACGCAGCGGAGGGTGGCGCGGCCAGCGGGGCCTGGGCCGACGGAGCGGCGGCCTGCGCCGACCGAGCGGCAGCGGCGGCCTTGGGCGCAGCGGGGGCCGCCGCCGCGACGGGCGCAGCCGCCACCGCCGGCTCGGCAGCGGCGGCCGCCGCGACGGGAGCGGGCAGCGGGACAGCGGCGGTCGGGGCGGGCGCAACCGCCGAGGTAGCTTCCGCGCCGGCCGCGTCCGGATTCTGCAGCTCGCGAACGAGCTGCGCGTAGCCGGCGGGCAGCTGGGCCTCTTGCCCGTGGAGCTGGGCCGAGACCGCGTTCAGGGTCTCCTTGAGCAGATCGATACCGCGTAGGCACAGGTTCGCGTACACGCCGGTGCACTGGATCTCACCGTCGCGGATGCGCGCGAGCAGCGACTCCGCGTGGTGCGCGAGCTCGGCCAGCGCCGTCATGCCCAGCATCGACGAAACGCCCTTCACGGTGTGGAAGGCGCGAAACACGGTGTTGACCGCGGCGGCGTCGTCGGGGCGCTCTTCCAAGGTCAAGAGCGCCGCCTCGGCGTTGACCACGTGCTCGTTGGCCTCGGTCATGAACTCACCGATCAGGTCCAGATCGGGATCGGCGGGCACGAGCGTCGGCTTGCCGGGCGGCAGCGAAGGAACCTCGCTCACGGCGGCGGCCACGGGAGCTACCTCTTCCGACTCCCACTCGAGGTCCGGCTCGCTGTTGCGCGGAGACTCGTCTGGCGAGGTCGCGAGGCAGGTCAGGCGCACCGCGGCCGCCAACGCCTGCTCGGCGTCAGCCGCCTCGCCCGACAGCAGGCTGTCGAGCTTGGCCTTCGCGGCCGTGACCAGCCGCTTCACCGAAGGAGAGCTGTCAGCGCCTAGCTCCCCTTCCACGCAGCGGCCCAATGCCTCACACAGGTCTTGCAGCGACTCGGTCTCGCTGGGTTGAGCTTGCATGAGTTGAACCGCAATCTCACCGAGGTCGAGCGCTCTTGGCTTGGCTTTGTTCTTCATGGTGCGCTGTCTCCCGTGCTGAGCTCAGAACGTGCCGATGACCGCGCTGTCGTCGTCGTCGAACGGAATCAGCTCGCGACCTGCAGCGCTACCGTTGCCGTTGCCGTTGACGTGAGCTTTCGCGGCGGGGCGAGCAGCAGCCTTGGGCAGCGTGGGCGGACGCGCCGCAGCGCGAGGAGCGCCGCGGCGAGCCGCAGCGGCCGGCTTGGGCTGGTAGGCGGCAGGCGCCGATTGGCCGAGCCGGAACTGCGAGGTCAGCGTGCGCATGTTCTCGGCTTGGGCGGCCAGCTCTTCGGCCGCGCTGGCGGTCTCTTCGGTGGCGGCGGCGCTCTGCTGCGTCTCGCGCGACACGGTGTCGACGCCCTTGTTGATGCGCGCCACGCTGTCGTGCTGCTGCTGCGAAGACTCGGCAATCTCGGCTATGACCTCGACCACCTTCTTGACCTGCTTGCCGATCGCGTCGAACGCGACGCTGGCTTCCTTGTTGATGATCACGCCCTCTTCGGCCTTCTTGAGCGAGCGCTCGATGACCTGCGTAGTGTTCTTGGCTGCTTCCGCGCTGCGCATGGCCAGCGAGCGGACTTCTTCGGCCACCACCGCGAAGCCACGACCCGCGTCGCCGGCGCGCGCCGCTTCCACGGCTGCGTTCAGGGCCAGCAGGTTGGTCTGGAAGGCGATCTCGTCGATGGTCTTGATGATCTTGGCGGTCTCGTCGGCCGCGCCCTTGATGCTCTCCACCGCGCTCGACAGGCGCCCCATGCTGGCCGAGCCCTGGTCGGCCATGGTGGTTGCGCCCTGGGCGTGACTGCGAGACTCCTGGGCGTTGGAGGCGTTCTGCTTGCTCATGGAGGTGATCTCCTCGAGCGTGCTCAGCACCTCTTCGATCGACGCCGCCTGCGAAGAGGCGCCGCGCGCCATCTGCGACGAGGCGCCCGTGATTTGGCCGGCAGCGGCCGCGACCTGGTCGGCGACGGCTTGCACCTCACTCAGCGCGCGCTCCAGGGTGTCCAAGGCGTTGTTGGTGGCGACCTTGATCAGGTCGAAGTCACCTTGGTACTCGCCGCGCATGCGCGCCGTGAGATCGCGGTTCTCGGCGCGCGACAGCACTTCCTTGGCCTCTTGGATCGGCGCGTTGGCGGTCGCGAGCAGCTCGTTCATGCCGCTGACCAACTCCGCGAAGACGCCATGCAGACCCTCGGCCGAGCCACGCTCGGACAGCCGACCCTGGCGAGCCGCTTCGATCACCGTCTGCTCGGTGCGAGTCAGGCGCTCGACGCTGGTCTTCATCTCGGTCAGGGCCAGCGCCACGTCGCCGATCTCGTCGTCGGTCTCGCGCTCGAGCGTGTGAGCCAGGTCACCGCGCGACATGCTGCGAGCCACAGTCGCGATCGCGCTCAGCGGGCGGCGAATCGAGCGCACGACCAAGACAGACAGCCCGATGAGCAAGCAGCTACCGGCAATCGCAACCAACACGATGCTGCGGGACGCGGCGACTTGTTGCTTCTGCGCCTCTTCGTCGACCGCCTTGGCCGTGGTGGCGATGACGTCACCGAACTTCTCCATGCCCTCCTCGAGCGAGCCGAAGTCCTTCAAGAAGGCGTCCAGCGCCGGCAGTTCCTCACCGGGACGCGCGTTGGCAAAGGCCTCGGCGGATTGCAGGTAGCGCTCGATGCTCGGCATCACCTCGCGCACGGCGCTCTGGATCTTGGGCTCCTCGTCGGCGCCCGCGGTCTTCATGCTCTCGCGAAACCGCGCGGTGTGCTCACGCACGCCGTCGATGCCCTCTTTGCGCATGTCGGCGTTGTCTTTGGCAACGGCCAGGTTGATCAAGAGCACGTCCGCGCGCAGGCCGTCGTGCATCATGTCTGCGTCCATCTGGGCGCGTTGGGCGACCCCCATCTCCGTGATGCGACTGGCCGCCTCGGACACGGAAGCCAGGTTATGCACGGCGGACCAACCGAGAACTGCGGTAGTCGCGATGGCGAAGCCACAGAGGAGCAGGAGCTTCTGGAGGAGAGTGAGGGACTTCATGGGCGACCTTCTTGTTTTCGAAATACTGAGTTGCAAGATTGCAATCGCCGGTCCATCGTCAGCTGGACTGGCTTTTGGGCTGAAATCGCAGATTCGAGGCGCAAGGCCTCCGAACGGGGTCCGCGCAACCGGACTGCGATTTCCGAGATCCTGGATTCTGCGAGTGAGTGCATGTGGTTGCGGATTCCTGGGACTGGCTCAGCGGCGCAAGCCAGTCGGCTGGAAGCTGCTGCCGCCCACGAGCTGCAGGGTCATCATGCGAATATCGCTGTCGAGGCTGTGCTCGTAGACAGCGCGGACCTCGCCCTGCGGAAAGACCGCGACGCCAGCGCCGCCCGTGAGCCGTCGATCGAGCGCGGACGCCCCTTCCAGCACCGTGTCGTAGCGGGCGACCAAGAATGCGGGGTCGACCTGAACACGCGCCTGGCCGTAAATGCCGTGCGTCAGCTCCGGCAAGCCGGGAGCTTTCACCTGCTTGAGCAGGTATTCACCTCGTAGGTCGACGGGGCCGAGCGTGGTCGCGAGATCGCCGCCAAAGAAGCCCATGACGGGGCCTTCTTTGGCGAAGTCCACTGCGGCTGAGCCGCCAACTTCGATGAGTTCGTCCACCTTCGCGCTCAAACGGCCACCTGCAGCGGTTCTTGAAGGCGCGACCTCATCAGGGCCGATTGGATGGTCTAAACCATTCACCACGTAGCCAACCGCCGTCCAGTGTTCGCCCACCGCATAGCCTTGAGCGCCGATGTCGTTCCAGCCGCCATGCGTGAGATCGACCGCTTGCGGCAGGCTAATCAGGCGATTTTCGACCGACGGATACTCGAGGTACGCAATACCGAAGGGCACGTCGAAGCGACCGAACGAGACGCCTGACTTGGCGAGGCTCTTGCTCTGGAATACGTAGCCATCGCCATCACCGGCAATGCCGCAATCGATCACGAACGCGCCGAGCCCAAAGACATCCTCGGCGCCGTCGAACACGATCGCGGTCGATACGTTGACGTACGGGGTGAGCTTCAACGAAGCGTCCAGCTCCACCGCGCCGACGTGAAAGTCGTCGGCGCCGGGCCGCTCGAAGCGATAGAAGAAGTCGCCGAATGCCGTGAATTCCAGCGGCAATAGCCCCATCTTCTCCATCATGTCAGCGCCCTCGGGTGGCTTGACATCGATGAGGGGCTTGGGCTCGGCAGCCGCCGCGACCAGATTCGCAGCCTTCGACTCGGCGGGCGCCGGGTGGGCCGCAGCTGCGTTCAGCCTCTCGACCTCCGTCGAAACCTCGTACAGCGAGCGCTGCGCCGTTACGGCAACGACTGGCTCCTTTGCAATGTCTTCTTGCAGCTCCGAGATGCGCGCCTCCGCGCGGCTGATCGAATCGGCAACGGCCGCGCGATCGAGGCCTCCTTCCACGGCGGTTTGAATGGCGGCGAGCTTCTTCTGCTCCTCGGCTAGCTCTTGGCCAAGCGCCTCGCGCTTGGGGTTTGCGCCTGCGGGGGGCGCGCCGACCGCGTGATTCAGGTCTTCGCGCAGCGCTTTGACCTCGGCGCGAAGCGCCTCCACTTCGTCCTTGGTCGCATCGGCCGGCGCGGGCGCGGCGGAGCGCGCCGCCGGCTGCGCTGCTGGGGCTGCAGGTTTGGGCTGCGGTTTTGCAGCAGGCTTCGGGGCCGCAGGCTTGGGCGCAGCGGCCTTTTCGGCAGCGGGCGCTGCGGTAGCGGGCCCGCCTTTGCCAGTGGCGACGGGCTCGGTTTTCGCAGGCTTTGCAGCGGCCGCAGCAGGCTTGGCGGCTGCAGGGGCAGCGGCTGGCGCCGGCGCTTTCGCGTCGGCCTTGCCGCTCGGTTTGACTGGAGCGGGGGCAGCGGCGCTGGGCGCGGGCTTGGCCGCGGGCGCCGCCAAGGCGACGCTACCGAAGCAGCAAATCAGCCCAAAAGCCGCAGAATTCCCCAATACCAGTGCACGTTCGTGGCTTCCCATGAGTAGCTTCCTTCCCTCGCTCATCACACCGCTCCTCCGTTGATTGGGGAGCCGGCGCTCCGCATTACCGGGCGCGTTTCGAGCGACCGGCTGAAAAGCACCAACAACACCAAGCTGCTGCCGAGCGCGATATCGGCTGCCTGCAGCTCGATGCGCCGTCCGCTACTCACCATGCCTTCGGCAAACAGCGGCAGTCCGACGATCGAGGCCGCGGCGTCCGGCAGCTTGCTGCGAAACGCATCCGCGACGATCTTGCCGATTTCGCAGGCGCCTTCGACGAGGCCGCGCGGCTCCGCCAGCGGCAAGTCGTGGTCCAGAGAACGACTCAACGTCTCCCAGCCAAGCGGGTGCGACAGCAGGCCTACGATGTGCTCCGTTTTTTCGCCCGACAGGCTCACGTAGCTGCCGCACAAGCCGCTCGGTACGGACTCGCGGTAGGCAAGCACCCGACATGGGAAGCTCGGAAAGCGCGAGCTCAATTGAGTCGCTGCACTCACGAGTTGGTTCATGAAAGAGGACAGGAGGAGGTTGGTCATGTGTGAGCGCGCGCGGCCACGCCGCGCTCCGAAGCCGTCCATTGCAACCGGCGAACCAACTTCGAAACCCGAGGAATTGGCAGCCTTTTGCGTCCAGACACGTCCGAGTTTCCGGATTCGTGTCCAGGATTCGAGAAGCGCTTAAAGCCTCAATCCACAGCTGCCGTTGATGCCATCGTTAGGAGTCGCAGCGCTGAAATGAACGAGCTGAACGAACCCCTGCGCCTGCTTAGAAAGCGCGGGAGCTGGACGTTGGAGGTCACCAAGCTGGTAGCGGTCGACGAGCACGTGCTTCGGCCCGAGCGGCGACGCGTGAACGGCACTGACAGCGTGGTACGCCATCTCAAGGAACGCTGCGCGCCTTCCTTGGTACGCGAAGCGCTAGATCTCCTGATCGGCGACGACGACGGCAGCGATCGCGCCTTCGAGCTGGAGGGCGAGCATTGGGTGATGCTCGCCGAAGACGCTCCGACAGACGCTGGTGGCGCCAGCACCGCGACCTTATTGGCGATGATCGGCGAGCTACGCGTCGAGCTGACGACCATGCGCGCGCTGCACGAAGCCATGCGCGGCCGGCTCGCGGCAGTCGAGCGGCGCTCGCTGCAGATGAGCTCCGCCGATCACGGGCGCTCGGCGCTGCGCGGCGCCAGTCGGCGCGAGCACGCCCCGGGATCGCTGCGCCCAGGCGCGCGCGCGCGCAGCCTCGCTCCCGGCGAAGAGCCAGCGCTCGCCGCGCCCGCGGTGGTCGCGCCCACACCTCAGCCCGCGGCGCCCACGCTGGGCGAAGACCGCACGCAGGCGGTCGGTGCCCCGCCCGCTCTGCCCGAGGCGCTGGCGCCCGTCGGGGCCCCCGCCAAGCCGGGGCTGGCAATGCCCACGCAGCCCGACATTGCCAGCTGCTTGAAGCAGCTGCTGGGCGTCGATGCCGAGCTACGCGCCGAACGGGGCAACGTGCCAAAGGATCTGGACGGCTTCTACGTCTCGCGCATCGTCGATTCGAGCGACCAAGAGGTGGGCGCCATCTTGCTGGACCTGCGCGGCGGCGTAGAGCTGGGCGGGCGCTTGATGGGCTTTCCTGCGGCAGCCATCGAAGAGCAAGCCAAGAGCGAACCTAGCAGTGACATCATGGACGCCATGAACGAGGTCACCAACAACCTGGGCGGCTTCGTCAATCGCGCCAACCCGGATCTGCGCGTGCGCGTCCGTCCGCTCGAAAAATTCAGCGTCGCCGAGTTTGGCTGGCTGCCAAAAAACACCGCGCGAATCGGTAACACTACCAAGACCGGCGGCCGCCTCTGGCTCGCCGCGCGCTGAGCTAGTGTGCCAAGTCCGTAGATGTCCGAAGAAGTGTCTTAGGCACACTAGGCAATTCGCAGGGCGAATTGGCTCTGGGGGTGAATCGCCCGGAGGGCGAGAGGGGCGCGAGGCGCCCCTAGAAGACAGGACTAGGGGCCTGAAGCTGCAGAGCAGCTCGCCGCGCAGCGGCGGTCCGCAATTCTGAGAAGAATTGCGGACTCAGGACACTAGAGCTTCGATTTGAGGCGCTGCAGCAGGCTCAGCGCTTCGAGTCCCGTCAATCGATCCAGGTCGAGCCCACGCAGCGTCTCGACCAGCTCCACCTGACTCCGCGACTCTGCCGAGCGCTCGCCGAAGAGCGACAGCTGCGGGGCCTTGCCAGCTTTGCTGCGGCGCTCCTGACCCCCGTCGTCCTTGCGCTCGAGGCCAACCAAGATGGCCCGCGCTCGCGCCAGAACGGGCTCGGGCAACCCTGCCAGCTTGGCGACGGCTACGCCGTAGCTGCGATTGGCGGCGCCCGGCACCAGGCGATGCAAGAACACCACGTCGTCGTTCTGCTCCCGCGCGCTCACGCTGTAGCTGCCAACGTGAGCGCTCTGCTCGGCCAGGTTGACGAGCTCGTGGTAGTGCGTCGCGAACAGCGCCCGACAACCGACGACCTCGTCGAGGTATTCGGCGACGGCCCAAGCGATGGACAAGCCGTCGAAGGTGCTGGTGCCGCGCCCAATCTCGTCCAAGATCACCAGCGAGCGGCGCGTGGCGGAGCGCAAGATCTCCGCGGTTTCGCGCATTTCCACCATGAAGGTGCTCTCACCCGCAGACAAGTTGTCGCTGGCGCCTACGCGTGACAGCACGCGATCCACGACGCCGATGCGCGCCGCGCGGGCCGGCACGAAGCTGCCCATTTGCGCCAAGATGGTGCACAGCGCGACCTGACGCAGCAGCGTGCTCTTGCCCGCCATGTTGGGTCCGGTCACCAGCCATAGTCGCTCGCCGTTCAGGTCGAGCTCGACGTCGTTCGGCACGAACTTGCCACGCGCCGAGATGCGCTCCACTACGGGGTGCCGCGCATCGCGAAGCGAGAGCACGTCCGAGTCGTCGACCTTGGGCCTGACGTAGTCGTGGCGGTGGGCAACATCGGCGAGGCCTGCCGCGACGTCCCAGTCCGAGAGACGCTCGGCCAAGAGCGCGATGCGCGGCGCAGCTTTGCCGGCCTTCTCGACCAGCTCGCGCAACAGCAAGAGCTCGCGCTCGCGGTGGCGCTCTTCGGCGTGGCTGATCTTGTCGGCCAGCTCGTCGACCTCGGGCAGGCTGTAGCGCTCGCCGGTGGCCACCGTCTGCTTGCGCCGAAACTCCGCCGGCACATTGCCGGATTTTCCGCGGCTGACCTCGATGTACCAGCCAAAGACGCGCGTGTACCGGATGCGCAGGGTGGCGATGCCGGTGCTCTCGCGCAGGCGCGTCTCGAGCTCGACCATGCGTTCGGTGCCCGTGCGCCGCAGCCCATCGAGCTCCGCCAGCTCGGCGTCGAACTCGGCGAGAAAGATCTCACCCTGCTTGGCCAACGGCGAAGGTCGCTCCACCAACGCCGCGCGCAGCTCCGCGGCCAATTTGGGCAAGGTGTCGATGGCCTTGCCTTCGAGCCCCAGCACCTGGCGTAGCTCGCCGTCCTTCACGTCGTTCAAGACGCCAACTGCGCGCGCCGCGGCGCCGAGGCCGTCGCGTAGCCCGGCCAGATCACGCGGCGTGGCTTCGCCGAGCGCGGCGCGCACGCTCAGCCGCTCGAGGTCGCCCAGGTCGTCGAGCGCGCCGCGCAGGGCTTCACGCAGCCGCGCGTGCACCACGAACAGCTCGACCTGATCGTGGCGGCGCCGAATGCTGGCTACGTCGGTGAGCGGGGCGAGCAGGCGCCGACGCAAGAGCCGCGCGCCACCCGGCGAGCAGCAAGCGTCGATGGCGCCCAGCAGGGTCGCCTGCTTGTTGCCAGATACCGACTCGGTGAGCTCCAAATGTTGCTGCGCCACGCGCTCGATGAGCAGCGTGCTGGACGGCTCGAAGCGAGCGATGCGCCGTACCGGCAGGCGCCCGCGCGGCAAACAAGCCTGGGCAAAGCGCAGCGCCCGCGCCACGGCTCGCTTCACCTCGGGCGAAAGCGACGCCGCCTCGGCCTTCACCTCGCGCAGCGCCTCCACTTCTTCCGCGGTCGACAGGGCGTTGTCTTCGCGCACTGCCACGCGCGGCAGGCTGCTCGCTGCGGCCAAAGCGGAGGCGCGCGCTTGCTCGGCCCCTTCCCCGCCACCCACCAGCACCTCACGGGGCGCCGCGCGGCTGAGCTCGCCCAGCACGCGCGCCACGTTGGGTAGGCTGCCCGCCTGAAGCTCGCCGGTCGAGAGATCGTACAACGCCACGCCCACCTCGCTGGAGGTGACGTCGATGGCACACAAGAAATTGTTGGCGTTGGCCGGCAGCTGGTCGCTGTCGGTCACGAGCCCAGGCGTGATGACGCGAACCACTTCGCGCGGCACCAGCCCCTTCACCTTGGAAGGGTCGGCCATTTGCTCGCAGATGGCCACTTGCTGGCCCAGCTCGAGCAGCCGCGTGATGTAACCGTGCGCGGCGTGGTGCGGCACGCCAGCCATCGGGATTTCGTCGGGCTTGCCGCGGTTACGCGCCGTGAGCGTGAGCTCGAGCAGCTTGGCTCCGAGCACGGCGTCGTCGCCGAACATCTCGTAGAAATCGCCCATGCGAAAGAACACGATGGCGGCCGGATAGGCGCGCTTGGCCGCCGCGTGTTGCTGCATGGAAGGCGTCAGCGTGCCCGCCATGCGCGTCTCAGTAGAAGGGCGACGGCTTGACGATGCCGAACGTGTCCAGGCTGAACAGGGACAGCCCTTGGCTAGCGCCGTCGACCACTGCCATTTGCTCGGGCTGCTGCAGAAACTGAATCGACTGCGGCGCCACCACCGACGATGACGTTGCTGAGGTCAGGCTCATCACCAACGGGGTGAAGCCGCCGGTCGTGCGCCAGGTAAAGACCGAGTCGCGCTCGGACGGCAGACGGCCACGGTACAGCGCAAAGCGGTCGTTCAGGCCGTTGAACACGCAGGCCGCAGCCGCGTCGCTCGGCGCTACGCCCGGGCGAGTCGCGGCGTCAGGGGCCTGGTCGTAGACGCACGCTACGTCGAGGTCGGTGGCGCAGCCAACGCGCAGATCCAGCGGCTCGCCCGGGTCGTCGGCAGCGCGGCAGTGGTCTTGCTCGTTGACGCTGGAGATCTCGAAGACGCGCCCGCGGCTCCACTTGCGCAGAGGGTCGCAGCTTCGCACGCACTGGTTCTTGTCGCCCTTGGCTACGACGTCGTGCCGAAAGCCGAACGCGCTGTGCACGAGCGCCCAATGCTTGCCGGTGCGCAGCCGGTACTTCTGAGCCGTGGGGAAGCACTTGGTCACGAGCTCTGGAGTGACGTCACCAGCTAAGCGCGGCGTGAGCAGCAGGTGGTCGGCAAATGCAGCTTCCACGCGGAAGTCACGAGCTGCCAGCAGCGGCTCGACGTCTTGCGCGCCGAACAACCCCAGGCAGGTGTCACGGGTCGGATTGGTCTTGTCCGCGGCCAACTCCTTCCAGTAGGTGTCCGTCTCGCTGGGAAGCGCCGTCGTAAGCTGCACGTAGTCGGCGTGTTCGCCAGCAAAGACGTCGGCCTGGGCGGCGTCAGCGACACCTAGCTCGGCCATCGCGTAGGCCTTCATGGTCGCGATGTCGTAGACGCCAGCCCCGCAAAACGACAGCGAGGCGTCTTCCAGCCGCAGCTCGTTCCCCTTGAGTTGGAGCAGGCCTGACGCGCGCTCGCCGGCGTACGAGCCTTCGTAGGTGACCGTGACCGTATCTTCCGCGGCGTAAGAGCGCGGCTCGAGCGGCGGCAAGATGACGGTGTTTTGCGTCTGCAGCACCTCGGAGGAGCGATCATTGGGGCTGGTGGCGATCGCGTCGTCGCCACCACTCGCGGCGGTGGTGTAGCGGGTCGAGCCTACGAACACCTCGCTCACGATCGTCGCACCTTTCGAGCCCACGAACGGCACCGCCAATAGTCGCGGACGGTTCGTCGGATCCCCCGCGGCCACCGACGCGGGCACGCTGAGCCGCGGGAAGTCGCGCAGAGACGGCGCGCGCACGCCCACTGAGCTGTCGTTGAGCGCGAAGCGCGAGCTGCGGAAGCGGTGTGGCTGCACCACGCGGCAGCTGACCTCGCCAGTGACGAAACGCTTATTGCCCAGGTACTCGTTCGTTCCACCGTCGTTGGTGGCCACGCTGAACGGCTCGGAGGATAGGTCGTTGGCGCACCCCCGAAAGTCCGGTACCGGGTCGGTGTTGGTGGAAACCGGCCGCCGGCAAGCAGCGTCGAAGTCGTCCACGTCAACGATGGCGATGGCGCCGTTGGTCAGCAAGATGAAGCCGAACAAGCCGCGGAGCAGCCCGGGCCTCGCGCCGGTCGAAAAGTCCAGGCTCGTGCGGGCTAGCGCGCCGGGAGAAGCCGCGTCCGCAGTCGTGTCCGGGTTACAAGCCGTGCCGAACTGAGCCACGCCCGTCGCGGGGTCGACGTACGGAATGTCGCGGTAGGCGAAGGTGACGTCCCTCGCTGAAGACCCGATGGCCAAGCGATCGGGCTTTTCGTTGGGTAGCTCCGGCGAGCCGCTGCGCACGAGCGGCGTGCGGTCCGTCGAACCGGGGCTCACGTCGAACACCATCACGCTCGCGCCGGGTTGGTCCTCGGCGTCGATGGCGTAGGCAAAGCGCTGCCCGGCTGGCGTGAGCGGGCTGACCGCCACGCGGCGCGTCGTCACGACACGCCCTGGCTCACGGAGCGACTGCGGCAAGAGCGGCGGCAGCTCGGTCATGCCGCAGACGCTGCTCGTGTCGAGCACGTGCACCACCGGTGCCGCTTGATCGGCCACATACAGCCGGTTGTCCGAGACGGCGATGCCCGCCGGCTGCGGAAAACGCTTGGCGGGCGTGGGCGCCATAGGCATGGCGACCTCACTGCAGGCCATGCCGGGCTCGAGCAGGTTGCCCGTCAAATCGGCTGGCAGCACCTGGGCGACGCCCTGGGGCACGTCCACCTGCAGATTCACGCGCGCCTCGATCGGGCAACGCGGAAACGTGCCGGCAGGCAGGTTGAGCAGCTCCTGCGCGTCGATGATCGCCAGCTGTCCGGAGTCCGGAAGCGCCACGACCAACTTGCGACGACCCTCACCACCGCCTTCGTCGCGCAGATCGGCTTGGCAGGTGTTGCCCGAGCTCGGGGCGTCTGCGTCGCCATAGGCGTCGTTGCGGCACTTTTGGTCGCCGGGTAGCGTGTTCGACGACAGCTGCGGGTCTGCATCCGCAAACGGCTCGATCATCACGCTGATCTCGCCGGGCGTCTCATCGAGACGGCAGGCGGGCCAGGTGGTCAGGTCGCGCTCGACCTGCCCGGACTCGGGTGCGTCCAAACAGCTGGTTGGTAGCGCAAAGATGCCGTTGCGTCCGACGTCGCCGGTCGCCACGAAGGTGGCTCGCCCGCCGGGCGTCGCCGCCATCGAGATGGGCCGGCCGCCGACGCGCAAGAAACCGAAGCCGGGGCGGGCGGGGTCGACATCGACCACCTTGCCGCGGGTCACGTCCACGACCGCGATTTCGTCGGTGACGGTCTGAGAAACCAGCGCGTAAACCGACAGCTTTTTGGCCGCGTTGGTGTCGTCGGTCGTGTTGCGGTCGGGGCAGTCCGAGTACGGATGCCCGAGCCCAGCTTCATCGCGGCAGACGAATACAGCGTCTTCGCTACCCGAGAGCGAGCGCAGCTCGGCCACGACCTCTTGCTCGGAGCAATTGCAGAGTAGCGTCAGCGCGAGCAAGGCGCCGACGCGCTGACATAGGGTCAGAACGTTCACTTGGACGCCCTCGGAGACTTGGGGGTGCCCAGCGTGCCGAGCATGGTGCCGTAGGTGGCGGGGTGCGCGAGATCCAAGCTGTAAACTCCGACGTAAGAATCCGTAAAATGCCCGACGTACAGGAGCTGGCGCTGGGTATCGACCGTCATGGCGTGCGGGCCGCGACCGGTCAAAATCTCGGTCTCGATGCGCGCGCGCTGCGGGTCGTACACGAAGATGCGACGCGAATCGAAGCACGCGACGAACACGCGCGTCTCGTCTTCGCCCTCGGGCGTGGTGACGTGACCTACCACTACCCTCGAGGGCCCGGTGGTGAGCGCGACGCTCTGGTAGAAGTAGGGGTACTCCTGAGGCGGTCGGGTGCGGCCAATCAGCAAACTGGAGGGAGCGCGATTGGCGACGTACACGTCGATGGGGACGAGCGCAGCCGCGTCTGCGCAGGTCGTGTCACCCGCGGCGCACGCATCCTTGGCCTTTTTCCGCGCCGCCGCGTCCAACGCGATGCCACGCGAATCCGTCCCGACCGAGTTGGCTTCGATGCCCACACCGTAGCCATCCACCAAGTAGGGACGAGGCGAATTGACCGGGCTCAAGTCGTCGGGCGCAAAGCGGATCAGGCGGACCTGAGCGGCGTTGCGGAACGTCATCATGTAGGTGCTGTAAGGGTTCGCCACTTCGCCCGGAGCCAACGGCTGTGGTAGCGAGGCGATCCCGACGGCGAGCCGCGGAATGCCGTTGCCGCTGAGCTCGAAGCTCAACTGGGGACCCTTGCTGTCCCAGCTCTCGTTCAGGAAGAGCGAGGCCGTCCCGGTGGTCTGGTTGGTGACCACGATCGTGTTGCCGCCCGCGTCCGCGTCGATCGCAAAGGGCTCCACGTTCAGCTCGAGACCGCGGCTATTCTTGGTGGGGTCGTCACCGGCCCGGTGTTGGTCGTCGCAAGACCCGTCCGACGAGCCCGCTTGCCCGCACTCGAGCTTGCCGTTCTTGACGTCGAGCCAATGCAGCGTGGAGTCACCGCGAACCGGGACGAAGAGGCGCTCGGGAGCGTCAGGATCCTTGGGAGCGCTGTCAGGGCGTTCACGAATGATGGCGTCGGTCGCGAAGGCGCCGATCTTCACCCTGTCGAAGGTCGGGATCTCGATCGGGTTACAGCGGCCGGGATAAAGGAGGCGGCTGGCGTCCT
Organism: Polyangiaceae bacterium; assembly: GCA_036261775.1. Taxonomy (GTDB): domain Bacteria; phylum Myxococcota_A; class Polyangia; order Polyangiales; family Polyangiaceae; genus PMG-095. The sequence continues at coordinate 4,819 of DATAKF010000283.1, read as the reverse complement.
CGCGATCCCCCGAGGGGCACGGCGACTTGCCTTGTGCTGCACACATGCCCTGCTGACAGAGTTGGCCGTCGTTGCAGTCCGCGTCCTCCGTGCAGCGCACGGGCAACTCAGCGTACAGGTCCTCCAGGTCGAAGGATTGAATCGACCCGCCGTTGTACTGGAGGTCGAAGTCGCTCGAGACGACGAACAGATGCTCAGCGTCCTTGTCGACCGCCATCCCCACCGGGAAGTAGATCTCGTTGACGGGAACTTCCACGCCCTCGCCGGGCCCGAAGCAGCCGCTCAGGAGCAGGCAAGGAATGACTAAATGAATGAGCCGTCGCATCGGCGCCGAGGCTTGTACAACGCCACCGGGGGGTTGGAAAGCTCAGCCGAGGTCTAGAATCACGACGCCACGCTCGGGGTCGTCTTGTTCTTCAGCGTCGGGCTGGGGCCGGGGCGCAGGACGGTAGGCGTCGACCGGTAGCTCGACGCGCGGCCTGTCACGCTCGATGCGCCGACGTTCCTCTTCTTCTCTTCGCCTGATTTGGTCGATGATGAAGGGAGGAAGCATAGGGGCGGCCTCGCTTTCGCGATTGAGGACCCAGGTTCGATGAACTTTGGTCCTTGACAGAAATCTAGCCGCCGGAGCGCCAAGGTCAAGCTCTGACCGCACGTCCATGTGCCCCGGAGGCATTTCAGACCGCTGGAGCGGGCCGCTGGCCGAAATCTTGGTCATGGGGTTGGAACCCTTCCGCCTGGGGCCTCAGCCCATGTCCTGAACTCCGCAAGCGAATCGCGAGTAGGCTGTGGGGGCTTGTGACTAGCAAAGCGGCCAGATTCGTCCGGGGCTTTAGCCTGATGCTGCGCGTCGTAGGGCGCCGCGGGCTTTTCATGCTTTCTCTGTGTTTGTCTCTGGCCTTTGGCTTGCCCGTCGCCTACGCGGCCTTCGACAGCAACGACACCACCTGGGAGGGCGGCAGCGAGCTATTCGAGCTGGCCAAGAAACGACTTGGTCGGGACCGCCTCGAGATTGCAGCCACGCTCGACTACTCGAAGCTGTCGCCGAAGGACGGCGTCGTCATCCTGCACCCCGAGGTGCCGCTCGACTACGGCGAGCTGAGCGCGTTCCTGCGTGCGGGGGGCCGACTCGCGCTGCTCGACGATCACGGCACGGCCGACAAGTTCCTGGCGCGCTTCCAGATCACGCGCGTGCGCGCGCCCGCGGCTCCAGCGAAGACGCTGCGCGACAACCCGACCTTGCCCATCGCCGAGCCAGCGGTGCAGATCGTGGCGGGCCAGGAGCAGAATCGCCACCCGATCACGCAGAACGTCGACAGCGTCGTCACCAACCACCCGACCGCCCTCACCCACCCCAACCTGACCCCGGTGCTCACGATCGCCGCGCGCGGTGAGCCGGATGCCACGCTGGCCGTCACGGGCATCATCATGAATCGCGGGCGGCTGTTCGCGATGGGTGATCCGTCAGCGTTCATCAACTTGATGCTGCGCTACCCGGGCAACCGCAAGTTCGCCGAGGGCTTGCTCACGTACTTGGTCGAGCCCGACAGTTGGGGGGAGCGCGGCGGCAAGCTGTACTTCGTCGCCAATCGCTTCCAGCAAAAGGGCCAGTTCGGCGATCGCGGCGGGCTGCTGTCGGGCTTTGGGCAAGCGCTCCAAGACGCTGTCAACGACGTCCACGAGCACGGCTTGCCGGACCCGCTGCCACTCTTGCTGGCCGCGCTGGGCTGCCTGGCGGTGATGGCCTGGGCCCTGCTCTATGCCGCTCGCACTCGGTCGCGAGCGACTCCGCGCTACTCGGCTCCGGAGCCGCTGGTCGCCCAAGGCGGTGTGGCCGGGCGCATCGCGGTGCTTTCGGCGCCCAGCACCGACGCGGCGCTAGGCCTCTCGGAGCTGCGCTCGGCCGCGCTCGACCTGCTGGGCGAACGGCTCGACCTTGGCCGGGGCCCGTCTAGCAAGCTGGTGTTGGCCGAAATTCAGCGGCGCCAGCTGCTTTCGGAGTCGGCCTGGCACGACTTGAACAGCGCACTTTCCGAGCTGCGAATCATCGAGGACCGCATCGTGAAAAAGCAACGGCGGCTAATTCCCCCGGCCAGACTGGAATCCCTGCGCAAAAAGTTGATGGCGGCCGTGCTTGAAATCGAGCAGCGTTGCGGGGCCGTTTGATGCACGCACTTCAGGTCACGGAAATCGAGGCGGCGCGCGAGCGTCTGTTGGAGCTCAAGCGCCAGGTTTCTCGGGTCTACATCGGAGACTCGTCGGCGGTCGACTTGCTGACGGTCGCGCTGTTGTCGCGCGGCCACGTGCTGCTCGAAGGCGTCCCCGGCATCGCCAAGACGACGCTGGTCAAGTCGTTTGCGTTGTCGCTCGGCAGCTCCATCCGGCGCGTGCAGTTTACGCCCGACCTGCTGCCGGCAGACATCACCGGCACCTACGTGCTCAGCCCGCGCGACGGCACGTTCACGCTGCGCGCTGGCCCCATTTTCGCCAACGTGCTCCTGGCCGACGAGATCAACCGCGCGCCGGCCAAGACTCAGTCGGCCTTGCTCGAGGCCATGCAAGAGCGCCAAGTCACCATCGAAGGTGACCGGTTCGAGCTGCCGGACCCGTTCTTCGTGCTCGCGACGCAGAACCCGGTCGACTTGGAGGGCACGTATCCGCTGCCCGAAGCGCAGATCGATCGCTTTTTGGTGCGGGTACCCATGGGCTACCCAACCCCGCGCGACGAGGTGGCCATGCTGCGCACGCACGGCATCGCGCCACCACCGGTCGGGGTGGTGCTGAATCCGACCGACGTGCTGCAGCTGCAATCCATCGCCGCGCGCATCCACGTCGAAGACGACCTCTACGAGTACGCCGTCGGCCTGACAGGCTTCACGCGCACCCACCCGCGGGTCGTGCTCGGAGCCTCGCCGCGCGCCACGCTGGGCCTGCTCCGCGCCGCCAAATCGCTGGCCGTCCTGGCCGGTCGCCCCTTCGTCACGCCGGACGATCTGCGCTTCCTGGCCGGCCCCGTGCTCGCCCACCGCCTCATCCTCGTCCCCGAGCTCGAAGGCGACCCCAAGGCCCGCAACGCCATCGTCGACGAAGCCTGCGCCAAAGTCTCCTACCGCCGCCCACCGAGGTAGGTTTCTGTTCTCCTCCGTCCTTCGCGTGGAGCGCCCAGCGATCCGCGTGCTCAGGAGCGCAGCGGGCGCTCGGCCTCGCCGAGTTTCGTTCACTCCATCCTTCACCTACCGATCGTGATCTGCTGATGCCAAGGTCGGTTGGTGTCGTTCTGGCTCGCGCTGCGCGCGAGCTCGCGTCGTAAAGGTGGTGCGCGCTCGCGAGCGGACGCAGCAGACTCACGGTGGGCTCAAGCCGGGCGTCTTGGGCTGCCGTGACGCTTGAAACTCACGAGCCCCACGTCACCTGTACGGTGCGCGCGAGCCCGCGGGCGAGCCGGAACGACCTCTTGGTCCTTGGAACACCAGATCGCGATCGCTCCGAGAAGACCGGAGTGAACAAACTCGGCGAGGCCGAGCGCACGCTAGCCTTCAGCTCGGCAGGGTCGCAAGACCTGTGGGCAAAGCCACGGCAGGAGAACCAGATGCAAAAGCGACCGCACGGCGCCACCGGACGATCGGAGGAGGCAAGCTCACGATCAAGCGGCAGCGGCAGCGATCACGGTCGCTTTTGCGGCGCGGCGGTAGGCGCCGGGGGCGGAGCCGACGGCGCGTTTGAAGGCTTTGGAGAAGGCGGCTTCGGAGTCGTAGCCGACGCGCTCGGCGATTTCGGCCAGGGTAGCGCTGCTTTGGCGCAACAGCCCGGCGGCTTTTTGCATGCGCCAGCGCGTCACGTAGGCCAGCGGCGGTTCCCCCACCAAACGCGCGAAGCGTGAGGCAAAAGCCGAGCGCGACATGGCGACGCGAGCAGCCAGCGACTGGACGGTCCAATCCAGCTCCGGGCTCTGGTGAATCAGCCCCAGCGCCGCGCCAATCTGCGAATCCCCCAAAGCGCCGAGCCAGCCACTGGCGCCGGGCGGCAGGGTCGCCAAGTAGCCGCGCACGATCTGAATGAACAGCACGTCCGCCAGGCGGCTCACCACGGTTTGCGCGCCAGGCCTACCCGACGCGGCCTCACAGGCGATGAACTTCAGCGTCGGCTCGAGCCAATGCACGTTGCGGCTCATCTCGCCGGGCAGCACGATGACCGGCGGCAACACCGACAGCAGCGGGTTGTTGCGGCGATCTTCGAAGTGGAAGGAGCCGGTGACCAACGTGGCAGACGCGCCGTCACCGCCCGTGATGATGGACGACTGACACTTGCCGGTCGGCGTGGTGATCAGATCAGTCAGCGGACGGATCGGCGAGCCCGGCACGTCGCGCAGGGTGTGCGCGTGACCGTGCGGAACCGCGACCAGATCCCCACCGCTCAGGTGAATCGGATCTTGTCCTTCCACGTCGAGCCAACACTCGCCGCTGAGCACGACGTGGAACTTCGCGTCCTCTTCGTCTGCATCGACGCCGATGCCCCACGGTGCAGCTGCTTCGACTCGCCCGTAACAGGCGGCGCCCACCCGAACCGTCTCCAGCACGTCCGTCAGCACGTCAGTCGTCGGCATTTGTACGCCTAAACAAAAAAGTCTGGTCAATTGGCGCTGACCGTCCAGTCAGCATTCAGAAGAGGTAGCAGCTCGGATTCTGACCGTCCAGTCAGAAAGCCCAGGGCTCTCTAGCGCGCGGTTTTTGGTCGTCGAAAATGCGCCGACGCGGGCCTGTGCGTTCTAGCGCCCGATCAGCTGAACCGTCAGTGGGGGCGCCGGGCTAAATCCGAAGTC
>DATAKF010000278.1:0-2177 GCA_036261775.1 Polyangiaceae bacterium | reverse complement strand
GGCTGCAGCTTGGTCGCTGACTCAGTCCCTGCGCAGCGAGCTGAAGGCGAAGGGGATTCGCGTCCACGCGGTGTTCCCGGGACCCATCGATACTGACATGATCCGCGCGATGAACATGCCCAAGACCGGCGCGACCGATGTCGCGCGTGCCATCTTGGAAGGCCTAGCGGCTGGCGTCGACGACATTGCGCCCGATCCTATGTCGGTCGTAGCGTTGGGCGAATTCTCGCGAAATCCGCGCGAAATTGAGCGCAGGTTCGCCGGCTGAGCAGGGCTTAGTCAGGCTTCGAGCGCTTGGCGGGGCGCGGACGCCTGATAAAGGCGTTTTGAACGCGCCCCAAGACTTGCTGCCGCAGCCAGGTGTGCGCTGGGTCGTGCTGGAAGCGTGGGTGCCAGACGAGGGAGAAGCGCACTCGTGGCAAGGGCAGGGGCGCTTCTCGCACGAGCAGTCCGAGCTGCTTGGCCACGTCGTCGACGAGAGGCATGGGCACGTTCATCAACAAGTCAGAGTGCTTCAGGCTAAACAGGCCGGCGAGGAACGAGGGCACGATCAGGCCCACCCGCCGCTCCAAACCGCGCCGGTTCAGCTCCTCCTCGATGATGTTGCTGCGCTCGAAGCCCACGCTCACCACGACGTGGCGTTCGGCAAGCCAACCCTCGACGCTCAAACGGCGGGACAGGGCCGGATGTCCCTTCCGGCCCGCCACGCCGAAGCGCAACTCTCCTACCGCTCGTGACTGCAATTCTTCCGCTGCGAATCGCGCGGGCACGAGCGCCAAGCTGAGCTCTTGCCCGCCCAGGACGGTCGAGAGGTCGCCGCTGACCCCGACGAAGCGCAGCGCGGCCCCGGGGGCTTGTGCCGAAACATGCGCGACCAGATCGGTCGCGAACGTCGCGAGCAAGTCCGGCATGACAATCGACGCCCTGAAGCTCGTTCGCGCCGGATCGAAGGTGGGAGGAGCAGCCAAGGCGGCGGCCAGGGCCCGCAACGCATTCGCAAGCGGCTCTGCAATCGCGAGAGCGCGGGGCGTCGGCGTCAACGTCGCGCCGACGCGCACGAACAGTGGGTCGCCGAGCTCTTGGCGCAAGCGGGCCAGGCGATGACTCATCGACGACTGCGTGATGCCGAGTCGATGTGCTGCTCGAGTGACGCTGCGTTCCTCGAGCAGCGCATTCAGTGCGACGAGCGAGCCGGGGTCGACCTGCATGCCGATGTTCTATCATCGAGATACGCCATGTGCGTCATGGTTCGCATCGATTCGACGCATGGTTGATTGGTGGCCAAATGTCGGGGATGACCATCTCGAGACGCCGCCAACCTGGCGAGCACCTACCTCAGCTCAGCTTCACCACTTTGCAAGGCGGGGCGCTCGAGCTGCCCGCAGCAGACCTAGTCCATCTTCAATTCCGCCGTTTTGCGGGCTGCCCGGTTTGCAACCTTCACCTGCAGACCTTCTCTCGTGCGCATCAGCGCCTGAGGGACGAGGGCGTCCTCACGGTGGCGTTCTTTCACTCCACCACCGAGCAAATGAAGCCCTACCAGGGCCAGCTACCCTTTCCTTGCGTAGCGGATCCTGAAAGGCGCTGGTACGACTTCTTCGGCGTGGAACGGGCACTCTTTGCCGTAGCTCATCCTCGGGTGATTGGTGCTGCACTCAAGGGATTGATCGCGGCGCCCTCGAACCCGTTCGTCGGTGGCACGGATCAAACCGGCCTTCCTGCCGACATTCTCGTCGACCAAAGCAACGTAATCGTGGCTGCTCACTACGGCTCGCATGCTAACGACCAATGGGACGTCGGCGAAGTGCTCGCCCTTGCCGGTCGCCGCGTTAGCTGAGAAGAAACCCGTCTCCAGGCTGGCGCGCTAGTACTTCGAGGCTGAGGGGGGCATCCATGAGGTTCTCCACTGCTACTGGGCCGCTGGCGGATGTAGGAGCGCCGTACGGGTCATCGATTACCATCAGCCAGCGGCCATCTTGCTGCTGACGCAGTACGGCTACCGACAGGCCTTGTGCTGCCACGGCCGTTCCGTTGGGCGCGACGCCGGCCATACGCCCAGGGGGTGGCCCCAGAAGAAAGCTCCAAAAGCAAAAACCGCCTGACTCTCATCAGGCGGTTTCTCAGTGCAGCGGAGAGGACTTGAACCTCCAAGCCAGTTACGGCGCCAGCACCTCAAG
>DATAKF010000269.1:0-12137 GCA_036261775.1 Polyangiaceae bacterium | reverse complement strand
AGCAGCGTGTCTGCGTCGAACCCGAACTGATACGCCGCGCTGCCGCTCGTCGTGGTCACCGTCTCGGTTTTGACCCGGAAATCCGCATTGTACGCGAACGCCACCGCACCATTCACGGCGCCGGACCACGTCGACTTGGTGAGCAGCTGGCCGTCATATTGGTAGTCGAGCGTGACTGCGTCCGGTGATGTGAGGCGGCTGAGGCGGCCCGCTGCGCAACCGACGCACGGGATCAAGCCGTAATAGTCGCGGTGATAGGTGCCCGAGGGAGTGACGATGTCGTTGAGGCGGCCCGCGACGTCATTGCCTGCCCCTGTGCGCTGCGCGGTGTTGCACGGCCCGTCCGTGCTCGGCTGCGCCTGCGCGCGGGCGGGGGCCCCCAAACGCCGGCTTCGCCGGACGTGGGGGTCCCGCAGGGCTCGGCCTCGCACGCAGGCACGTGTAACGCAAAGGCTGGGCGCCCTTCGTGTCCGGTCAGCGCTCGGCGTTTCGCACTGCACGACGCGCAGTGTACACGCAGCGATGGCGCTCAGCGAGCGATGCGGCACCGCTCCTCGCGCGCGGCGTGGGGCCGGGCTTCGCTAGCGCGCACGCTCTGCGCCGCGCCTGGTGCTGTCCGGTGTTCCGCGTCGGGGGCGCGTCACAGAGCCTGCGCGGGGGGCGCTGCGCCCGGCCCCACGCCGCGCGCGAGGAGGCAATTTGTCCGCATCGCACCTTCGTCGGCAGCTCAACCTTGCACAGCACGCGCACCGCATGCGCTCGGCTCCGTCCGAGCCGGAGCGGGTGCTCTGGGCAGCGCTCAGGGCGGGCAAGCTCGGCGTGCAGTTTCGACGCCAGGTTGTCTTGCACGGCTACATTGTTGACTTCTTCGCTCCGGCGGCGCGGCTCGTCGTGGAAGTGGACGGGGCGCAACATGCGCAGCGGTGCGGCGGTGACCGGCGGCGGGACCAACAGCTGGCGGCGCTCGGCCTGCGCGTGCTGCGACTTGAGGCGCAGGTGCTGCTCAGCAATTTGGGTCAAGCCGTCGCGTGCATTCGCGCCGCGCTCGGGCGCTGAGCGCGGCGTGCGACGCTGCGTTGGCAAAGAGCGAGAGCGGTGGGAATCGCTTTCGGGCGACGGGCGGTGGGAATCGCTTTCAGGCGACGGGCAGCGTGACAGCTACGAGGCGTGGCGAGGGCTGTTTTCTTTGGTCCTGGTTGGGCGGAGCATGGCGGAGCTTTGTCGGGCCGCTGCGAGCGACTCTCGACGGTGGCGCTCGGCGTCACCGGAGGTGCCTTGGTGTGTCCGATTTGTGAGGCACTTTACTGGAGTTTTGTGCGACGGAAAGGTCGCTGGACCTCTTGAACACTCCCCGCCTCCGCTCCGCCGCTCAGCGGCGCTTGTACTACATAGCTTTGGCGGAGGAACTCTTGCTTGGAGGGCGTTCAACACGGACGCGTATTACCGAGCCTCCACACACCGGCGACGGAAACAGAGTACGGGCTGTTTGCGCGTCGATGCACGACCGATCTTCCGGGCTGAGCGGCGTCCCGGGAGGCTCGACGAACGCTGAGTAGATGCTCCCGTCCTTTACGATGCGAAGGCTGACGGTCGTCGGCAGTCGTTCGCTCAGGCACTCTTGCAGGCCAGGCATGAGGTTGGCGACCGTGTCGCGCGCCGACTCCCGAGGGCATGCGCCAAAGCTCTCGAATGAAGACTCATAGGCAGTACGAGTCGTTGGCGCGGGATCCGCCAGTAGAGGCGCGCTATGCGCCTGCTCCAGCTTCTCTTCCTTGTTGTCCTCCTTGGCGCGGTGTTCACGACGACAGCCGCCAGTCAGACTCACGAAGCCGAGGACGAGCAGACAGTTCACAGAGATCGGCATGGCCCCTGTTCGCATTTGTCGTGGAAGCATCGGGCGAAGATCCGGTCCTCCCGCTCTTTGCACGTCTCAAGCGGTTCAGGTTCGCCGCACGAGGGAGGTACAGAAACGCGCGGACAGTCGCCGGGCGCCTTCTCGCACTTGGCGATGCATCCCTTGCACTCGTCACTGTGATTGTCCTGCGGCGTCGCTGTTGAGTCCAGGCCAGTCGCATCGGACCTATTCACCGAGTCGTTGCTCACGTACGAATAGAAATTTGCCTGACCACCATCAAAGCGAATGGGATCTTTGCTTACCCATCGTCCAACCTGCGGATCATAGTCCCTTGCTCCAAATCTCACGAGCCCCGTCTCGGCATCGTAAAGCCCGCCCGCAAATCCAAACGGCATCAACGCGCTCACCGAGTCCTCGAGCATGACACCCCACGCGTCGTGCCGCATCACGCCCGTGACCGCGCCGCTCGTTGCATTCACGAGCGCGCGCGGCGAACCCAGCTGATCCGTAAACACGCGGTAAGTCACGCCGCCTGCAATCACCAAATCCGGCGCGTTCTTCTTCGCCGCGAACACAAACCGCGCCACCAACGCCCCGCTACCATCCAGCTCTGCAACGGGATGCAACTGGTCTTCGTACAGCCACTGCTTCTGCAGCACGCCGTTCTTCTTCTTGCCGACGCGGCGATTCTGACCATCGACCAGGTACTCGATCACGTCGCCGCTCGGCAAATCGACGCGCTTCAAGTTCCCGAACACATCATACAGATACGCCCAATTCGCCCCGGTGCTGGAGTTGCTCTTCGTGAGCAGCTCGCCGTTAGGCGTATACGTATACGTCCACGGGCCGTTCGTCAGCAGCCGGTCCTGGTCGTCGTACGTCGCTGTCGTGGTAGCGCTGGGTTTCACCACGCTCAGGCGGTTGCCGTTGGCGTCGTAGGTGTACGTTTCGTAAGCCGAGCCGTTGAGCTGCACGTTTTCCAGCCGCCCTGCCAAATCATAGGTGTAGTCCCAGTTGGCGGTGCTGCCGTTGACGAGCTCAACCTTGCGCTTGATGCGGCCGAGCGCGTCGCGAGGCACGGTGCCAGAGTCGTACGTCTCCGCGAACACCGTCGTCGCGCCGACCTCGCCCGTCTGGGTCGCGAGCTCTCCCACTGTGTTGTAGGTCAGCGCCTCGGTGACGTTACCGAGCGTGCTGCCGGTGGGCAGGCCGTGGGTGCCACTGCCGCCGTAAGCGAGCGTGAAAGCATCCGCACCGGGCGTCGTGCAATTCGTGGGCGAAGCGCACGTGAGCAGCGTGTCTGCGTCGAACCCGAACTGATACGCCGCGCTGCCGCTCGTCGTGGTCACCGTCTCGGTTTTGACCCGGAAATCCGCATTGTACGCGAACGCCACCGCGCCATTGACGGCGCCTGACCACGTCGACTTGGTGAGCAGCTGGCCGTCGTATTGGTAGTCGAGCGTGACTGCGTCCGGTGACGTGAGGCGGCTGAGACGGCCCGCGGCGCAACCGACGCACGGGATCAAGCCGTAGTAGTCGCGGTGGTACGCGCCCGATGGCGTGACGATGTCGTTGAGGCGGCCCGCCACGTCATTGCCTGCCCCTGTGCGCTGCGCGGTGTTGCACGGCCCGTCCGTGCTCGGCTGCGCCTGCGCGCGGGCGGGGGCCCCCAAACGCCGGGTCTTCGCCCGGACGTGGGGGTCCCGCAGGGCAGGGTGTTGCGGGCCCACACGTGTAACGCAAGGGCTTGGGGGCCTTCGTGTCTGGTGAGCGCTCGGCGTTTCGCACTGCACGAAGCGCAGTGTACACCGCCACGCCGCCGCTCAGGGGGTGAAGCGGCACTGCTCCTCGCGCGCGGCATGAGGCCGGGCTTCGCTAGCGCGCACGTAGAGCCGATGCATAAGTTCTAACGGCAGAGCATGCCTCCGCATAGCAACCAAGCAACCGCGTGCACGATCCAGGGAAACGCGCTCGCCGCAACGTGTACCAACAACGGTACCCAGATCGTTCGGGTCGCTACGAAAAGCCACGTGAGGGCAAACGCCCCAACCACTTCCTCGGGCGTCACAAATCCCACGGCGGCGTGAACGCCCACGAATAGTAGGGCGGCCGCGAATATGCGCGCAACACTTGGTAGCCGATGTAGAAGCACTCCGCAGAGGAGCGAGCGATGCCTTGGTGGGTCGGATTTGGGAGGCATTTTACTGCAGATTTGTGCAGCGAAAGGTCGGTGGACTTCTTCACTGCCACTACTTGGGCGCGAACGCGTCTAGGCGCCGCGCTCGCGCGCTGAGCGCGGGTCGTGGCGACGCTTGAGAACGCGGTAAGCGCGACCGGGCCCTCGGATTTGGGGCTCATTCTACCGGGAGTTGTGCAGCGAAAGGTCGGTGGACCTCTTCAGTCCAGCTGCGTCGCCTCGTTGTGTACACTCGTGAAGAACGGTGTCTCACGAGCTAGCACGGCGACCACTTGGAACGGAGCATGTTCTGGTACCCGTTTGTCACTCAACGCACGAAAGTCTTCCGCCGCCACCATGCCTTCGAGTAGGTGCCACCGGTTGAGGCGCGTGCCCCAGACACGAGCCAATTCGTCACGTTCCGCGGGAGAATAGCCGCAATTCGTGAGTCCGCTCAACAACGACGCGTCGCAAACGTCATAGCCAAGCAGAAGCCACCCCTCCGGCGGCGTGACACCAGCTTCCTCCGCCACTGGGTCTCCTTCAATCAAGCTGGGCGTCAGAAGTCGGAGTTCGATCGCTCCTGGCGTTTCGGGCTCGACTTCAGGTGAGACGTATCGATCTGCCGAAATTGGCGATGCATCCATCCGCAATAGGAATTGTTCGCGAAGCGCCTGCGTCCAACCTCCGTCGTTTGCTTCGCCGACGAGCCGCCAGGTTGCGTCTCTCCGCTCCTCCCAAACTCGAATCAATGGCATTCGACCGTCTCGACTAGGTTTTCATAGCACTGACAAGTTCTAGGATTCTGTCGCCAGACATACTTGCCGTGGTGAGTGTGCGTACCGGGACATGGTTTATGTGGGCGACTGCCGGGGACATGGTCGGTCCTGCTCCAAGGTGCCCGCGGAGGTCCTTGACAAGGCGAGCATTGGGGGGGCTCGGGAGCATCTCGTGGTGGGGGACGGCATCCGGAGGGAAGCGGCACCGGCCTTCTAGGATCATCGGTGGGCTCAGCCGCCGGGTCGTCCCCCCAGGAACCGCTCGAGCCCGCTCCTCCAAATTTGCCCAAGCCCTCAGGGTCGGTGGCATTGATTGGGTCATTCAACAAGTAGACAAATAGGTCTGCCTGACCACCATCAAAGCCGATCGGATCCTTACTCACCCACCGCCCAAGCTGAGGATCATAGTCCCTCGCCCCAAGGGTAACGTTGGACGCGACTTCGGAGCCGCAGCGAGAATTTCCCAGTCGCCTCCGGCGGTTGCGAGCAACATCACCCTGACGAGTGATACGCGGACGAGGAGAAAATCCCAGACGCGAGTTTCGAGCTGCGCGCACGCGTGGAGAGCACGGCGGCGCGAGGCGCATGCAGCGCGTAGGTCGCTCAAGCTCGCTCGCACCAAGGGCTGACACGCTTCGGAGTTTAGCGGGGTTCGGGCTGGGCGGCTAAAGGAAGAATCCGCGAAAATGAAGCGGTTCTGCCACTCGCTGCGCAGGTGCACTTCACGGCACCGGCGCCTAAGGGGGCGTTGGAGCGGACGGCGGCGAGCATGGCGACAAAAACGACTCGCCCGAGCTCCGTGATGGGGCTCGGGCTCAGTGCGACGGCGTAACGCGCCGCCGCCGCTCAACGCGCCCTTAGGCGCGTCACATCGTCTCGTCGCTCGTCGGCTCCCACCCGCCCCACGCTGTGCAGCTCGGCCCGCGTGGGTCCCTCCTGGACCTCCCACGCGCGCCTCAGCGAGACCCGGCCCCGGCCCTCAGCGGCTCAGAGCTTGGGACCACGGCGCCGACGTGCGCTCCAAATCGAAACGACCACCACCTCCTCATCCGATTTCCGCACGAGGTAGACGTGGTATTCGCTCTTCTCCATCCGCAGCCGCGTCACGCGGTGCTTGGACTTCACGTTGTAAGGCGTGCCGAGCACTCCGGTGGTTTCGATCAGCTCGACGGTTTCGAGAAGCTCATCGAGAAACAGCTCGGGGAAATCCGCCTGTTTGCGCCACGACGCATTGATGCGCTGCATCTCGCGATGCGCGCGATCAGAGAGCTCGACCTTCACAGCCGCGAGCGTAGCTCAGCGATGGCCGTTCTGGCATCCACCGTGCGGCCCGCTTCGATGTCAGCGATGCCCTCGCGGATCGACTCGTGGAGCGCCGCCCGTTCCTCGTCGTCGAGGTCGTCGCCGCCGGTCAGGAGGACCTCGTCGAGCAGCACCACGTCCACGAGCTTGCCCTCGGGCAGGTCGGTGGGCTCGTCGAGCTTGAGGCGACCGTTTTCGACGCGGGCCTTCATGGCGTACATGTCGTGCATCTTATCTCGTTTCTCCTGCTTCCGCCCGTCGGGCGTGGTCGCCAAAAGTCGGGGCAAGCGCCGCTCTGCGGGCCCGTGGGAGGGTCCCGCGGGCCCGCCCGTGCAGCGACGGGGTGGGTGGGAGCCGCAGAGCGCCGTGCCCGCGCCGCACCAGGCGGCTAACCGCGCGTTGAGCGGCGGCGGCGCGTCCACGGGGCCGCCCAAAGCCAGTGCCGCCCCGTCGAGCACAGGCGTGCCGTCCCAGAGCCGTGCTCGCCGCCGTCCGCTCCAACGCTCTGTTAGCCGCCGAGCCGTCAAGCGTGTTCGTCCACTGCCGGCTCGTCGTCTTCATCGACTTCAGCGGCTAAACAGGAAAAGAGTTCGTCTGCCGTGACAGCGCGTGCAGTGCTCGCCAGCGGCGGCCGCGGATCAGCTGTGCTTCGCGCGAGCCGCGCCGCCGGGTGCGTCGCCGCGTACACCGCGCACAGCTTGCGGATCGAAACCTGCGTGTAGATTTCCGTCGTGCTGAGCTCGGCGTGGCCGAGCATTTCTTGGATGTAGCGGATGTCGGCGCCGTGCTCGAGCATCACGGTCGCCAGCGTGTGTCGAAACAAGTGGCACGATCCCGTCTTGCCCAGCTCGGCGCGGTCGACGTAGCCGCGGACCAGGTTCGTGAGAGGGCCGGGGCGAAAGGCTTCGCCGAAGCGCGTCAAGAAAAGCACGCCGGCGTCGGGCGGCACCAGCAGCTCAGTCCGCGCGTCGCTCACGTATTTGTCGATCCAAAGTCGCGCCCGCTCTCCGATCGGGACGACGCGCTCGCGTCCGCCCTTGCCCTCACGCACGTGCAAAGTCCCGCGCTCGGTGTCGATGTCGAAGAGCCCCAGGCCAATCAGTTCCTTGCGACGGATGCCCGTCGAGTACAGCGTCTCGAGCAGCGCGCGGTCCCGAAGACCGAAAACGTCCTTCACGTCGGGCAGCGCCAGCACCTTCTCGACCTCGCTCACGCTGAGCACGTGCTTGGGAAGACGCCGCTGGGTGCGCGGCAGCTCAAGCTCGGAAGCCGGATTCCAAAGCAGCACGTTTTGCCGTGTGAGCCACTTGAAATAAGCTCGTACCGGTCCCAGCCGCCACACCTGGCCGCGGGCACTGAGCGCTCGACCATCGGCTTTTCGCACGTAGTACAGGTGCCGCTGGTAGCGCTCCAGCATGGGCTTCGTCACCTCCATCGGCCGGAGCACGCCTCGCGCTTCGCTCCACTCGATGAAGAGACCCACCGCTTTCTCGCGGTTCACCACCGTGCGCTGCGAGTAGTGCCGGACCCGCAGCCATTCGAGGTAGCGGAGCAGCCAGACGTGCAAGCCGTCCGGCTCCTTCGCACTCTCGGGCGTCGACTTCTTCGGCCAGGGACGACCCATCAGCGCGCCTCGGCGGCGCGACGCTCGGGGGCGCTGCGCGTGCGCTTCTGAGGCAGCGCTACGACTTCGCCGCCGCGTTCGGCTTCAGCGCTCCCGCGACGCGTGTTTTCGTCTTCCGCTGCTTCACGATCGCGATTCGAGCCTTTTTGGTGCTGCTCCGTAGCAGTTTGCTCACCCAACAAACCCTCCGGTTTGGCCCCGGTTTGGGCCCCCAATGACCCCCCAAACCCACCATCACTACCCCCCAAAGTCGGAGTCGTACTCGCAGCAGCGTCGCCCAGCTCGATCAGGCCAAACACCCGCGGTGCGCCGCTGGCGCCGCCGCCATCGTACAAGAGCTCATAGAAAAAACTCTGCCCGCGGCCGCCGCGATGCACGAGCAAATACTCGAGCTCGACCAGCCTCCCCAGATGCACCCTCAGCTGCTCGTAGCTGTAGCTGGTCGCTTCTCGCACCTCACGGCGACTAAAGCGAAAATCGCGCCGCTCGATACCCAGCGCCCGCGTCCGCTCCTGCACCATCGTCTCCACCAGTCCGAGCAGCCTCCGCGTCTGGGGCGGCAGCTCGTCCAGGCTGCGCCCCAAAACCTCGTGCGTCAGCTCGTTGGCGAGCCGGAGATCTTCGCGCGTCACCTCGATGTACCGGAGATCTTCCCCCCGATGCCGGTGCACTTTCACGGGGCGCTGGTACTGATGGAGCAGCGCGATCGCTCGGATTAGAGTCAAATACTTCGGAAAATCCCGGCGTGCCCGCGTCTGCGTGTCCAAAAAAACGAGCTCGCGGGCGAAAGGATTCACGACCGACAGCGGCCGCAAGAGGCGCTGCGCGTTCTGGTGCAGCTTGCGGATGCGGTCACGCTCGCGGCGGCCGACGAGGCCTTCGAGCGTTTCGGCTTCGCGCTGCCGTTCGTGGATCTTTCGTGTCTGCTCGCGGCCTTCGTCGACGCTCAAGACCAGGCAGCGGTTTAGAAGCTCCTCGTCCACTTCGATCGCCGTCGTGGTCAGAAAGATCATCACCGGTCCCGTCACCCGGTACTCTTCGGTCACCAGCCGCCCCGTCGTTGGATCTTTGCCGGTCGACGCGATCGTGAGCTCGCCTTCGCTCTGCAGCAGCTTCAGCGCGTAGGCGGCTCGCTCTGCGCCCTGCTCCTCGACGATCGCCAAAATCTTGTGCTCGAGCTGCTTGTCGCCCATGTAAAACAGCGACTGCCCCGTCATCGCCGAGTACTGCGTCAGCTCTTCCTCCGGCATCAGCGCCAGCACCGCGTCCATCAGCGACGACTTGCCCGCCGCGCTCGAGCTCTGGATGATTACGGCCAGCGGCCTGTCGAGCTTGCGGCTCGTCGCGCCCAGGTAGCCCACGAGTTTGTTCACGCGCTCGCCCACTACACCCGCCCGATCGAAATCCTCCAGAATCCGCTCCATCAGCCGCGGATCTCGAAGCAGCTCGAGCGCCGCCTCCTGTTCCACCTCGGTCAGCACCACCTCCGGCTTCTTGGGCTCAAGCGCTGCCCGCAGCGTCTCTTCCTGCCGCGTCTCGAGCTTCAGCAGCAGCTCGCCCAGGTCCCGCTTGATCACATTTTCTTCGACACCCAGCTCGTCCGCCGCCAGTTTTTGAAACACCCCGCGCTGCCGCGCCGAATACAGCTCGAGGTTGTCCACGTGGAAACCGCCGCCCTCGCGCGACACCAGGGCATTGATCTTCAGCTGCTCGGCGCTCGTGTTCTTCGAGAAACCGCGGATGCGCCAGCGCCGATCGGCAAACTGAAAAATCAGCTCCTCGCCGTTGCTGCGCGGCTCGGCTGCTGATGTTGGCTTCAGCGGCGCCGGCGGCGAGACCAAGGGCGTCGTCACGACCGCCGCGCTGAGCTCGGCGGCTAAAGAGGAAATCTCGGCAGCGCTGGGACGCCGGGCTGGGACTGGCGGCGCGGGCGCTACCGGCTCGGGCTCACTCGCGACGGGCGGTGGGGCAGGTGCGGGCGGTGGCTCGACTATCGGCATCTCTGGCTCGGCCTCGATGACCACGGCAGGTGCTTCCTGGAGCGCGATCGGCTCACTCATTGACATCGCCGCCGGCGCCACGCCTTTACCCATCCACACTGCCTGTCGCAGCACCAAGCCCAGGCTCTTGTCGGCGGGCGTTACCTTCAATGCGTAGGCGTTCGCGTCCATGCCGCGCGGAAACTGCACCCGAAAGCACTCGATGCCCCGCGCCATCAGCTCTGTCGCGAGCCTCTCCGCCGCCCGGTCGCCCGCCTCGTCCCGATCGTAAGCGATGTACACGCGCTCAGTGCCGTAGCGCGCGAGTGCCTGCCAATGATCTTCCGTAAAGCCCTCGACGCCGTAGGCCGCGGTCACATTCCGGAAGCCCGCGCACCAAAACGTCAGCGCGTCGATCAGCGCCTCGCACAAAATGATCTCGCAGCTCGCCTGGAAGGCCTCGATGTTCCAAACGCCCCGGTGCGGGCCCGGCATGTACAAATGCAGCGGCGTTCCGGGCCGGAGTTTCGGCGTCACCTTCCGCCCGTACATCTCGGTCACGCGGCCCTGTTCGTCGAAAATCGGGATCACCAAAGAGCCGTTGAAATGCTCGTGCCCACTCGCCCGGAAAATCCCGAGCCGCTCGAGCTGGCCGCGCAGCTCGGCGCCGGCGTTCCGATTCTTGTGCGGCAACCGGTAGCCCAGCGTCCGGTTCGCAAAACCCAGGCGAAAGCGCTCAATCATCTCGCTGCTGCGTAGCCCGCGCGACGCCAGGTACTCGAGCGCTTCTGGGCTCTCTTTGAGCGCCTCGTGGTAGTAGCCGACGACGCGTTCCAGCATGTGGTCATCCGCTCCTTGCTGCTCGACAGCCGTCCCGAGCTTCGTCACCGTCGAGTGCTTCGCCACTTTGCCGGCCTGCCGCCCTCGCTTCGGTGGCGGCGCCGCGTTGGCAGCTAAAGCGGGAAGACCTTCACGCAAAAGCTCCACCGCGTGCCGAAACGAAATCCCCTCCGCGCGCATCACCCAATCGATCACCGTCCCGCCTGCCTGGCACGCGCCCAGGCAGTGCCAGAGATTCTTCTCGGGGCTGATGACGAGCGACGGGTTGCGATCGTCGTGGAAGGGACAGAGACCCATCAGGTCGGCGCCGTGCCGCTTCAGCTGCACGCCGCGCGCCTCCGCCAGCCGCTCCAGCGAAATCTCCGCCTTTAGCCGCTCGACTTCTGCTTCTGGATCCGAGCCATCGCCGCGCTCCTTGCTTTCAGCCGTCAAGCGAAAAACGCCCTCGACGAGCTTGTCAGTCACTGATACGCTAAGTGTATCAGATTGAAAACCCAAAATCGTCCTGCCGAAATCTCGGGTGTACCGTGCCCTCGCGCACCTCCCGAGATCATGCCCACGCTCAGGAAGAAACCCCCAGCACCCAGCTCCGAGCCGTTCGGGGAGAGACTCGCGCGCCTGCGTCGCGAGGCCGGCTACTCCCAGCGCCAGCTCGCCGCGCAGCTCGACATCTCCCAGCGCATGGTTGCCTACTACGAGAAGCAGACCGATCGGCCCCCAGCCGACCTCCTGCCGCTGCTCTCCGAGGTCCTCGGCCTATCTACCGATCAACTGCTCGGCGTCAGGGCTGCAAAGCCGGAAAAGCGCTCCAGCAATCAGCGCCTCTGGCGTCGCTTCAAGCTCATAGAGAAGCTCCCGCCCGCCGAGCGCCGACATCTTCTCGGTGTCATCGACGCCGTGCTCGAGAGGCATCGACTCGCCTCCCGAGACAACGCTGCCTAGTGCGTCGATTCGCCGGAAGCTGCTGGCACCGCTTTTGGACAATCAGCAGCGGGAAGCGGAGACCAGACCAACTCTATCTCACAAGCCTTTGAATGACGAAAAGTGGTCGCGCGCGCGGTACCAGATAGGCAACTTACGACAGCCGAAGGGATGCCGTCCGTTGGTTCAACAGCAACAATGCTAGCCTGCCCGTTCGTGACAAGAATCCTCATGCGGACCTGATCCTCTTCATGAAATGGGCTCCCGCTGAGTTCCGCGCACGTTCGCCACCAAGACCAGATCGCACGAATCCCCGCTGCCACGTGGTCATTCTCGCAACCGCTAAAAAATGCCTTCTCGACTCGTCTTGGACATCGTTTCGGCACCCCGCTAGTAGCCGAGCCTTCAGCAACTGGAATAGGAACGGCAGGGTTACCCTCCGAAGCACCGCTCCGCTGCAACCTAGGGTCTGGATCTGCCAGGAGGGGCCCGGATGGTGATGGCAGCGGCGTCGCATCGCGCCTATCCGCTCGATGACGAAGCTGATCGCACGCAAGTCCCCACAGGCCAACCATAAACAGCCACCCAATGAGAGGTCTCGCGCCGCCACGAGACAACAGCCTCACTTATCGTCTCGGCACTCAGGGGATTTGTAGCAACT
>DATAKF010000264.1:0-2004 GCA_036261775.1 Polyangiaceae bacterium | reverse complement strand
CTTGATGCGTTCGTCCTGAAAGCGCTGCTTCGACTGAAACTCCTGGAGGTAGTCGAACGCGATCAAGTCAGCCTTGCTCTCGGCGATCAGCCTCTCGAGCTTGGGAATGAGCTGCTCGACCTTCCAGCCGCGCGCGTCTACGAACACCGGCACATCGCGCCCGGCTTGCTCAACCTCAAGCACGCGATCGCGCTCTTTCCGTGTGAGCTTTCGATCCCGGTAGCGATACGCGTTCACGCGCGAACGGCGGATCATGAATCGAGCGCCGAAGAGTTCTTCGGTGTCTTCGGTCGAGACGATGATCGGCACCTTGCCGGCGGCCATGTTGTCGTCGGCCACTGCCACCAAAAACGAGCTCTTGCCCCACGACGTGTCGCCGGCCACGACCCAATGGAATGGCGTCCGGATGCCGCCGGTGATTTGGTCGAGCGTGTGGTGTGTCCAGGTCAGAGAGCGGATCGGCTCTTGGCTGAAGGCCTGCTTGCGCGAGGCGGTCAGGATGTCGCGCTCCGTCAGCACGCGCGGCACTTCGGCGCTGACCAGCTTGGCGTCTGCCTGCGGATCGGCTGGCAACGTGCCCTCATGGTGCTTGTCGGCTTCGTCTTTCACTTTTCCTCGGGTTGGCTGCGCCAGACGCGCGCGCGCTGGCGAATGGTGGTGATGATTTGCTCGGCGTAGCGGTCGCCGGCTTGGTCGTTGTGAGTACGGATCACGACCTCGGCGCCCCACGGGATCCGCTCGGCGTAGCCGGGATGCCAGGAGCCAGAGAGCACGCCGATCACAGGCAGATCAGGGCTGGCGATGCTGCGCACCAGGTGGTCAGGCTCGCCTTCGACGATGACGATGCGTTTCGGCGCCGGCTCGCCACGGAGCAAGCGCGCGCCCAGGTAGTTGGCCAGCACAAGGCCGGCCGCCTTGTGCCCGGCGGGCGGAAGACGCTTGGGCGAGCTGCCGTCGCCGACCCTCCAAGCTCGCACGCTCCGCCAGACGCCGTCTTGGTCGAAGACCTTGGCCAGCATCCGGTGCCCCGTGTCACGCCAGGTCTGGCCCTGGTAGGCGGCCCAGCGCGGTAAGCGGTCGTGGGCGATGCCCTGGGCAAAGCAGCGCAGCAGCCCCTGGGCGTCGACGTCGAGCGGGTCGATTCGGCGACTGACCAGAGCGCCGCTCGCTCCCGGGTCGTTGGCTACGGGCCCGCTGGCAGCCCAAAGGGCGGCGAGCTCTTCGCGGGGCGGGTAGGTGCGCTCCGGCTCGCGCGGCGCTTCCTGCTGGCGCGTTGGCGCGACGACGGGGCGATCGGCGGGTGGGCTGCTGCCGCTCTCGAGTTCCGCCAGGACGTGGTGCAGGCCGCCGAGGCGGGCGCCTTCAGCCAGCACCTCGCGGAACCGGCTACGCACGTCGATGCCGCGCACCACCGCAATCAGCGTGAGGGCGTCCCCGGTGAAATCGCAGCCGAAGCAGCGCACCCGCACGGTCCCGCCGTCCCCACGCGTCACGCTGCAGCTGGGCGTGCGCTCGGCGTGCACCGGGCAAAGGATGGTCAGGCCGGCGGTTTGACGCTTGGCGCCCTTGTCCAGCTCGAGCGCGTGGCAGAGCGCGCGCGGGTCGCTGAGCGCCTGCCGAATCTCGCGGGCAAGGTCGTTCATGCCCAGTCTTCGCGCCTTTCGCGTGCCGGGGCCGCCGCGGCGGACTTCACGGCGGCGTCTAGCTTCCCAGCCTTCTGCTCGATGAACCGGCAAAGCTGCGAAGCGAGCCAGGGCGGCTCGCCAGCACGGTTGATTTTCTCGCGCCAGTCGGCGAGCACGTCGAAGTACTGCCGCTCGGTTAGCCCGAGCTCGGTGGCGTAGGCGCCGAATGCCTGCGGGATGCTCCAGTCCTTGGCCTTGACCTTGGCGTCGAGCAAGCCGGGCAACACGACAGGCCGCTGCCCGCGCGCTCGCGCGACTGGCGTGCTTCCTTGGAGAGCTTCCTGGAGAGCTTCCAGTCCATTGACTGGACTCAACTCCC
>DATAKF010000082.1:0-1670 GCA_036261775.1 Polyangiaceae bacterium | reverse complement strand
ACAGAATGCGCGGTAGCCGCCCTGAAACTGCACGCCCTGGTCGGTGATGAAGTGCTTCGGTGGCCCGGTCGCGCTTACCGCGCGCTCGAGCGCCGCCACGACCTCCGCTTCCTTCGGCTGCTGGGCAAACAGCGCGACATGCACGACCGAGCGCGAGAAGTGATCGACCACGAGCAAAACCCACCAGCAAAAAGGCCAGCGCTGTGCCCAAGCGAAGGGCAGCCAGGGCACGGCGAAGCCACCAAGCAGCGGCACCAGGGTCAAGTCTGCGCCCCAAACATGATTGGTCGCCCGCGCCACAACAGCGCGCGGCGCTTCCTTCTTCATCGCGGAAGTGGCCGCCGGGCCACCGGAAATGCTCGGGTCATCGGGCGGCATCGGCGGAGCGACCTCCGCCTCCAATCGCCGCTTCACGGTCGACGCGCTGAGATGCAAGCCAGCGCGCGCCAAGTGCTCAGCAAGCTTGCGTCGCCCGGCGATAGGCAAAAGCGCCTGGAGTTGCTGCACGAGCGCGCTCACCAAGTCTGGGAATTTGTTGACGGGCTCGCGAGTCCTGAGGAGCGCCTCGGGGCCATGCTCGTCGCGGCGCCGATTCCATTGAGCAATGGTTGTAGCGGTCAGCAAGAAGCGCCGCGCCAGCTCCGCCATCGACCAGCCGCGCGTCACACCGAGCATCAGAATCTCGAGCCGCTCGACGGGCGTGTAGTGAGGCCTGCGCGCCGCTTCGATGCGCGCCATGCGTGCATTCTTCAGGCGAAGCTCCTGCTGAAGGAGCGCAACCTCGGTCTCGAGCCGCTCGACCTCGCCCTGGAGTCGAGCCTTTGCCAGGGGGCTGTTTTCGGCCCAGCCGCGCACTGTGTACACGGCGACCCGCAGCAAGCCCAGCGCCTGCAACAAGCCAGAGCGCGTCTGCTCGGGCCACTCATCCGGAAGCGGGACCGGCTCTGCCGCGGCAACCATGCGCTGCGCTACGACAATTGGACTCGAGCCCCATGACCGAAGCGACCACAGTCTTGACAGCATCGCTCCAGAGGCGACTTTCAGCACAAATCAGGCTCATTCTCGTCTCGTAAGCTGCTAGGCTGGCTTTCGCCTGAAAGCGATTCCCATCGCTCTCGCTCTTTGCCAACCCACCGTTTCACGCCGCGCTCAGCGCCCGAGCGCGGCGCGAATGCACCGGAGCGCTTCGCCCAGACCTGCGAACTGCAGTAGCTTGCCACCGTGCGCGACTGGCTGACTTTCGCTGCGGTATGGTTGTTCCAGCGAATTCGCTCGTGCGCGCTTGCGTTGTTGGTCGCGCTGATCACGACGTGCATCACCACTACGGCGCGCGCGTCAGTCGGCCCGACCGTCACCAGTAAACCGCCGGGGTTATCAGACACCGCGACGGCCTTCCGCCACGACGCCGAAAATCCCCTGCGGGTCCCCCACGACCGGGCGAATGCCCGGCGTTTGGGGGCCCCCGGCGCGCGCAGCGAAGCGAGCACGCACGGGCCGTGCAGCGCCGACACAGCCCCGCGGGGCAGGCACCTCGGCCGCCTGACGTCGCGCTGCTACCGCTACATGGACGGCCCCGAGCGTTGCTACACCGCGACCTACGACGCAGCCAACAACCCCACGACGCTCACCGACCCCGAGATGCGCCGCGAGCTCAGCTACGACTCGCTCGA
>DATAKF010000262.1:0-15406 GCA_036261775.1 Polyangiaceae bacterium | reverse complement strand
AGCAGCTCCGCGTCGACCTTGAGCGGGTTCAAGGTGCCGGCAATCTTCGTGACCTTGGTGCTGGTCAGGTTCCAGCGCGCCCATGACTGCGGCGACACGTTCAGGTCGCGCATCATCGAGTGAAACAGCATGCCCTTGCCGTCGACCTTTTCGACGTTGATCGGCACGCCCTCGGCCAGCGGGCGAATGTGCGCGTTGTACAGGTGCACGTCGCCGTCGGCGAAGCGCATGTAGTAGTGTGGCACGCGGACTTCGTCGTCCTGCAAGCTCAGATCGACCTCGAGCTTTTCGGCCAGCGCCACGTCTCCAATCTTGATGCCGCCGCCGGTGACCTTGCCCTGCACCGACGGCAGCTTGTGGCTACCGTCCCAGCGCGCGTCTCCGGCGAAGGCCACGAAGCCGCTGAGCGGCGTGGCGCGCACGAAGCGGTTGACCAGCGGCACCGGCGCGCGCAGGACCACGTGCCCGTCGAGGAGCGGCGGTTTGCCCTCGGCCGTGACGAGCCGCACCTGAGAAAGCCGCGCCAAAACCGCGCCCGGCTTGTCGTCGCCATCGGCGTCGCACGATGGCCGCGTGCCGGGGCGCGGATCCAGGTCGGCGTTACCCAGCAGCGACAGGCGCCGGAGCAAGACGTTGCCCGGCTCGTAGTGGAGCCGCAAATCCAAACGGCACAGCGAGTCTTCCTCCACGATGGGCGGCAGGCTCGGATCCGGCACCTTGAGCAGCGGGGCGTGCTGCCGATCGATCTTGGTGGCGCCCGCGCGCAGCGCCACCTCGAAGGCATTGCCCGGCTCCGCGAACACGTCCAAGTCGATGGCGTCGGTGTCCACGGCTACGCCGTCCACGTCGACGCGAAAGTGCCCCTCGCTGATCGACAGCGAGCCGAACGGCGCGTCCTTCGGTCGCTCGGTCTTCGACTTCGTCTCGGGCAGCCGATACTTCAGGTTGGCGAGCTTGCCGTCGCGCAGCACGATGCGCGCGTCCGGCTCGTCAATCTCGATGTCGCCGAGATCGAGCTTGCCGGCGAGCAGCGAAAAGAAGCGTGGCGTGACCGACGCGCTCTTGGCGGTCAAGAACGGCGAGCCGCCGTCGGAGGCCGGCACCTTCAGGTTTTCGATCGCGAGCCGCAGCGGCAAGAGCCGCACCTTCACGTCGAGCGTCGCCTGCAGGCCGAGCTCGCGTGACAGTGCCAAGCTGGTCTGTGCCGCCGCCCAGCGCTCCGCCGGAGCTGACGTCAAAAACGCGGCCAGCCCGAGCGGAACTGCGCCCAAGAATGCGAGCGCGTAGCAGGCCAGCCGCGAAAGGCTGCGCACCAGGTCGCGCCGCTGGGTCCTGCCGGCCCGTAACACCTCGCTAGCCTAATGCCGAAGCCTTGGCAGGGCCCGTTTTCTGCGTCAAAATCGCAGCCTTCTCCGCGGCTACCGATTTTCTTGCGTCTTTGCGTCTTGCGCGTAGAAAGGCCGGCCCGTTCGGGTCGCCGTCATGAATGCCATGCCCCCTAGGTTTCATCCGCCCGCCCCGCAAGCTTGGGGTTGGGCGAGGCTTTCGCGAGGACCGGAGCGGAGCGTACTTGAGTACGTGAGCACCGGACCGCAGCGAAAACGAAGCCCAAGCTCAAGATCGCGGGGCGTCCTATCCCGAAGCCACGACCTCTCAGTGCCATGACCAGCCCGTCCCAAGCCCCCCTGACCGCTCCTGACCGCGAGCGCGCCATTCACGCGCTCGAGCGCGCTGTTGCGTGTGCCGAGAAGGGCGTCGCCGATCGGCCGGTCGTGCTTATCGAAGCGGCGGACCTGGCGGGCCTGTCGCCCCAAGACGTTCGCGGCTTGCTCGACCGCGTCATGATGGGTCAGTTCGCCGACGAGGGTCTCGACTCACTGCTCGCGACCGGCGTGCTCGACGGCTTGTTGCCCGAGGTCAAAGCCATGGTCGGCTTTGGCGACGGCGAGTGGCGCCACAAAGACGTGTGGAAGCACACCAAGCAAGTGGTCACGCAAAGCGTGGCGCGCCTCGAGGTGCGCTGGGGCGCGCTGTTCCACGACATCGGCAAGGTGAAGACGCGCTCCATCTCGCCCGACGGCGAGGTGCACTTCTTTGGTCACGCCGAAGTAGGCGCGCGCATGTTCGACAAACTCGAGCGCCGCGGGAAGCTGTTCGCCCACGAGCAAGCGTTGCGCGACGAAGTGCGCTTTTTGGTGCTGCACCACCTGCGCGCATCGCAGTACGACGGCAAATGGACGGACAGCGCCGTGCGGCGTTTTGCCCGAGAAATCGGCCCTTCGCTCGACAATTTGCTGTGCTTGTCGCGCGCCGACATCACCACCAAGCGCCCGGAGAAGAAGCGCCGCGGCATCAACATGATCGACAGCTTGGCCGAGCGCATCACGGAGCTCGCTGCGATTGACGCCAAGCAACCGCCGCTGCCCACCGGGCTCGGCACGGACCTGATGAGCGCCTTCGGCATTCCCCCGTCCAAGAAGCTCGGCGACATCAAGCGCGCCCTGGAGCTTGCCGTCGAGGCGGGCGAAATCGAGGAGCGCCTCGAGTCTGCCGCCTACATTCAGTTCATTGCCGAGCGCAAGGCGCGCTTCGGGCTGGAGTAGGCCCGGTTACGGCGCCGCGGCTGCGGCGCCCACATCACCGACGTCAACGCGGGACGTCGGTGATGACGAGCGTCGCTGCTCGGTGCCTAGTTGTTGATGCAGACCCAGTTGTCGGTTGGTCCAGCCGGGTTGACGCAAACGCAGTTTCGGGCCGGGTAATAGCAGGTCAGTCCGTCCACTCGAGGAGTGGCCTGACTACTGCAATCGCTCCCATTCGTGGGCGCGGTCGCCGGGCAGGTGGGCGGGTTGCCGTCGCCAGCGCCACCTGCGCCCCCAGCACCGCCCGCGCCACCCATGCCGCCTTCGCCACCGACGCCTGTGTCACCACCGACGCCGCCCGCGCCACCCATGCCGCCTTCGCCGGCGCCGCCAGAGTCTCCAGCCGCGCCAGTCCCGCCGGCGCCGGCATCCGAGCCGTTGCCGCCCGGGCCTTGGCCGGCGTTGGTTTGACCAGCGGTACCGCCGTTGTTGTTGGTGCCGCCGTTGTTGTTGGTGCCACCATTGTTGTTGGTGCCACCGTTGTTGGCGGTACCAGCGCCGGTCGTACCGGCGTGAGCGGTGCCGGCGCTGGAGCCGCCCGTCGTGCTACCCGCGCCCCCGGGATTGGTATCGTCGTCGTCGTCACCGCACGCGACTACCAGCGTGCACCCCAGAATCACCAGTCCGACCACGTGCATGTATTTTTTCATGAGCCTCCGCGAGCGGCGAACATGAGATCAGTTCGCCTTCGTAAGTGTCGCCACGAGCTAATTCGAGGCAGCTGTGCGGCCCTGGCCGTACCATCCACCACCAGCATTGTAGGTAGAGATGATTGCTCGCGGGTGATCAGAAATTGAGGCTGCGAGAGATGACGCACGCTGACGCTGAGGCATGATTGCGAATCAGCAACGGATTGGATCTAAACTATCGGAGTGAGGGGACGAGGGGCCAAGGGGTTAGGGCCTAGTCGAACAAGGGACCTCGAAGTCTCGATGAATCCGTTGATTCCCCACCCTCGCCCCCTAAATCCCTCCGCCGACTAACCCCTAACCCCTTGGCCCCTCACCCCCTAAGCCCCACGGCTCCGTGCGGCTCCACGGCTCCGTCCAGCCCCACGGAGCCGTGCAAGTCGAGCAGCAAATCTGCCGCAAGCACGACGTGCTCTACGGGTTCGGATCGGGCCACGATGGCGCGCACCTCGGTCAGGTAGGCCTTCTGCAGCTCGCGCAGCCGCAAAAGGTCGGCCGACGAGACCCCGAGTAGGTTGTACATCAGCCCGCGCTCGCCGGCTTCGATGCGGGCAGCGCCGCGCCGTAGCCACCAGGCGCGCAAACGTCGCGCGGCGTCGGGATCGCGGCGCGTGTCGAGCGCCATCACGTTCTCGATCCGCCAGTGCTCGCCCTGCCAGACGATTTGCCCGCTTTCGGCCAGCCGCTTCAAACACTGCGCCTCTTCTTCGAGCGACACCCCGATGCGTCGCGCGATCCAGCCCACCTCGTGGCGCGCGAGCGCGGCGTAGCTCGACAGCTCGAGCGCGCGCAGCACGGCTTGAGACCACGGTTCTTCGTAGGCCAAGCGGCGCGCGGCGGTCAGCCGCTCCCAGGGCGCGCGTGCGCTGGGCAAGAGTCGAGGGTCGACCAGCTGCTCGATGAAGTCCAGCAAGCGCAACGACGACGCCTCGATCAGGCGCAAGAAGTCCGGCAGGCGCGGCTCGGCATCTCCCGACAAGAAGCGCGCGACCGCGAAGCGGCTCTTGCCGCTGTAGCGTGACAGCTCGACTACGCTGGTGCTGCCGCGCAGGTCGTCCAAGAAGGCAGCAACCCCTGCAGGTGATGACGGGTCTTGCTCGTCGAGCCAGCGCGGCGCGCTGCGGTAGAAGTCTCGGAACGCGGCCGGCACGTCGACGCCGACGCGCGCTGCCACCTGTAGGGTGCGTGACGCGCTCGGAAAGCTGTGCCCGCGCTCCCATTGGTGCACTACGTTGCTCTTGGCGCCGAGCCTGCGGCACAGCGCCTGCTGAGAGCGCTTTCCGCGCAATCCGCGCAGCAATTCAGCTGCCAATTGCTCATAGTCCATGTGTAGAGTTTCGCACATTCGGACGCGCGCTGGAGGCACGAAATGTGCGAACCGGACCTTGCCCGGCTCGCTGCCGAGGCCTACCCTGAAGTCAGCTCGGAGGGTTACCTGTATGCGCCTTCATCATTTTTCGTCCTTGGGTTTCGCGGCTTTCATGCTCGCGCTCGTGCCTGCCTGCGCAGGTGGCCAAACCGGGGACCTCTCCGGTGAGCACGACGGCAACGGCACCGAGACCGGAAGCTCCGGTTGCGAGGAGCACAAAGAGAAGCTGGCGGGCTTCGATACCGAGACCGACTTCGGTACCGCCGAGCAGGTCATGGCCTACGCCGAGAAGTCGTTCGAGGCGCCGATCACTTGGAAGGAAGCGCCCGAGGGGCAGGTGTGGAGCGCAGGTCCCGAATCGGGCGTGGGCGCGGTACACGTGGACGTAGCGCGTGGCGACAGCGCGTACTTGTTGACGTACACCGCCAAGCCGAACGAGTCCGGGCTGGAGATTGGCACCATCTGCCCGCCGCCCCAGCTGGGCGTCGAGGTGCACGTGAGCGTTACGACGGATGGCGGTGCGCTGGCAGAGTCTTACGACACCTTGCTGCGTACCAACGCGCCCGGCGTCGCCAGCATCAGCGTGCCGTTCGACTTGACCAAGCTCGACGGCAGCTTTTCGGTCTCGACGTCGATGCCTGGAGCCAAGCTCGTGCAGCTGAGCCTCGACGCCACGTTCATGGAATCGGGCATGTCGGGCAGTATCAGCGGCATTCAGCAGATCGACACGGGCGGCGCCACGGGGGCCAGCTCGGCGAGCGGCGCGGTGCTCGCGGTTTGGCCCGAAAGCGCGGCTTGCGAGGCCCTCTTCGATGACGGAGGAGGCTTGGACATGCCGCTCGAGAGCACTGCGCTCGGCGCAACCGGTGCGGACTCGTTGGCATCCGTGGCTGTCGCCGAGCCGGCTGCGTTCAAGTGGCTCGACGGTAGCGAGAGCAAGCTCACGGTCGTGGTCGAATCGACGGGCGACGGTTGCTTCCGCGTCAATGACCTACCTGTCGAGATCGGCGGCGGCGCTGGCGTCACCTATCCTGTCGCGATAGGGGTCAAGACCGAAGACGGTCGGCTCGACGGCGAATACGCGGGTCGAGTCGTGGTCACAGGTAGTGGCACGGATCGGCAAGTGATCGCCTCGGCGTACCTGGATCTGGGCGTCGATCAAGTTGGAGAGAGCGGTTTTACGGACGTGACGGTGCCTGACGGCTCCGACGCGCTGCGGTTGCGCTTCGAGTCGCAGCTGGTGGACGGCGTGGCTTCGGGCAAGGTCGAGTTGTTCGCGGTCACGCAGCCGCCGTGCCAGACCAATCCTCAGCCGCCCATGTCGACGCCAGGTGGCGGCATGTCGACGCCAGGTTGTCAGGGCGAGTCGCTGACCAAGCTCGAGGTCGCCTCGTGGTCGAACTGAGCTGAAAAGCCTGGGCCCGCTGGCGTCACGGCGGGCTCAGGGCGGAACCGTGATGGCGCGTCGCACGGCGGCGAGCGGTGCGTGGTCGGAGAGCTTGACGCTGCCGTTCGCGTTGACGGAGACGCCAAGGTCACGCAGGAGCGCCTGCAAGTCGAAGGCGCTCCCGCGCCGCGCGTGCGCCGCCGCGATGGGCGCCAGCGTGGGCGCACCGAGCGCTTTGTCGATGGTGCCGATGGTGTCGGCTAGCGACCAGACCTCGCAGGCGTTCGCGCCAGAATCGCGCAGCGCGCGCAGCCCGACCTCGAGCCCGCGCTTTACGTCTCGCTTGCGGGCTTCCACGTCGGCTACCAGACACGCGATGGCGCCGCCCCAGTAGATGCCGCGAAAGTCCGTCGCGTGTTCGAGCCCCTGCCGCTCGAACGCCTGCAAGCCTTGCGGCATCGAGGCGGCGAGCTCTTTCCAAAGCTCGGCTTCGGTGTAGAGGCCGGCTCGCACGCGGATGATGGGCTCGTAGTACGTGGCCAGCCCTTCATCGAGCCATTTGCCTTCGTCGAAGAAGCTGGGGAAGCCCAGGTGAAACAGCTCGTGCACTAGGATCCAATCCGAGTACAGCGCCTTGGTCGGTGCATGCTGGCCCACGAGCAGCGCGACTGCCGGCTCGCTCTCGGGCAAGACTTTTCCGAACACCACGCCGTCGCGACCCGGAACCGGCAGCAGCATGACGCTTGCGCGCGGCACCGGAAAGGCGCCGTAAAAATCGTGTACGGCGTCGGCCGACTTCGCGATCCAGGCGTTGAGCTCGTCGAAGGAGCGATCGAGCGAGCTGTCGAGCCGCGTTACCTCGAGCCGCGCGCCGTCGATGTCGAGCGTCCGCTGCTCGAGCTTGCCGAACGCAAAATAGGTGGCGACCGGGATCTCGTGCGCCATCAGCCGATAGCCCTGCGGCGATTTGCCCTGCGCCAGACCGACCGCGACGTCGACTCCGGGCGGCGCCGTGACTTGCACGGTGACGGGAATCTCGGTCGTGAGCGGCTCGGGCACGAGCAGCACGCTCGACATGGTGCCGATGAACGACGCCCCGACGCGCGCCGCGCGATCGAAGTCGTGGCCAGCGCCGGCGAGTTGGGCCAGATCCACGCGGTAGCTCAGCCGTTGATTGGGGCTGCGGAACTGACCGGCTTGGCCCGGAACGCGGCTGCTGACGCTGGCGACGACTTTCGATTCGGCGACCCTGAACGTGACGGGTCCGTCGGCTTCACACTTGGCGTCGACCAGGGCGAGTCCGTTCGCACTCAGCTCGACCTGGTAGTGACAGCTGCGAATGGTGACCGTGCGCGAGCGCGCTGCACCGTCGGGATGGCACGCCGTGCACGCCAGCAGCGCCAGGACGAAAGCGCGCGCGCCTTCGCCTGCGGACCTCACGCGGCGCCTTCGGCGCTCGGAGGCGGCGGCGCGGCCGGCGGCTTGATTGCGCCCATCGCGAACGCCTGCATCGCGTACGGCATGACCAAGCCCGGCAAGCCGAGCTTGGGCGCCAATTGCCCGACCAGGCCGAACAGCAACGCCAGCGTTCGCTCGACGTAAAAGTAGCCTTCCGGGTACTCCACGCTCTTCATGACCTGGCGCAGCTTGCCGCGCATCTGATCGTAGCCGGACAGCTTCTCCATCTGCTCGCGATCCAGCTTCGAAAAATCTTGGATTTTGACGGAGCCCAGCACTGCTAGGTATTCGCGCCCCACGCGCGCGAGCAGCTCGCGGTCTCCGCCTTCGGCGACGAAGCCCATACGCTCGAGGCCGCGGAGGATCTCGTCGTCGTTGCGGCTCATCACGCCCATCACGACGCGCTTCATGCCTTCCTGCAGCCGCTCGGTCACCTCTTCGACCGCGCCGTAGTCCAGGATTACGAGCTGTGGGCCCGAGCCCTGCGTGCGCCGCACCAAGAAGTTTCCGGGGTGCGGGTCGGCGTGGAAGACGCGATGCTGAAACAGCATCGTGAAGTAGCAGCCGACCAGCAGCCGAGCCACCGCCTCTGACTCGACGCCGATGCCGCTGAGCGCGCTCTGGTCGTTGATCTTCACGCCCGCTTCGAACGACATCGACAGCACGCCCGCGCGCGTCAGCTCCGCGTCGACCTCGGGCACCACGACGTCCGTGCGGCCGGCGAAGATCTTGCGGAGCCGCTCGATATTTTCCCGCTCGTGCACGTAGTCGGTCTCGCGCGCCAACATGGCCGAGAGCTGCTCCAGCACCCGCTCGACGCGCGAAACCGGCAGCAGCAGCCGTACGACCGGCAAGAGCGAGCGCAGCACGCCCAAGTCGATGCGCACCAGCCGCTCGATGTCCGGGTACAGGACCTTGACCGCCAGCTCGCGACCATCCAGCGCCGTCGCTCGGTGAACCTGCGCGAGCGACGCAGCTGCGACGGGCGTCTCGTCGAAGCTGCGGAAGCATGACAGCGCGTCGGCTCCGAACGCTTCTTCCAGGCGCCCAGCGATCTCGCTGAACGGCCGCGGCGGTACCTTGTCTTGCAGTCGAGCCAGCGCCTCGCCGTACGCGGTGGGTAAGAATGTCCCAGTGACGCTCAGTACCTGACCGGTCTTGATGAACACGCCACGCAGCTCCATGAAGCCGGTCGCCAGGCGCTCGGCGTTCTTGCGGTGAGCGCGCTCGAAGCGCCGGCTGCGCACCCGTGGCGAGCTGTAGCGCGAAAACACCCACACCAGCGCATAGGATGCGATGATCGTCCAAAACAGCTGAAGGGCCCGAAGTGCGCGCAGCACGAGAATGCGGAGCCTAGCAGCCGCGCCCCGCGGAGCCGCCAGAATCTGTCGTCATTTCGGGGATTAAGCTCCCCGTTGTTCGGGGACTTAAGCTCCTTGCCCAATCCGCCGTTGTTCCTTGCTGAGCGAGAAGATGGCGGCGGCTCAAGGACTCGGCGAAACTCGTCCAAGGCGGCTTGAAGCATGAAGATATTGCTAGCCGACGACGAGCCTATTGCCCGGACGATGCTCGAGCATTGGCTGGCGGGCTGGGGCTACGAAGTCACGCTCGCGCGCGACGGCGAGTCCGCCCTGCAGGCGCTCAAAGACGACAACGAGCTCAGGCTGTTGGTCGTCGACTGGGTGATGCCGAAGAAGGACGGCATCGAGGTGTGCAAGGCGATCCGTAGCGGCCCTCAAGAGCCGTACGTGTACATCGTGCTGCTCACCGCCAAGGACGACAAGAGCGACATCATCGCCGGTCTGGACGCGGGCGCAGACGACTACCTGGTCAAGCCGTGCAACCCGCTCGAGCTGAAGGTGCGTCTGCGCGCCGGCCGTCGCGTGATCGAGCTGCAAGAGCAGCTGGTCAAAGCGCGCGAGAGCTTGCGCTTCGAGGCCATGCACGACTCGCTCACTGGCTTGCTCAACCGCGGCGCGGTGCTGGAGCAGCTGACCAAAGAGCTGGTGCGCGCGTCACGCCGTGGCGCGCCTGTGTCCGTGTTGATGGGCGACCTGGATCACTTCAAGACTATCAACGACACGCACGGTCATGCCGCGGGTGACGCCGTGCTACGCGAAACCGCGCGTCGCCTGAAAGCGGGCGTGCGCGCCTACGACTCGGTGGGTCGCCTGGGCGGCGAAGAATTCATCGCCGTTTTGCCGGAATGCGACGCCAAGACTGGCCTGGCAGTCGCCCAACGCCTGTGCCGCTCGCTGAGCGAGACGCCCACGCAGTTCAACGGCTCGGCCATCGCGCACAGCATCAGCATCGGCGTCGCCGCTACCGATCAATTCGGCAGCTCTCACGCCGACGAGCTGATCCGCGCCGCTGACGCCTCGCTTTACCGCGCCAAGCATGCCGGGCGTTCGCGCGCCTTGCTGGCCATCGAGCGCGAGTTCGAGGCCGTCAGAGAGGTCTCGCAGACGCTGCCGGCTTCTATTCCTGCGGAATAGAAGCCGGGTTTGGTTTCTGCTTGGTTGGGGTGTGTTGAGTGTCTCGCGCGACTGCGGCGGCTGGATGCGAGATCCGCGCCCGGCCTCGCCGGGTCTTGTTCACTCCGGTCTTCTTTCGCGGATCGTGATCTGATTGTGCCAAGGTCGGGCAAGCGCGATCCAGCGAGCCCGTTGGGCTCGCGCACTTCGTAGCAGCAGTTGCGGCACTTTTGGCCCGTTGGCGCGCTCACTGAGGCGCGACGAGGGGCGGGCTCTCGAAGAGCTCGAGAAACGTCGACCAGCCGGGGTTGACGATGTTTTCGTTACTGCTGCGCGTTACGTTCGGCAGTGCGCAAACGACCAAGGGGTAAAGCGGATCGCAGTCGCTGAGGCGCTTGCAGAGCCCGGGGTTTTGGCCGCCGCCGATCGGAAAATCCTCGGACGGCGCCGAGTCGTAGCTCGTGCCTGCGTCGCAGTGATCCACGGCCATGGCCCGCTCGATGGGAACTTGGGCGTTTTCGAACGGGTTGACTTGCGAGGTCGCTTCGTGAATCCAAAAGCCCGCGAGCGGCGCTTTGCTGCAGGTTGGTACGTAGCGAGGGTCGGTCGGCAGCGCGCCGTAGTTCGGGAAGACGCCGCGAATCGGACGCTGCGGATCGCCCGCGTACTTGCAGCCCAGCTCGTTCGCCAACCACCCACCGCTGCCGTAACCGCCCGCGAAAACTCGATGACGATCGAAGCAAAGCTCGGCGTCTAGCTTGTCGTACAGCTGCTCGTACAACACCCAGTCGATGGAGTCGTCGCCCTCGTGGTCATCGAAGCAGCCTTGGTCGGGGTTCGTGCCGTGCCCTAGGGAGTTAGGTCCCGGTGTGATGCCCACGCGGATGACCGAATTGTCGACGTTGTTGTTGAGAGAGGGTACGGAATATCCGTTGCCGCCGCAGCCGGGCGCCTGGAGCACGAGAGGATAAGGCTTCTCGGGGTCGTAGTTCTGCGGCATGAAGACGTAGTACTCGCGCGTTGCAGTCCACGGACCGCAGAGGGGGCTGCCGCCGATCCGTGC
This sequence comes from Polyangiaceae bacterium, assembly GCA_036261775.1. GTDB lineage: Bacteria > Myxococcota_A > Polyangia > Polyangiales > Polyangiaceae > PMG-095. The sequence goes on along the minus strand of DATAKF010000262.1, from coordinate 4,324 downwards.
TGCGCAATCGGGGTCTTTGGTGCCCATGGTTTGGATCGTCTGAACGGCAGGTGTCGACTGTCCGAAGAAGGGCTTGCCACAGCCGGAGGACTTGACGATCTGCTCGACGGGCACGTCGATGAGGCTGGGCGAAGCTGCGCTACCGCCCGAACCCGCTGAGCTGCCGGCGCCGCCTGCTGCCCCTGCGCCTGCAGCAGCCTCGCCGCCCAGCGTAGCGCCAGAGCCTGCTGTCGCCGCTTGCCCGCCGCTGCCACTACGGCTTTGCACTGGCAACGTCGGCGCGTCGTTGTGCTCCGTTTCGCCACACGAAAGCGCGCTCCACGCGAGGGCCGCCGCCATCACCTTGAAGATCCCTGCGGTTGTCATCGCGCCGTTCCCGACTGTCCCTAGCTGTCGACAATGTCCGGCAACCGCGAGTTTCGTTGCATTACCATCCGGGCACCATGCCTCTCCTCCAAATCCAGACCTCGTCCAAGATTGCGGTGGCTCCGGCCGGCCTTCTTCAGCAGCTTTCGTCCGAGTTGGCGCGCGAGCTCGGCAAGCCGGAGAGCTATGTAATGGTGGGCTTCGAAGGCGGCGCCGAGCTGCTGTTCGGCGGCACTAGCGAACCTGCTTGCTTTGCCGTGCTCAAGAACATTGGCATCTTCACGCCTGCCCAAACCGAGCGCCTCAGCGCCCTGTTGACGAAGCGCCTCGCGGCTGCGCTCGCGGTCGCTCCCCATCGCATCTACATCGAGTTCGTCAACGCCCAGGGTCACCTATGGGGGCACGACGGCAGCACCTTCGCGTGACGCTTGCGGCGTTGCTTACTGACCCCGCGCCACGCGACCAAGTAAGCTGCGCGGCGAGCGCGGCCTGGCAGAAACGCCACGAAATCCGCAGCGAAGGCGCAGTAGGCGGGCCTGTACTTGGCGGATCCGCTGTGGCACGCTTGCCGCCTGATCGAGGAGCGCAGCTGGGGCTGTGTTTCGAGGTTGGCCCGAGGCACGTGACTAGCTGATCGAGAAGCCATGAAGGTAGGCGTTCCGAAAGAAGTTAGGCGAGGCGAGCGGCGCGTAGCAGCAACCCCCGAGACCGTCGGGCGGTTGATCAAGCTAGGCTTCGACGTCCTGGTTGAAAAAGACGCGGGCCTGGGCGCGTCGTTTCGCGATGCCGACTATGTCGCGCAGGGCGCGGCCGTTGCCGACTCCACCAAGCAGATCTGGCAAGAAACGGACTTGGTGCTCAAGGTGCAGCCACCCGAGCACAACCCCGACTTGAACGAGCACGAAGCCGATCTGCTGCGTGAAGGCGGCAAGCTCATCAGCTTCATCTTCCCCGCCAAGAACCAAGAGCTCGTCGAGCGGCTGGCCAAGCGCAAGGCCACCGTGCTCGCCATCGATCAGGTGCCGCGCATCACGCGCGCCCAAAAGATGGACGCTTTGAGCTCGATGGCCAACATCGCCGGGAACCGCGCGGTCATCGAAGCGGCCAGCTTTTACGGCCGCTTCTTCACCGGGCAAATGACGGCGGCGGGCAAGGTGCCGCCCGCCAAGGTGCTGGTGATTGGCGCCGGCGTGGCCGGCTTGGCCGCGATCGGCGCGGCGCGCGGCTTGGGTGCCATCGTGCGCGCGTTCGATACGCGGGCCGAGGTGCGTGAGCAAGTGCAGAGCATGGGCGCCGAGTTCCTGACCGTCAGTTTGACCGAGGACGGCAGCGGTACTGGTGGCTACGCCAAGGAGATGAGCAAAGAGTTCATCGCCGCCGAGATGGCGCTGTTCTTGGAGCAAGCCAAAGACGTCGACATCATCATCACGACGGCGCTCATTCCCGGCAAGCCGGCGCCGGTGCTGATCACCGAAGACATGGTGAAGGCCATGCGCCAAGGCTCGGTCATCGTCGACATGGCGGCCGAGTCGGGCGGTAACTGCTCACTCACTCAACCGGGCCAAGTCATCGAGCAGCACGGTGTTACCGTCATCGGCTACGTCGACTTGCCCAGCCGTCTGGCGCCGACGGCCAGCCAGCTGTACGGCTCCAACCTCACGCACCTCTTGGCCGACATGGGCGGCGCCAAGAGCTTTCACATCGACTTGGAGGACGAGGTCGTGCGCGGCGCGATCGTGCTGCGGGACGGCGAGCTGCTCTGGCCGCCGCCTCGTAAGGAAGCGCCCAAGCCGGTCGAACGCAAAGAGCGCGCGCCCAGCGTGCCGCCGCCGCCGCCCAGGAAAGCCCACGAAAGTACCGGAGCTTCCCTGTCCGTCATCGCAGTCACGCTCGGCATTTTGCTGCTAGCGGGCGCGTTTGCGCCGCCCGTGTTCGTCGGCCACCTCACGGTGTTCGTGCTCGCTTGCTTCATCGGCTGGCAAGTGGTGTGGAACGTAACGCCTGCGCTGCACACGCCGCTCATGAGCGTCACCAACGCGGTCAGCGGCATCATCTTGGTCGGCGGCATGCTGCAGATCTCAGGACCCGTGCAGTCACCGGTCACCATTCTTTCAGCCATCGCGGTGCTGATCGCGACCATCAACATTGCCGGTGGTTTCTTGGTCACTCAGCGTATGTTGAAAATGTTTCAGCGGTAGGGCGAGCGACCAACCATGACCATCCCCGCAAGTCTCATCACGGTCTCCTACCTAGTCGCCGGCGTGCTCTTCATCTTGAGCCTTGGCGGCCTGAGCACGCAGGTCACGGCGCGGCGCGGCAACGGCTTTGGCATCGTGGGCATGCTGCTGGCCGTGGCCATCACGGCGCTCGGCCACGTCTCGAGCTTTGGGCTGTTGGCGGCCGCCATCGCGGTGGGCGCGGGCATTGGGGCGCTCCTGGCGTCGCGCGTCGAGATGACGGCCATGCCGGAGCTGGTGGCAGTGCTGCACAGCTTCGTCGGCCTGGCGGCGGTTTTGGTTGGCGTCGCCAGCTACCTCGGCGGTCACGCCGCGCCCTCGCCAACTGAGGCGCTGCTGCACGAAATCGAGATATTCGTCGGCATTTTCGTCGGCGCGCTCACGTTTACCGGATCCATCATCGCGTTCTTCAAGCTGCGCGGCACCATCCGCAGCAAGCCCTTGCTGTTACCCGGTCGACACGCCCTGAACGCCGGTCTCTTGGCGGTGTGCGTCGTGCTCGCGCTGCGCTTCGTCGGGGTGCCGGTCCACGAAGGCTTGCCGCCGCTGCTCATCATGACCGGCATCGCCGGCTTCATCGGCATTCACATCGTCATGGCCATCGGCGGGGCCGACATGCCCGTCGTGGTGTCGATGCTCAATAGCTACTCCGGCTGGGCCGCCGCCGCCGCCGGCTTCATGCTCAGCAACGATCTCTTGATCATCACCGGCGCGCTGGTGGGCTCGAGCGGCGCCATCCTGAGCTACATCATGTGCAAGGCCATGAACCGCTCGTTCCTCAGCGTCATCTTCGGTGGTTTTGGCGCCGACGAAGGCAGCAAGCCGGCCAAGGCTGCAGGCGAGCCCGAAGGAGAGGTCACCAGCATTACCTCGAACGATACAGCAGTCCTCTTGCGCTCCGCCAAGAACGTGGTGGTGGTGCCGGGATACGGCATGGCCGTCGCGCACGCTCAGTATCCACTGTTCGAGATCGCCGAGCTCTTGCGCAAGCGTGGCGCGCGCGTGCGCTTCGCCATCCATCCGGTGGCGGGCCGTTTGCCCGGTCACATGAACGTGCTCTTGGCCGAGGCCAAGGTGCCTTACGACATCGTCCTCGAAATGGACGAAATCAACGAAGACTTCCCAGAAACAGACGTCGTTTTGGTCATCGGCGCCAACGACATCGTCAACCCCGGCGCGCTCGACGACACGTCCAGCCCCATCTACGGCATGCCCGTGCTCGAGGTGTGGAAGGCCAAGACGACCGTCGTCATGAAGCGCAGCATGGCCTCAGGTTACGCTGGCGTCGAAAATCCGCTCTTCTTCAAAGAGGGCACGCGCATGTTGTTCGGTGACGCCAAGAAGAACGTGGACGCAATCTTGACCGATTTGCGCAGCGAAGGCAGCTCGGCCGCCGCGTAGTAAGCGCGAGCGAGAAAACAGGGAGGCCGGGAGGCGGCTTCGGATTCATCGCATCTCGGTGGGGCTGCCGAAATGCAGCCCGAATCGCAGAAGCGTTCGTGGCGGTCGTTGGCGGTCGTGGGCCGTTGCGGGTGATGCGAGTCGCGGGGAGCCCTTGCTCAGTGTCGAACGAAGTCGCCTTTGCGACACCCTTTCCTCAATGATTTCAAAGGCCACATTGGGCGCCCTGACGCTGTCCAAATTGCGACTGAGTCACGTGCCTAGGCGTGGATTAGTCGCAATTTGGACAGCGTCATGCCACGGGCTGGAGCCCTCGAATT
>DATAKF010000248.1:0-22357 GCA_036261775.1 Polyangiaceae bacterium | reverse complement strand
TACTTGGTGTCGTAGTGCGCGTCGCAGCCGTAGCGCAACCAGTGCATCAAGCCGTTGGCGTCGTTCATCTTGGTGGCGTACGCCGCGAGCCCGTCGAAGGCCGCGCGATCGTCGTGGCTCACGGTGAGCAGCATGCCGTAGCCGATGCCTTCGGACACCGAGGCGTCGAGCTTGGTGGTCTCCCAACGCACGCGCCAAACACCGCCGGTGCAGTCTTCGAGGTGCGCGGCCTTCCACGCCTCGTAGGCTGCCCGCGCGTCTTGCAGCGTCACGTTGGTCGGCGCAAAGCCTGGCCCTGTGTAGACAGGTCTGCTGCCCCCCGTGGCGTCGGCCCCGGCTCCGCCTCCGACGGCGCCTCCGGCGGCGCCAGCGCTGGCGGTGCTCCCAGCAGCGCTCGGGCTACCTGCAACGGGCTGCGAAGGGCTGCCGGCGGCGCTCGTTGCACCTGCACTCGAAGCAGAGCTGGGCGCGTTGGTCGCGGACCCGCAGCCAAGCGCTACTGTCGCTGCGGCGAGCAGCCATCGTCCGGGTTTCTTCACGCGAGTTCTCCGTGGAGCGAGCTCGCCTTGCTAACGAGCCCGACCAGCGTAGTGCGCTTCTGCCTCGGAGCAACCTCACTGCCAGTGCGCGCAAGTGAAGGGATCTTTACCCAGCGGTGTTACGCGTCGCCGCATCGTCAGCGCTGCCAGCGAGGGCAGAGTTTGCCATTGCGACGCGACCTTTGGGCAGCGCGCTACAGCTTGAAGCGGTGCCGCAGCTCGCCTTCGCGCTGCACGCAGTCATCGACCGGGGCTTTGGCGAGGCTGAGCTGCTCCTGAGCCGAGATGGCGAGCTTACTGGCGCGGGGCGTCTTGCCCTCGGCCATGGCGATCTTCGCCATTTGTGTGAGCTCGACTGCCTCGACGTGCAGCGTGTAAGCCTTGGCGCAGGCGTCGCGGACAGCGCACACCGCGGGGCTCGCGCACGCAGTCTTGCCGAGCGCGTCGAGCGGCGCGCGCTTGGCGTCGTTCGGAGCGTTGCGCACGGCCTCGATGGCGCGCGCAACTTGGTCAGCGCTGGCCTTGAGCTCGGCGTCGTGCGAGGGACACGCCAGCAAGCACCACGGCAACGCGAGCGCGCCGAGCGCCAGCGACGGGCGGCTCACTCGGCTTGCTTCGGAGGCGGGCCCATTTGGATCCGCTCGCCGATGTACGAACCGATCAGCGTGAACACCACGCCCAAGAACGACATCAGCGCGTACATGAACGCGGGCATCGTCTTCACGGTTTGGCCAGCGTGCAGCAAGAACGCCGTCGGCAGCGCCACCAAGAACACGGCCACCATCGGCTCGATGAACGTGCGGCCCGGCGACACCAGGCCGATCAGCATGCCACCCAAGAACCAAACCGGGATGGCGACCATCATACCGGCCGAGCCTTCGAAGTCGAACAGCGGCACCACCATGGGCAGCCCCATCACCAGCGCCGCGGTCATGACCGCGATGATGCCAATGGACACGCCGAACCAGGTCAGGCTGAAGCCTTCTTGCTGGTAGCGTCGCTCGAGCTCCTCTTGCCGCGTGAGGGTGCGCTTGAGGTCTTCGATTTTCGCACCGCACGAAACGCAGCGATTGTTCGCGAGCGGCGCGGTGTTCGAGAAGCCGCACGACGGGCACAGGATCTTCTTGCTAGCGACAGCCATGGCGACCTCACAGACTAATCCACCTTTGCCGCCAAAGTTGAGCTAGATTCTAGAAACTCTTTTTATTACGTGCACTTAGCTAAGTAGGGCTACCCCCTCTGCCTCGGCTGCCTCCCCGATGGGGGCTTCGGGGCCCCGCCGAACGTCGCTGCGACTTTGACGTCGGGCGGAACAAGCGGGAAAACGCCGTGTCTGCTTTTGGGCACCGATGAGCGAACAACCCGACGCCGATTTGGAGGCTCTGCCCCCGCCCCGACGCCCGTGGCGCAAGCTCACGCTGGTGGTGATGAGCGTGACGCTGCTGGCCTCGTTGGCGCTCACCCTCGCTCTGAAAGGCGAGCTGCTCTTTTCGCTATCGACCCAGGCGCCCCGCCCTGTCGGCGAGCTGGCACGGCTGCAGCCACAAGCTCACGACGAGAACACCTGGGTGCAAGGAGAAGGTGAGCTCGAGGTGCAAGGCGCCATCGCCTACCGCCGCCCGCTGGAAGCCGACTCGTATCGCCTGTCGCGCGTGAGCGGCACGCAGAACCTCTGGGTCCAAGTCCGAGTCCCGGCCGACGACGACGATCCGGAGCACAAGCGCTTCGTCCCGCCGACCTCGTTCGTGGGGCGGCTGGTGCCGGCGAGCCACGGCGGCGTGCGGCTGTCGCAGCTCGGCGGCGCCATCGCCGAAGCCGGTCGCCCGCCGTTGCCGAACAACGCTTGGCTGTTGATCGACGGCGAGGGCCCCGCCACCACGCGCTGGACGCTGGGCGTCGGCGCGCTGCTGCTGGGCTTCGCGGGCTTCAACTTGGTCGGGCTGCGTCGCCTCTTGCGTCCCGCCAGCGGTTGAAACAAGAGCCTCCGGCATGCCGCGCCCTCAGGCCAAAGCCTCGAACAAAAAAGCTCCCTCGGTCGTGATCATCGGCGGGGGTGTGATGGGCTGCGCCGCCGCCCACGAGCTTTCGCGGCGAGGCGTGCAAGTCACGGTGCTGGAACGCGCGGTGCCGGGCGCAGAAGCTTCGAGCGCTGCGGCCGGCATCTTGGGCGCCCAGATCGAGTCTCACCATCCCGGTCCGATGACCGACTTGAGCCTGCTCAGCAGCAAGCTTTACCCGGCGCTGGTCAAAGACTTGGAGCAGGTTTCGGGCGTCTCGATCGGCTACCGGCGCTCGGGCGTGCTGAAGGTGGCGTACACGCAAAATGACGTCACGCGGCTGGGGCGCGAGGTCGCCTGGCAGGGTCGCGCGGGGCTCCCGCTCGCCAAGCTGAGCCGAACCGCCGTGCTCGCTCGCGAGCCAGCGCTGTCGAGCGAGCTGGCAGGCGGGCTGTGGTTCGAAGCCGACGCGACGCTCGATCCGCGCGCGCTACTGTCGGCGCTGCGCATCGCCGCCGAGAAGCGCGGCGCGGTGTTTCGCACGGGCTCGTTCGTGAAACGCGTCGCCGAACGGGGCGGGCGCGCCGTGGGCGTCGAGCTCGACGACGGCAGCTTGGTGCCGGGCAGCCACGTCGTGCTGGCCGCCGGCAGCTGGACCAGCCTGCTCACGAGCAGCGAGAGCAAGACACCGCGCGTCGTGCCGGCGCGCGGTCAAATCGTCGAGCTGAAGACGAGCTCGCCGCTCTTGCAGTCGATCGTGTTCGGCCCTGGTTGTTACTTGGTGCCACGCGCCGACGGGCGGCTTCTGATCGGCTCCACGCTCGAGTTCGTGGGCTTTCGCCGTGAGGTAACGGCGGGCGCGGTGGCCAAGCTGCTGAGCGCGGCCATTCGTCTAGTGCCCGCGTTGGCCGAAGCCGAGCTGAGCGCCAGCTGGTCGAGCTTTCGCCCTTACACTGCGGACGAGCTGCCGTTGCTCGGGCCCAGCGCCACACCCGGCCTGATCATGATGAGTGGGCACTACCGAAACGGCATTCTGCTAGCGCCCATTTCGGCGCAAATCGTGGCGCGCTGCGTGCTGGGCGAAAAGCCGCCGCTCGACCTTTCGCCATTTTCGCCAAGCCGCGACGCAAGCTAGCAGCGCCTCGGGCTGCTGCTGTTCCGGTAACTCATCGCGAGTACCTTCGAGATTCACAGGGAGGCGGGGAGGCGGGGAGGTCCGCGAGCCAAGATTTTTGGGTTTCGCGCTGCCGCCCGTGTACCTGAAAACCACGTCGTTCACTTTCGCTCTCGACCCTCGAGGGAAATATTTTTTGATTCGGTCCTCCGAATCAAAAAATGCGGTCTCGCCCTCGCGGACCTCCCCGTCTCCCCGCCTCCCTGTTATCTCGCTCTCGCCGCAAATGGCAGCCTGGGTCCGCTACAGAAGCTTCTGCGATTCGGGCTGCGATTTGGCAGCCATCCCCGTGCTATGAGCTGGCGGTGACTTCGCGGCACTATGACGTGATTGTGCTGGGCCGTTCGCTCGGCGCGCTGACGTGCGCGGCCTTGCTCGCGCGGCGAGACTTTCGCGTGCTGGTGCTGGGTCAGGGGCAGCGCGGCCAGCTGTACCGCTACGATCAACGCGTGCTGTCGCGCCGGCCGTTCACTTTCTTGGCCGGCTCATCACCGGTGTTCAAGCGCGTCTTGCACGAGCTGGCGCAGAGCCAGCAGTTCCGTCGTCGCATGCAGGCGCTCGATCCGATGTTCGGCTGGCTCTCGCCCGGTCGCCGGCTCGAAGTGCCGCCCGACATGGAGCTGTTCGTGCGCGAGATCGAGCGCGAGTTCCCGGAAGTGCGCCAGCTGGTGGACGAGCTTTACACGACCGTGGCGCAGGTGAACGCGACCGCCGACCTGGCCTTCGAGAAAGACGCCGTGTGGCCCCCCGGGTCGTGGTGGGAGCGCTTCGAAACCGGCCGCGTATCGGCCAATTTGCCGTACGTCAAAGCCGACCGCAGCGCCGACCTGCTCAGCAAGTTCCCGAGCGGGCATCCGTTTCGAGATTTGCTGCTCTTGCCGGCTTCGTTCGCCACGCACCTGGCGTTGCCCGCCGATCGCTTGCCTCCGTTCAGCTTGGCGCGTCTGCACGGCGCGTGGACGCGCGGCGTGAGCGCGCTGGTTCAAAGCGAGCAAGAGCTGACCGATTTTCTGATCGAGCGCATCGAAGCGCACGGCGGCACGGTAGCGCTCGATCGCCGCGCCGCTTCGATCGTCGTGCGCCGCGGCAGCGCCGTGGGAGTGATCGAAGACGGCGAAGGCGAAGCGACGGGCTCGTCGGCTGTGGTGTCCGACCAATCGGGCGAAGCCGTGGCGGAGCTTTCGGGCGGCGAAGGCGTGACCAAGTACGCGCAAAGCGACTGGCCGCAGCTGCGCGCCGCAGCGTCGCGCTTCGTGGTCAGCCTGCGCGTCAAGACGGAGGGCTTGCCCGACGCGCTACCGGCGGAGTCGTTCGTGGTGCCCGAGCGCTACGCCAAGCGCGATCCGCGCTCGCCGCCGCTGCGCTTGTCACGGCTTTCGCCGCGCGCGCTCGATCCGGACGACGCGGACCCGAACGGCACCCTGCTGATCGCCGAGGCCCTGCTTCCCGCTCGCGGCGCCCTCACCGTGCTCGAAGCCCGCGACGCCGTGCTCGGCACGCTGCGCGAGCACTTGCCGTTCTTGGATCGCTCGCTGCTCCTGGTCGACTCCGCCCACGACGGCTTGCCGCTCTGGGACTTCAGAAACGGCGCGCGGCGCGAGGTCGAACGAGCGCACCTGCACGGCGCCGCTGCAGGCGTCGAAGCCATGGAGCGACTGTGGAGTGTCGAACCAGCCGGTTACCTCGAGCTCTCGGGTGAGCCGGTGCGCGGTCCCGTCCCGGGCACGTACTTGGTCGGCAAGACCGTGCTGCCCGGGCTCGGTCAAGAAGGTGAGCTTGTGGCCGCTTGGAGCGCCGCGCGGGTCATCACCGGGAAAGATCGGCAACGGCAGCGCATGCGGCGCCAAATGTGGAGCAAGATCGAGACGACGTGAGGAGTGACGAGGATTGAGTAGAGCGAGAAAGCAGAGAGCATGCGAGTAGTCGCGGGGCGGCTGCGTGGTCGTGCCTTGAAGGCGCCCGACGGTGACGCGACCCGCCCCACGGGCGCGCGTGTGAAGGAAGCGTTGTTCTCGATTTTGGCGGACGTCTCGGACGCGCGCGTGCTCGATCTGTACTCCGGCAGCGGCGCGCTCGGCATCGAAGCGCTGTCGCGCGGCGCGCGTTCGGCGGTGTTCGTCGAATCCGCGCGCCCCGCGCTGGCGTGCCTGCGTGAAAATTTGACCAAGCTCGGCCTCAGCGACACTGCAGAGGTGCTGCCCCTGCGCGTCGAGGGCGCGCTCGCGCAACTGCGCCGCCACGGTCCCTTCGACTTGGTGCTGTGCGATCCACCCTGGAGAGATGTGCTTGCCGCCTGGCACGGGCTCGAAGCGCTCGCGGCAGCAGGCCTTTTTGCGCCCGACGCCCGCGTCGTCCTCGAGCACGCCGCCAAGGACCCACCACCACTGCCAGAAGGAGCCAGCCGGCTCCGCAGGTACGACGAGCGCCGCTGGGGCGATACAGCCGTGAGTTTATTCGAACCGGCCGAAGCTCCGGACCGGTCCGGGGACCAAGCCTCGTCGCAGGGTGCACCTGACGACCCGCCGCCCTCGAGTGACCGGGGCCACCCGGGCGCCTAATCCCTTAAGCCGAAAGTCTCGCGTGCCGCCTAGGGGGTGGCTATAGTCCGCCACGCCCCGAATTTCTTGGAGAGAGCCAACATGGCTGAGACCACCCCGCCGCCGCCCAAGAGCGGCAGCGGCCCCATCATCATCGCTGCCGTCCTCATGCTCCTCCTCATTGGAGGCTTGATTGTTTGGAAGGTCACCTCCAGCGGTGAGGCCCCCAAGGAGAAGACACCCGTCGCGGTCGCCACGACTGCCGAACCGGTGCTCGATTCGCCGCCGCCGCCTCCCCCGCCTCCCCCGCCTCCCGAAGAATCGGCGAAGCCGGAGGACAAGGGGCCGAAGAAGGTCGGCAGCACCGGCCCCAACCCCTGCTCCCAGGTCTGCACGGGCTCGCCCAGCGCTGCGTTGAGCTCTGCGCTCTCCGGCCGCGCCGGTCAGTCGCGCAGCTGCTACGAAAAGGCCCTCAGCAGTAACGCTACCTTGGAAGGCACTTTGACCATTGGCGTCAAAGTCGGCGCGGGCGGTCAGGTCTGCAGCGCGCGCGTCGTCGCCGACGGCCTCCACGACCCCGGCGTGAGCAATTGCGTGGTCAACCGCTTCATGGGCGCGACGTTCCCGGCGCCAGAAGGGGGTTGCGCTGAGGTCAATGTTCCGCTCAGATTCATGCCCAAGCGATGAGCCTCTACCGCGCCTCTTCTGTTCGGGTGAACGTCGCCCTGGGTGCGTTGCTGGTGGGTTCGCTCACGGCCCTTTCGGCGTGTGAAGAAGAAGGCAAGACGGCGCCTGCCACCTGCCTCGATCCGCCACTGGCCATCTACGACATCCAAACCGGTGGGGCTCGTGAAGACGAGAACCCGTGCACCACCGACGTGGGTCACGGCATCAGCTCCATTGGCAGCAACACGACGGCAGGTACCGCGGCCGGTGGCACCTCGAGCGGCGGCAAGGGCAGCAGCGGCGGTGCGCCCACGGCAGACGCCGGAGCTGGCGGAGCCGGCGGGGCCGGCGGCGCTCAGTAGTGACCGCGCCGGAAGCGGCGCTCGGAGGCGAAGCGCGCCGGGCCGGCGCAGCGCCCGAGACCGACCTGCACGGTGTGCTGCTAACCGTGACGTACGACGGCGCGCCGTTCTGCGGTTACGCCAAGCAGACCAACGGTCGCACCATCGCCGGCGAGCTCGAAGGCGCCATCGCCTGCGTCGATCCCAAAGCCAGCAGCACGCGCGGCGTGAGCCGCACGGACGCCGGCGTTCACGCCAAGGGCCAGCTCGTAGCGTTCGACTCGACCAAAGACATCGACCCGCGTGGCTGGGTGCTGGCGCTCAACCGCGAGCTGCCGCGCGAGATCGCGGTAGCGCGCGCCGCTCGCACGCCACCGCGCTTCGAGCCGCGCCGCCTCGTGCTGAACAAGACCTACGTCTATCGCATCCTCGAGAGCCGCACGCGCGATCCACTGATCGACCAATTCGCCTGGCGCGTACCCTACAGGTTGAACCACCTGCTGATGCGCGAGGCGGCCGCGATGATCCAGGGAGAGCACGACTTTCGAGCTTTTCGTGGCTCAGCGGACACGCGCGAAGAGACGGTGCGACACCTGTTTCGCATCTCGCTCGGCCCTGCGGCGCAGGATTCGCGCATCACCGAGCTTACGGTGACGGGCAACAAGTTCCTCTACAACATGCTGCGCATCATCGCGGGAACATTGGTCGACATCGGTCGCGGCCACTTGCCTGCTGACGCCTTCGCGCGCGCGCTGAAGAGCGGACTGCGTAAAGATCTGGGCATCACCGCCCCTCCGGAAGGCCTGGTGCTGCAGGAAATTCAGCTTACGGAGCCGGGCGTCGATCCGTGGCCGCCGGTTGACGTTGCCTGACTTCTCTCGTAGGAACCCGGCACCATGGGTCTTCGTCAAACGCTCTTCGACAAGGGCAAGCAAGCACTCCTCAGCCCGGCCGTGATGCGGTGGGTCTCGGACGATCGCGTGATGAAGGCGACCGAAGGCTTACTGGACGCGCGCGGTCGCCTGAAGGCGGCCTGGACCGTGCTCAAGAACGGTCACGAGCTGCCCAACGTGGATCCTGCGCTCGACGAGAACATCGGCACCAGCGCGCCCGCTACCGCCAAGAGCAACGGGGCCAGCAACGGCCACGCCGCTGCCCCCGCCAAAGCCGACGTGACGTCGGGCTCGACCGACATGGACGAGTCGATGAAGGAGCGCACGTCGCTGGCCAGCATCGGCGGCAAGGACGTATTCGACAAGGCCTTCAAGTTCATGGCCGCGGACAACGCGCGCAAGATGGGCATCTACCCCTTCTTCCGCCCGCTCGACTTCAACGACGGGCCCGAAGCGGAGATCAACGGCAAGCGCGTGTTGATGTTCGGCTCGAACAACTACCTCGGCCTGACCAAGCACCCCAAGGTGCGCGAAGCCGCCGTCGCCGCCATCGAGCGCTTCGGTACCAGCATGACCGGCTCGCGCTTGGTCAACGGCTCGATGAAGCTGCACGAAGAGCTGGAAGCCAAGTTCGCAGCCTTCATGGGCAAAGAGTCGGCGCTGGTGTTCACCACCGGCTACCAGGTGAACCTGGCGACCTGTGCCGCCTTGCTCAGCAACAAGCAAAGCGTGGCGTTCATCGACCGCAACGTGCACGCATCTCTGTACGACGGCGTGCGCTTGGGCCAAGCCGCCGGCGCCAAGCTGGTGCGCTACAAGCACAACGACGCCGAGTCGCTGGATCGAGCGCTGGAGAAGCTGGAAGCGGGCGACGGCGCCTTCGTCATCACCGATGGCGTGTTCAGCGCAGAAGGCGAAATCGCCAAGCTCGACGAGCTCGTGCCGATCGTGAAGAAGCACGGCGCGCGCCTGCTCGTCGACGACGCGCACGCCGTCGGCGTGATCGGCCCCGGCGGCCGCGGCACCGCGCACAGCTTCGGCTTGGAAAATCAGGTCGATCTGATCGGCGGCACGTTCTCCAAGTCGCTGGCCAGCATTGGCGGGTTCTTGGTCGGCGAGCGCAAGGTGCTCGACTACATTCGGCATTTCGCGCCCAGCTTCATGTTCGCCGCCAGCGCCGCGCCCCCGCAGGTCGCCGCCGCCATGGCCGCGCTCGAGGTCATGCAAGAAGAGACCTGGCGTATCGACAAGCTGCGCGAGAATTTCACCTACATGCGCGACGAGCTGAAGAAGCTCGGCTTCGAGCTGGGGCACACGCAAACCGCGGTCATCCCCATCTACATCCGCCAAGATTTGCGCACGATCATGATGTGGCGCGACCTGCTCGAGGAGCACGGCGTGTACACCAACCCGTTCATCTCCCCCGGCGTGCCGCCCAAGAGCGCGATGCTACGTACGAGCTACATGGCGACTCATGAGCGGCACCAGTTGGACCGCGCCCTGGAGGCTTTCGCCAAGGTTGGCAAGAAGTATGGCGTCATTTGAGGGGTTAGGGGTGAGGGGTGAGGGGATAGTCGGCGGAGGGATTTAGGGGGCGCGGGGGCGGAGTGTGAGCTGCTGCCACGGCGTCGTGCGCGCTACACGCAGGGGTGAGGGCCGGAGCGGAGCAGCATCCGTATGTCGCTTCCTCCCTAGCCCCTCCGCTGACTAACCCCTAACCCCTAACTCCTCGGCCCCCAGCCGCTGATTGACTCTGCGGCGCAGAGCCAGTTAGCTGCACCACGTCATGCCGCTCGAGATTCGTGAGACGCCGATCGGGGGGAAGCTGAATGATTTCTTGAACGTGGTGGACTACGTCTACCGCGGAGATCCGAAATATGTCCGCCCGCTGGACATGGAGATGAAGGATCGTCTCAGCCTCAAGAACCCGTTCTTCGAGCACGCAGACGGCGTGATCTTCACCGCGCATCGCAACGGCTGGTGTGTCGGTCGCGTCACCGCGCAGGTCGATCGCGAGCACTTGGCTCGCTACAAAGACGCCACCGGCAGCTTTGGCTTCTTGGACACGATCGACGACGCCGAGGTCGCCAAGGCCCTTCTGGACGCCGCCAGCAACTGGCTGCGCGCGCGCGGCATGAAACACATTCGGGGCCCGCTGTCGCTGTCGCTCAACGACGAGATGGGCTGCTTGGTCGACGGCTTCGACACGCCGCCGATGATCATGATGCCGCACCATCGCCCCTACCAGGGCGGTTTGATCGAGCAAGCCGGCTTCAGCAAGCTGAAGGACGCCTACGCCTGGAGCTACCAGGTGGGCGACGTACCTCCGCGCGTAAAGAAAGCGCACGACGCCATCGAGGCCATGCCCGAGGTGAAGTCGCGGCACGTCGACATGAAGAACCTGGATGCGGACTTGCGCATCATCATGGACGTGTACAACGACGCCTGGAACGACAACTGGGGCTTCGTCGCGCAGACGGAGCGCGAGCTGTCGAAGATGGCGGCTGATCTCAAGCTGATCGCTTTCCCGGAGCTTTCGTACATCACCGAAATCGATGGTGAACCGGCCGCCGTGGCGCTGGCCTTGCCCAACTTGAACGAGCTGATCGCCGACATGAAGGGCAAGCTGGGGCCGCTCGGGCTCCCCAAGCTCGTTTGGCGCCTCAAGGTGGTCGGCCCTCACACGGCGCGGCTCATCATCCTAGGCATCAAGAAGAAGTTTCGCGGTCACCGCAAGTACGCCGCCCTGAGCGCCTACCTGTATTCCAAGATGAACGCGGCCGGAAAGCGCCTCGGCCTCAGAGGCGGTGAGCTGTCGTGGACGCTGGAAGACAACGGCCCCGTCAACACCGGCATCAAGCTGATGGGCGGCAAGATCTACAAAACGTACCGCCTCTACGAGAAGAAGCTTTGATTTTCTTGGTCTCCTCCGTGCTTCGCTCGAGTGCCCTTGCGACTTTCGTGAACTGGGCCGCGATCGGCGCTCGGCCTCGCCGAGTTTCTTCACTTCGGGCCTCCGTGGATGATCGTGATCTGCTCACGCCAAAGTCGGCTGAGCTCGATTTGGCTCGCGCCGTCGGCGCTCGCGTTTCTGCTCGCGTGGTGCCTTAAGTCCCGAGCGGCGGGCTGCCGCGGTGCGCGCGCAGCTTGTTGACCAGCTTGAGCACGCTGGGCTTGCCGAGCAGGCGCACCACCAGCCGGTGCTTACCCGGAAAATCGAGCAAGAGCAGGCCGACCAGCAGCGTGAGCAGGCCCTGCCCAGGCAGCACCAGCATGGCCAGGCCGAGCAGCACGAGCACGACGCCCAGCAGGTTGCGCAAGAGCCGTAGCGGCATGGAATGGTGAACGGACGCGCGCGAACCGCGCAAATAGTCCTGCGGCAAGCTCGCCAGAAAGCGCGGCACCAGCACGACGCTGGCCAGCACCGCCACAATCGAGCACGCGAGCAAGCCGAGCTCCACGGGCGGCGACAACGACTCCGACAACCAGCTCGAAAAAGTGCGGATCATGCTAGCTTCCGGCCCGATCCATGTTGAGCCCGCTCGCGCGAATGTCCACCTTGGCCGTGCTCTGCCTGACGTCGGGCTGCAACAAAGACGGCCCCCGCATGGTGCGTGACTCCGAGGGTCGCACGTTCGAGGCAACTTGCAACGCTCAGACTCCTTGTAAGTTCTCGCAAAAGTCGGGCCCCCAGCGCATCGACAAGCAGGCACAGACGCTCATGCTGGGCAGCCGCTTGGTCGGGATTTGCGACGTGAAGGAGGGCGAAGCTCCGCAGTACCCGTTCGACTGCCGTCCGCTCAGCTGCGATAGCGACCGGGACTGTCCGCCTCTGCACGGCATGAAAGACGGGCAGTGCCTGAACAAGCATTGCAGCGACCCAGCCGAGGCCATCGGGGTGCAAGACTCGATCATGCTGTGCCTGGCCGGCACCGGGCTGGGCCGCGAAACGCCCGAACAAGTCGAGCGCTACGCCCTGGCCCTGAACTGCGGCAGCCCCTGTAAAATCCCCTCGCCCTGCGTGCAGCCGTAGAACACCAATCCGTTTGCAGCCACTGCGTTCTACGCCTTTCCTGGTGGGGGCGGCACGCGCCGCCCCCCTCGGCCGAAGTGAGCCTCCGTGGACGAAGTCCACGGAGGACCACGGCCCGAGCGGAGCGAGGGAGCGCCGAAGGCGGAGTGCATTCGGTCGAGCCGCCCCCCACGCGGCGGCGCGCGAAGTCACTAATTCGTGTACTTCGTTAGCCCAGCAAACCATTTGTCGCCCTAGCGGGTAACATGGGGGGTCATGTCTCCGAGGGCAATTTTCTACGTTGTGGTGGCGTCGGGCGTGGCGCTGGTGGGCGGCCTGTATACGGTCTGGACCGGCGCGATTTGGTTGTCGCCGCTGGTGCTGACGCTGTTTGCTCTGGGCGCCCTCGACATGCTGCAAACCAAGCACGCCATTCGCCGTAACTTTCCGGTGGTGGGGCGGCTCCGCTATCTGTTCGAGTCGATTCGCCCCGAGCTGCAGCAGTATTTCGTCGAGTCGAACAGCTCGGGGCGGCCCTTCAGTCGCGAGCAGCGCTCGCTGGTGTACCGACGCGCCAAGAACGTGATCGACAGCATTCCCTTCGGCACCGAGGAAGACGTGTACGCGATTGGCTATGAATGGATGAACCATTCGCTGTGCGCGCTCATTCCGTCAAAAGAGCCGCCACGCATTCGCATCGGCGGCGACGCCTGCAAGCAGCCCTACGACGCCGCGGTGCTCAACGTCTCGGCCATGAGCTACGGCGCGCTCAGCCGCAACGCCATCTTGGCCCTCAATCGGGGCGCCAAGCTGGGCGGTTTTTACCACAACACCGGAGAAGGCGGCCTGTCGTCGTATCACCTGGAAGGCGGCGGCGACATCTGCTGGCAGATCGGCACCGGTTACTTTGGTTGCCGCGACGAGCACGGCAATTTCGACCCCGTTCGCTTTACCGACAAGGCCAAGACGCCGCAGATCAAGATGATCGAGCTGAAGCTGTCGCAAGGCGCCAAGCCGGGCCACGGCGGCATTTTACCGGCGCGCAAGGTCACCCGAGAGATCGCCGAGATTCGCCACGTGCCGATGGGGCAAGACGTGCTGTCGCCGCCCACGCACACTGCCTTCAAGACGCCGGTGGAGCTGTGCCAATTCTTGGGGCGGCTACGCGAGCTTTCACACGGCAAACCCGTCGGCTTCAAGCTGTGCCTGGGCAAGCGACGCGAGTTCTTGGCCATCTGCAAGGCCATGCTCTCGACGGGTATCGCGCCCGACTTCATCACCATCGACGGCGGAGAAGGCGGCACCGGCGCGGCGCCGCTCGAGTTCTCCAACGTGCTCGGCACGCCGCTCGACGAAGCCATCATTTTCATCCACAACGCGCTGGTGGGGGTGGGGCTGCGCAAGCAGATTCGCATCATCGCCAGCGGGCGCGTGATCTCGGGCTTCGACTTGGCGCACAAGATCGCGATCGGAGCGGACATCTGCAACAGCGCGCGCGCCATGATGTTCGCGCTAGGCTGCATTCAAGCGCAGAGGTGCAACACCAACGACTGTCCGACGGGCGTCGCCACCCAAGACCCAGCGCTGGTCGCGGGCCTGGTCGTCTCCGACAAGGCCGAGCGCGTGAAGAACTACCAGCACAACACGGTGCACGCGCTGGTCGAGCTGCTCGCGGCCAGCGGCATGACGTCGCCGGCCGAGCTTCGGCCTTGGCACATCTTGCGGCGCGTCAGCCCCACCGAGGTGCACCACTACGGCGAGATGTACGAGTACCTGAAAGAGGGCGCGCTGCTGGGCGAAACCCTGCCCAAGAGCTTCGCGCGCGCCTGGCACGCGGCCTCGGCCGACAGTTTCGCCTCCGCCACGCCCGAGAATTGAGGGATCCTGCGGGATCGGCCGCGCGGACGGGACAGCCGTCGCTTCCTTGGCTAGGCTGCGCGCCCCGTCATGTCGAGCGCCACCGAGTCTGCCATCGAGCCTGCCATCGTCCTTGCCGCCTACGCGGAGCCCGTCGCCAGCGGACGGCGCGTGCTGTTCGTCGGTCCTGCCGTCTCGGCGCTGCCGGCGCGCCTGCTGGAGCGCGGCGCTCGTCTAGTCCACGTCTGCGATCCCGATCCGGTGCGGGTCGCCGAGGCCACCGCCAAGAACCGCGCGAAAGAGATCTCGTTCTCCGCGCTGGCCGACGGCCACTTTGCGCTGCGTGAAGGCGCTTTCGACGTGTGCATCGTCGAGGACGCCGGCATCACCGATCCGGTCGCGCTGGTGAAGAAGCTGCGCCGCGCGCTCACGCCCCGCGGCGTGGCCATCTTGGCGTCGCTCAACCCCGAGACGCGCGTGCCGCTCTTGCCGCACCGCCCGAGCGGTGTCATCTCGCTCGACTACTACGCGCTGTACGACGCCGTAAAAACCGAGTTCGAGTACGTGCGCATGCTCGGACAAGCCCCGTTCGTGGGCTACGTGATCGCCGACTTTGCGCCCGAAGGCACGCCCGAGCCGTCGCTCGACACGGCGTTCTTGCCGGCCGGAGCCGAAGAGCCCGAGCTGTTCATCGCCGTCGCGTCGCAGCAGCCAGTCGATCTCGAAGCCTTCGCGGTCGTGCAGCTGCCCTACCGCAGCGTCGTCACCGGCGCCGTGAGCAACGACTCCGAAGCACTGCGCCGCTCGCGCGCCGAAACGCTCGAGCTGCGCGCCAAGCTCACCGAGGTCGAAACCAGCCTGGTCAGCGATCGCCAAGGCCTCAGCGCGCTGCGCGGCAAGCTCACCGAAGCCGAGACGAACCTGGCAGGTGTCAGCGCGCTGCGCGGCAAGCTCACCGAAGCCGAAGCAGCGCTGGCCGCCGACAAGCAAGCCTTGGCAGCTCGCGACGCCAAGCTGCGCGAAGCCGAGACGCGCGTGTTCGCGCGCGACGCCGAGCTGCTCGCGCTCCGCCAGGAGCTCGAGCACAAGAACCAGCAGCTCAAGGAGCAAGCCAGCAAGCTGACCGAGCTAACCGGTAAGCTGAAGCAAGGTCCCTCCGCTGAAGAGGCCGCGGCTGCCGCCGCCGACTTGAGCGCCCTGGAAAAGACCTTGGCCGAGCGCGGCGAGCACATCCGTAAGCTGGAGCGCGACCTGCGCGAGGCCGAGCGCGTCGGCAAAGAGCTGGTGCGCCAGTTGCCGGGCGCCTCACCCGACAGCGCCGCCGAGACGCGCCGCAAGGCCGCCGAGTCCGAGCTGGCCCAAAAGCTAGCCAAGAGCCAAGCCGACTTGATAGCGACGCGCTGGGCGCTGGAAGCCGCCGTGAAGCGCGGCGGTGCCTCCGAAACCCCCGAAGCGTGAGCCGAATTTTCAGCGCTCGCAGCGCCGTTTCCGCCTCGAGCGCCATTGACAGACGGCTAACTCGATTTAGCTTCCGTCGGTTTTCCGCGTCCCTGCCCCCTGATTCGGTGTCGTCCGTGAGCTTACAGCATGAGTGAAAAGCGCGACTATTACGAGGTTCTTGGAGTCGCGCGTGAAGCCGGCGATGACGACATTCGCAAGGCGTATCGGCAAGCCGCGCTCAAGCATCACCCCGATCGCAACCAGGGCAACCCCGAAGCCGAGGCCAAGTTCAAAGAGGCGACCGAGGCGTACTCCATCCTTTCGGATAGCGAGAAGCGCGCGGCCTACGATCGCTTTGGGCACGCGGGGCTGGGCGGCGGCGGGTTCGATTTCAACAACGCCGGCGTCGGCGACATCCTGAGTCACTTCCAGGACATGTTCTCCGACTTCTTCGGAGGCGCTGGCGGCGGGTTCGGTGGCGGCGGTGGACGCCGTAGGCGCCAAGAGCGCGGTCAAGACGTGAAGGTCGACCTGACGCTCACGCTCGCGCAAGCGCTCACCGGCGGCAAGCACGAGGTGTCGGTGCAGGGCGCAGTGGCGTGCGACACGTGTCACGGCAGCGGCGCCAAAGCGGGCACCAAGCCGGAGACGTGCAGCCAGTGTCGCGGCGCAGGTCAGGTCACGGCGCAGCGCGGCTTCATCATGTTCTCCAGCCCGTGCGCGCGCTGCCGCGGCACCGGCCAAATGATCGCCGCGCCGTGCGAAACCTGCCGCGGCCAAGGCGCCGTGCAAAAGACGCGCAAGGTGCTGGTCAACGTGCCAGCCGGTATCGACTCCGAGCAACGCTTGCGCGTGCCGGGCCAAGGCATGCCCGGCCCCGCCAACACGCCCGCCGGCGATCTATACGTCGACATCGAGGTCGAAGCCGACACGCACTTCGAGCGTCACGGCAACGACTTGGGCACGCGCCTCACGCTATCGTTCGCCGAAGCGTCGCTGGGCATGGTCACCAAGCTGAAGCTGCCCGACGAGCGCGAAGTGATGGTGAAGGTAGATGGCGGCTGCCAGCCGGGCAGCGTCGTCGTCGTCAAAGGCGAAGGCGCCCCACGCCTCGACCGCGGCGGCCGCGGCGATCTGCACGTCATGATCGCCGTCCAGGTGCCGAAAAAGCTGTCGAAAAACGCCAAGCGCCTGCTGCAAGAGCTCGAACAAGAGCTCAAAGCCGACGCCTAAATCCGTACGGCTTTCGGGGGTAGGCCGATCTCAGGCGCCCAGCTGGGCGCCACCGCAACATACGGAACTGGGCCTCACCCAAGCGGCAATTCACGGCTCGAGAATTTCACAGGAGGCGGGGAGGCGGGGAGGTCCGCGAGCGAGAATTTTTGGGTTCGCGCTGCCGCCCGCGAGCCCACAGCCCCTCGGCGGGCAGGCTGGAGTCCGCGTTCTCACCCTCGAGGGAAATGTTTTTGGATTTGGTCCTCCAAAGACAAAAATGCGTTCTCGCCCTCGCGGACCTCCCCGCCTCCCCGCCTCCTGTGAATCTCGCACCGCCAGGCGTCGTTCAGCGACGTTCCGGATACTTGTCGGCGATGCTGCGCAGTGACTCGAGGGTCGTTGCGGCGGGCTCGCTGATTGCCGAGTCTTGGCGCAGGAAGCGTTCGAGGTCGGGGGCGGCGGCGATGGCTTGGTCCAGGCGCGCGTCGGTGCCTTTGCTGTAGGCGCCGAGCGCGATCAGGTCGCGCTTTTCTTCGTAGGCTGCCAAGAGCGCGCGGGCGCGTTGGGCGGCGGCGCGTTGAGGCTTGCCGGTGACGGCTGGCATTACCCGGGAGAGTGACGAGAGCACGTCGATGGCCGGGTAGTGACCGCGGGCGGCGAGGCGGCGATCGAGCACGATGTGGCCGTCCAAAATGCCGCGGACTTCGTCGGCGATCGGCTCGTCCATGTCGGAGCCTTCGACCAGCACCGTATAGATGGCGGTAATCGAGCCTTTTTCGCCCTGCCCGCTGCGCTCCAGCAGGCGCGGCAACTGAGTGAACACGCTGGGCGGGTAGCCGCGGCGGGCGGGCGGTTCTCCAGCGGCTAGGCCGATTTCGCGCTGGGCGCGCGCAAAGCGGGTGATCGAGTCGACGAGCAGGAGCACGCTCTTGCCGAGGTCGCGAAAGTGCTCGGCCACCGCCGTTGCCACTTGCGCGGCTCGCAGGCGTTCGACGGGTGGTGCGTCGCTGGTGGCGACGACCACGACCGAGCGGCGGCGCCCTGCTTCACCCAGCGACTGCTCCAGAAATTCTCCGACTTCGCGACCGCGCTCGCCGACCAGCGCCACCACCACGACGTCGGCGCTGGCACCGCGCGCAATGGCGCCGAGCAGCGTGCTCTTGCCGACACCGGACCCGGCGAACAAACCGACGCGCTGCCCCAAGCCGAGAGTGATCAGGCCATCGATGGCGCGCACGCCGGTTTCGAGCGAAGCGCTGACGGGCCTGCGTGACAACGCTGCCGGCGGCGCGCGATCGACCGCCACCGGCGTGAGCCCGGCGGGCGCCGGGCGACCGTCGATGGGGCGGCCCAAACCGTCGAGCACGCGACCGAGCAGCGCGGCGCCAGCGCTGACTTGCAGCGCTTGCCCAGTCGCTTCGACCACGTCGTCGGGACCGACACCCACGGGCTCACCGAGCGGCACCGCCAGCGCCTCACCCTGCGCAAAGCCCACCACCTCGGCCAAGAGCGGCTCGCCGCGTCGACGAATCAACAGCACGTCCGAGATGCGCGCGCCCGGGAGCAACACCCGCAGCAAAAGGCCGGTCACACCCACGACCCGCCCCACCGGCCTAAGCGCCGACGCCTCCGAGAGCCTTGCTCTGAGCGCCTCTAAGTCCACGTCGGCACGCTACCCCAGAATGGGCTTTGAGCCGAAAAATGCCGGCTCTGGCCTCGCGGTGGACCGATTGGGAAGGCTCTGGGAACCTATCTGACGATGCCCCCCCGCTCCGCCCCCGAGCTTGCCGCGAGCCCTCGGCTCGAGGACTCGCGCGGCGTCACGTTCCTGGGGGACGACGGCGCGCTGCTGGCCGGCGTGCGCGCCGGCAACCAGCTGGCCATGGCCGCCCTGTACGACCGCTACGTGGGCGACGTACGGCGCATCTTGCTGCACACGCTGGGGCCGCGCCTCGACCTGGCCGACTTGGTGCAAGACGTGTTCATCAACGTGCTCACTTCCGTGCGCTCGCTGCGCGAAGCCGGCGCCCTGCGCAGCTGGCTGTTCCAAGTCACGGTGCGCACCGCGCGCAAGCACTTGCGCGGCAGCTCGCGGCGCTGGTGGCTCAAGCTGTGGCCCGAAGGCGACGAGCTCGAAGCGCAGCCCGCCGTCATGTTGGAAGAGAACGCGTCCGACGCCGTGCAAGCCACCTTCAGAATCCTGAAGGGCATGGAAGCCGAAGATCGCCTGGTGTTCTCGTTGCGCTACGTGTCGGGGCTCGATCTGGCCGAGATGGCGGAGGCCTGCGAGACGTCGCTGTCGACGTTGAAGCGGCGGCTGGGGCGCGCGGAGAAGCGCTTTCACGCTGAAGCCAAGAGAGATGAAGCGCTGAGCCGCTGGGCGGCCGAGGAAGCGTCATGAAAAGCCAAAGCCTCCAAGCCCTGGGCGCGCGCTTGCGCGAAGATTTGGCGCGGCACGAAGAGGTCGACCGCGCCGTCGAGGCACGCGCGCGACGCCAGCTGCTGGCCCGCGTTGGCACGGCAAAAGCGCCACGTTCGCGCTGGCACTACGGTTTGGCCGCCAGCTGCGCGGCCTTCGCCACCGCGGCGGTCCTGTTCTGGGCCATGCCGGGCTCACGGCAAGAACCGCTACGCTTTTGGATCGAAGAGCGCGCCGGCCACGTCGACGATTGGGTCACGGCGCGCGACTCCGAGCAGAGCCTGCGCTTCTCGGACGGCTCGAGCGTGGTGGCGGCTCCGCACACCACGACGCGCGTCATGCAAGTCTCGGCCGAAGGCGCGCACCTCACACTCGAGCGCGGTCACCTGGACGCGCACGTCGTGCACCGCGACGCTTCGCGCTGGCAGGTCGCGGCCGGTCCATTCGTCGTCCACGTCACGGGCACACGCTTTCGGGTGAGCTGGAATCCGCGCACCGAAAAGCTCGTCGTCAAAGTGACCGAGGGCAAGGTCGAGGTGACGGGCGACGGCCGTCCCAAGCACGAGCTCACGGCTGGCTCGGTGCTCGAGCTGTCGGCGGGTACGCAGCTGCAAAGCGCGCTCGTGGCCGATCCGCCCAAGGCCGCGCCCTCGGCCGAGCCGAGCCCGGAAGCCGCCGCGCCCGAGAGCGCTCGCGACGAGGATGAGCTGATCGGCGCGCGCAAGCCCGTCGAGCGCAAGGTCGACTTCCGCGAGCTTTCTACGGCCGGCCACTACAGGGAGGCGTTGGCCGCGGTGGAGCAGCAAGGATTTGCGTCCACTTGCGAGAGCTTGGGCGCGCGTGACCTCGTCACGCTGGGCTCCACGGCGCGCCTGGCGGGGCGAGCCGACCGAGCGCGCGAGGCTTACCTGGCGGCGCGGCGGCGCTTTCCGAACAGCGCCGAGGCGGGCATCGCGGCATTTTCGCTAGGCCGCTTGGCGTCGGACTCCGGGCATGCGACCGATGCCACGGCTTGGTTCAAGCGCTACCTCAACGAGCAGCCGGGTGGTCCTCTGGCCCGCGAAGCCGCGGGGCGATTGATCGAGCTGCTACGCCAGAGCGGCGACGAGGCTCGCGCGCGGGAAGCGGCGGAGGGTTACCTGAAACGGTACCCGACGGGGCCGCACGCAGCCTTGGCTCGCAGCGTGCTCGCCCAAAAATGAGCGGCGGCCGCTGGCTGCTGGCTTGGCTCGCGCTCCTGCCCTTGCTCGTCACCAGCCCGGCGCGCGCGGAGAGTCCACCCGCGGGCACCATCTTGCTGGTGGTCGACGAGCGGGCGGGGGCGCTGGCCACGCGCGTCGCCGCCGAGCTGGAAGCGCTGGGCTTTTCCGTGCAGGCCCAGACCCACGAGCCCAGGCCAGCCGAGCTGGCAACCGAAGCGCGACAGGCCGGCGCGTTCGCGGCCATCGGGATCGGCCCGACCGCGGCCGGAACCGTCGAGATCACGGTGCTGGATCGCGTGACCGGCAAGACGCTGCGCCGCGAGGTCTTGGGCCGCTCTTTGACCGATCCAACGACGCGCGAGCTGGTAGCGCTGCGCGCCTCCGAGCTTTTGCGAGCCAGCCTGATGGAGATTGAGGCGCCGCATCCGCCGCGCGGCGACCTGCCGCCAACGCCCGTGGTGAAGCGCGTGGCGACAGCGCCCGAAACCATTCGCCGCCCCGACCGGCGTTGGCGCTTGGGCGCAGAGAGCGGCGTCTTGGTCGCGCCGGGATTGTCGGCGGCGCCGCTGTTGCAGGCTACCGTAGGCGTGCGCACCTGGGAGCGGCTGGAGCTGGGTGCCACGCTGGGCGGCCAACTGACGGCCAGCGGCCGCGTCTTCGACGAAGGGCGCTTGGAAGCCACCGCGCGCTGGCTGAGCTTCGGCCCCAAGCTCTTGCTCTTGCCGCGTCGCGAAGAAAATCAGGTCGCGCTGGGCGTCGAAGCCCAGTTGACGCTGCTGGCTTTGTCGGCGTCCGGGTTCGCGGCAGAGGCGACGCACCGCGGGCAATCGCGCTTCGTCTGGACCTGGGCGGGCACGTTGGCCATCGACTCGAAGATTCGCATGCACAAGCAGCTGTGGTGGGCGCTGAAGCCGGCGCTCGGCTTCGCGTTCAGCGAGCTTTCGCTGCGCGCCGACGGCCGAGACGTGAGAATTTGGGGCCGCCCGTGGCTACAATGCTCGACGGGTTTGGAGGTCGAGCTATGAGGGCGAATCGCTCGGCGGCTCTGGTTTTCGCGCTGGGTCTGCTCGGTTGCGGCCGGCAAGACTTGGACTTGTTGGTGAAGACGCAGGCAGAAGATCCGTGCCTGGCCTTCGAGAGCGAAGCCGAGTGCCGCGCCGACGCCACCCTGGGCTGCTCGTTTCAACCCAACGTCGAGGGTTGCTTGAGCACCGATCCGAATTGCAGGCCCGGGCTGTGCCGCGGCGGTGACCCGTACGTGCGCCGGGGCGAGCGCAGCTTCTTCTTGAACGGCGCTCCGTTTCGCTTCGTGGGCGTGTCCACCTGGGCGCTGGTAGAGGCGACTCAGTGCACGTCCTCCAAGCCCGAAGATCTCGAAGCTTGGATGCAGCGCGCCTTCGACGAGCTGGTACCTTCCGGCGCCAAGGTCGCGCGCGTCTCTGCCTTTCAGAGCAGCGCAGGGCTAGACGGCACCGACTTTGCGTTGTTCGACACGGCCGTGCGCTTCGCGCGCCGCGCGGGCGTGCGGCTCCAGTTCGTGCTGGAGCATGCGCAGGGCAACTGCTCGGTGGGCGGGCGCCGCGAAAGCAGCTGGTATGCCAGCGGCTACGAAGCTCTGGACGGCAACTACATGCGTTCGTACCGTCAGTTCGCGGAGGACTTGGCCGATTACTATCGCTTCGAGCCCACAGTGCTGGGCTACGTGCTGCTCCAAGGTTTGGGGGGCGCCGACACACCCACGCTGACCAACTTCGCGACCAACATGGGCAAGGTGCTCCACGGCGCGGCGCCCAACCAGCTGATGTCGCTCGACCTCACGTGGGAGGGAGCAGACAGCGCCGCCGACTACCGCGCGCTGCAGGAGCTGTCGGCCGTCGACCTGATCGACGTCGACGACTACCAGTTCCAGGACTCGCTCGAGCCGTTGGATCCGGTCCTGCTCGAGACGCTGAGCAGCATCGATAAGCCCGTGGTGGTGGGCGAAGGCGCCTTCTTGCTCGATGGCGACAGCGACGCGGCCCTAGCCAGACGGGCGCAAAAAACTCGCGAGCGCATGGCCGCCTGG
>DATAKF010000239.1:0-6923 GCA_036261775.1 Polyangiaceae bacterium | reverse complement strand
GCCAGGCCGCGATGCGCAGCTCGTACCACTCCAAATCACTCAGGTTGAACTCGGCAAAAGGGCCGGTTTTGGCCTCACAAGCCGCGCGCGTGAGCAACTCGGTGATTACCGGCACGCGCTCGCAATGGCCGCCCGTGTAGTCGCTCTTGGCGTCGATGGCGGCGGCGATCATCTTGATGAAGCTCTCCAAGAGATCGCGCTGTGCGTCGCGCAAGAGCTTGTTCTGGAGGCTGACGCCGGCCTGTGACGCCAACACCTCGACCGTTTGCTGATCGAGGTCGTCGAACGGCACGACCTCGCCCGTCTTGGCGTCACGCGAGTTGATGAGCTGCAGCACGCCCGCGACGCGCCCGGATGCGTCGAGCATCGGAATCGTCAGGAACGACACCGAGCGGTAGCCGTTGCGCGCGTCGAACGCCTTGGTGCCGCTGAAGTCGAAGCGAGTGGTGTCGTACGCGTTCGGAATATTGATCGACTGCCGGCGCAGCGCCGCGTAACTGGCAATGTGGCGATGGTTCGGAGCGCCCGTGTCCGGATCACGCAGCGGAATGGGCGGCAGCGTCGTTGGGCGGCCGGTAGTGCCGCCAATCGCAATGCCCAGCGAGTCGGTGCGCATGATCGCGAAATGCAGGCTGTCTTCGTCTTGGCGCAGGTACAGCGTGCCGCCGTCAGCGCGCGTCAGCTCCTTGGCCTCGAGCAGGATCGTCTCCAGCAGCCGGTTGGTATCCGTCTCCGCTGAAAGCGCGACCCCGACCCTGAGGAGTAGCTCCAGCCTGCGGAGCTTGTCGTCCGAAGCAGACATAAACTCGCTCATGCTCCTACTGCTTCGATCATAAGTCGAGCGGTGCTAAGCATCCGCCGCATGTTTCCCGCAGGGTCGCTGTCGCGTGGTCGGCGGGTCGCGGTCTCGTGCCGGCGGGTCCAGCCCGCCTCCGCCTCCGTGCTAAAGCGTCCGCCATGTTCCCGAGCGGTCCCCTCCCAATCCCAGTGCTTGCTGCCCCCGTCGACCGGATTTGGCGTATTCCGGGCTCGAAGAGCATCACCAACCGCGCGCTGGTCTTGGCGGCCCTCGCGGAGGGCACGACTCGACTCGAAGGGGTGCTCGAGAGCGACGACACCCGCTACATGCAGCAGGCGCTCCTCGACCTGGGTATCGCGGTGCGCAAACTCTCGGCAACCACGCTGGAAATCGACGGCGGCCGGCGGCGCCTGAAGGCGCCGCACAAACCACTATTCATCGGCAACAGCGGCACCACCGTGCGCTTCTTGACCGCGCTGTGCTGCTTGGTGGACGGCCCCGTCACCCTGGTCGGCGACGAAGCCATGGCCAAGCGCCCGATTCAGGACCTCGTCGATGGCCTGCGGCAGCTGGGGGTGAAGATCGAGTGCGCCAGCGGCTGCCCTCCGCTGACAGTGTACGGCGGGCGCTTGCCGGGCGGACGGCTGTCGATGCGCGGCGACCGCTCGAGCCAGTATTTTTCGGCCCTTTTGCTGGCCGGCGCGCTCTCGGAGGGCGAGACCGAGCTCACCATCGAGGGAGATTTGGTCAGTCGCCCCTACGTCGAGATCACCCGCCGCATGGTCGAAGACTTCGGCGGCAAGATCGAGGTCACCGAAAAGGGCTTTTGGTGGCGGGGCGGCGGCAACTACGCGGCGCGCACCTACGGCATCGAGCCGGACGCCTCGAGCGCCAGTTACGCCTTCGCGTTTGCGGCCGCGACCGGCAGCCGCATCCAGGTGCCGGGGCTTTCGCCGGGCGCGCTGCAGGGCGACTACGGCTTCGTCGACCTTTTGGAGCAGATGGGCGCGAAGGTCGAGCGGGCGGAGGGCCTCACGACCGTGCAGGGTGGCGCACAGCTTTCGGCCATCGACGCGGACATGTTCCACATCTCCGATACCGTGATGACCCTAGCGGCCCTGGCCCCGTTGGCTCACGGCACCACTTCCATCCGCAACGTCGCCAACATTCGCATCAAAGAGACCGACCGGCTCGCCGCGACGGTCACGGAGCTGCGGCGGCTGGGCCAAGAGGTGAGCGAGGGGCCGGACTTTCTGCGCATCGAGCCCCGGCCGCTCAGCGCAGCGGTCGTGCACAGCTATAAAGATCACCGCATGGCGATGAGCTTTGCCATCCTGGGCGCGGCTCGGGCGGGCGTTTCCATCGAAGATCCAGCGTGCGTGGCCAAGACCTACCCCGGGTTTTGGGCTGATTTGGCCGCCAACTATCCCGCCGCGCCCTGGTAACCAAAAAATGACGGGGGCGGCCGTGACGACCCCCGACAAACCAGGTAAGAGCCCGGTTTCCTGAGCATTTGCTCGCTTAACCGAACATGCCCGGCATCCGCATCATCGGCACCGGCCACCACGTCCCGGGCCGGCCCTACACCAACCACGACCTCGCGCGGGTGCTCGACACCAACGACGAGTGGATCCGGCAACGCACCGGCATCGGGCAGCGCTACTTCTGTCCGCCGGGCCTAGGCGCTTCCGACTTGGCCCTGCCCGCCGCTCAGCGAGCGCTCGAAGCCGCCGGCAAGAAGCCCGAGGACCTGGATTACATCTTGTTCAGCACCATGACCCCGGACCACCTGTTCCCGGGGTCGGGGTCGCTGCTCGGCGCAAAGCTGGGCTGTCCGGGCGTGCCCGCGCCGGATCTGCGGACCCAGTGCGCGGCCATGCTGTACTCGTTTCAAATGGCCGACGCGCTGCTGCGCGCCGACGCCGCGCGCACCATCTTGATCGTCGGGGCCGAAGCGCACGCCGGGCTGATGCCCTGGACCGACTGGGACATCCTCGAAGGCTCAACCGATCGCAAGCCCACGCCCGAAGCCTGGGAGCGCGCGACCCAGCACCGCGGCTGGGCGATCATCTTCGGCGACGGCGCCGGCGCCGTGGTGGTCGAAAAGGGCAACGACGGCGCGGGCATCCTCGCCAGCGACCTACACTCCGACGGGCGCTACGCTTCGCAGCTGTGCGTACCGGCTGGCTTCCGCAGCCACCCGTGGACGAACGGCGCAGGCCCCAACGCCGATTCGTGGCTGATTCAGATGGAGGGCCGCGAGGTGTTCAAATTCGCGGTCACGCGCCTACCGCGCTCGGTCAAAGCCGTTTGTGAAAAGGCCAAGGTCGCTCCCAGCGACATCGACTGGTTCATCGCTCACCAAGCCAACCAGCGCATCAACGAAGCCGTGGCCGACAAGCTGAAGCTGCCGGTCGAAAAATTCCCGAGCAACATCGATCGCTTCGGCAACACCTCGGCCGCCACGATTCCGATCTTGATGGACGAGATGCGCCGCGACGGTCGGCTGCGCGAAGGTCAACTGGTCTGCCTGCTGGCCCTCGGCGCCGGCTTCCACTGGGGCAGCGTCCTAGTCCGCGTCTAACGACTCCGTGCGGCTGGCGCTGCGGGCTGCTGGCGCGCTGATGGGGTCGAGGCGAGTTCCTGATTTTACAGGGAGGCGGGGAGGCGGGGAGGTCCGCGAGGGGCGAGAACGCATTTTTGTCTTTGGAGGACCAAAGCCAAAAATATTCCCTCGAGGAGAACGCGAGAGCTTCGTCGTGCTCGCATTCAATCCGTGGGCTCGCGGGCGGCAGCGCGAACCCCAAAATTCTCGCCTCGCGGACCTCCCCGCCTCCCCGCCTCCCTGTGAATCTCGCTCGTGTGAAGTGATCCAATGCCGTTCCGATTACGGCCGGACGAAGCTGGTCGAGATTTGGGCGTCGTCGATGAACAGTGTGGAGACGGGCGGGGTGAGCTTGGCGGCGCCGTTGCCGATCACCCAGTAGAGCGGCTGGTCTTTGGGGACCATGGTGGTGTTGTCGAGCTTCAAGAATTGGGTGCCGTCGAGCCACAGCGTGAGCTGGCTGGGCTTGCCCGGCGCGACCTCCAGGTAGGCCTGAACCTGGAACCACTGCTTGATCGGGACCTGTGGGTTGCCTGGCGCCACGATGGTTTTGGCGTTGGCGTGGTCGTAAACCGCAACCGTGAGCTGGTTGTCCTGGGTACGCACGAGGTCGACTGACCACAGATCAATGCTGTCGTTGCGCTCTTTGACCGCACGGAACAGAAAGATCGACCACCAGCTGTCCGGCGTGTGGTCCTCCACCAAGTAGAACCACGCCGTGTAGTAAGCAGCGCCTTCGAGGTCGAGCCGGCGGTACAGCCGCGCGATCACACCAGCGCCGCTGCTGGTGTCGATCTGCACCTTGGCGCTCGCGTCGCCCGAGTGCGCTTGGTCGGTGCTGGAGCTGGGTAGCTCGGCGTCGGGATCTGCGTAGTAGCCGCCCGCGTCGGCGTCGGGCCCCTCGTCCCATTGCGACAGGTTGCCGATCTCGTGATCCGCGCTGAACAGCAGGCCGTCGTCGGGCTGGCCAGCCGCGCCGGCTTCGCCTGCCGCGCCGGAGACAGTCGGCATACCACCGTCACCCGACGTCGAGCCCCCGACCGCTACATTGCCCGCCTTGCCTCCGAGCGCGTCGCTACCGCCGGCGCTGCCTGCCATCGCGCCCATGCCCGCCGTCTGGCCGCTACCCGCGTTGCCCGTCCGCAGCTTGCTGCCGATCACCACGTCGGGATCGCACGCCGCAACCGCCAGCAGCGTCCACGCTGCCAGCCACGCTCGCGCCCAGGTTCGGGATGAGGCTGCCACGGCTGCTCGAACCCCAAGCATGGCGAGGTCGCCCTCGACCTTCAAGTCCCGACCAGCCCCAGCTACCCCGCAGCCCTGTGTGGCTCGATACCAAAGCGCATCAAGCCCGGCAGCACCAAGGTCTGCAGCGTCTCTTCGGTTACGGCGCGCGTACCCGACTCGCTCAGTCCACCATGACCTGGCGGACAGCCCGAGCCTTTCATGGGCTCGCACCAGGCGTTGGAAACCAGCACCAACAAAGCCGGCAGCTCTCGGCAGAGGCTGGCACGAATGGCAGGCCGACCTGCGACAGCTGCGATTTGAGCCCAACCCACGCGCGAGTGAGCGATCTCGTCGTGGAGCAGCTCTCGCAGCGCCGCTTGGATCAGAACCGACTTGGCTTCGCGCAGGCACTGCCTCAGGTAGGCGACCGCGATCGTTTCGTTGAGCGCGCAGTGCAGCAGGAACCGCAACGCAGGCGCAACGTCCGGGCCGCAACTCTCGAAGCGCCAAGCGTCAGCACGCGGCACCGGTGAGGGCGCCGGTTCCCCCTGGTAGTGCTCGGCCATCATCAGCGACAAGGCGACGTGAAAGTGCTCGTCGGAGACAGCGCGCGCCGTAAGCTGCGTGATTGTGGCGCTGGAGCCAAGCGCCACGCAGTCGCGGTGCAGTCCGGAGAACGTCGTCGCCGCGCTGAGCTCACCTTCGGCGCGCCGAGCCCACAGCTGCGCGACCGCGCGACGTGCTTCCGGCTCCAGCTCCCCCGAAACGACGTCGGTCTCTGCCAGCCGCCGGACCTTTTCGAGCCGAGCCGCGTAGGCGGTCACTTGATGAGCGCAATCTCTGCACAATGGCAGCCGATTTCCGGATCTAGCTTGTAACAGCTGTACTGCGTCCATGGGGGGCAGTCCTCCGCTCGCGCAGGCGCGTCGAGCACGCACTGACAGCCGTCGGCCACTGGCCCGTACGTGCTGCAGGTAAATTGAGAGGTCCGCTCGCAGTCTTCGGGGTGCAGCCGCCCCTCGGCACACGTACACGAGAGGCTTGGTCCAAACCCGAGGAACGGCGCGCAGTCGGGAGCCAAGGCCAGTGACTTGCAGCTGAAGTCCCAAATCGTTTCACACGCAGCCGCGGACAGCGGCGCCTGGTCGTCGCAACGACAGCCGGTTGCCGTCGAAGCGACATCGCACACGAATTGCGCCGGCGACTGGCACTGCTCGGGACAACGGATGCTTACGGCTGCGCCCGCACTGCCGGCTGCTTGACCACCGGAGCCGCCCGCAGACGCTCGCCCTCCGCTCGCGTCAGCGTCCGCTTCCGCGCGACCTCCGCAGCCCAGACCCGCGAGAGACGCGCCGCAAACCACCAGCGTGCGGAGCAGCGGGTGTTCCTTCAATCCGGCACCCATGGGTCACGAGTTTCGCCGATACCCGGCGAGTGCGCCAGTCGCGCCGCGGCTACTCGAGCCGAAAGCCCATCTCGCCGAGCATCTTTTGCTTGGCTTCCGGAGCCATCTTGTCCAGCAGCACGCGCAACGTGTAGCCACCTCGCAGCACACCGCCTTCAACGTACATCCAATCACTGACGTCTTTCAGCGGCGCCCTGACGGATTGTCCGAGCTTCAACGTCGTCACGTCGACCGGCTCGTTATTGACGGTGCCGGTGACGGTCGTGGCGTCGAGCTTGGGGTCGGCGAGCCAGATGTGCTCGCGGTCGCCCTTGGTGCCCCATGCGAAGCCGACCTTGACCGAGAAGCTCTTGGCGTCGGCGGGCGGCGCGGCCAGCGCGGCCCGAAAGGTCTCGAGCGAGCCTTGCGCCTTGGCGATGGCGGCAGACATCTTGGGGTCGTCGTTCTTGACGTAGATGACCTCGTCCTTCGGCTCGTCGCCGCTGGAGCGCTTGCACCCCGTCAGGACCAGCAGGGCGAGCGCGGCGCGTGCAACGCGCGGCAGCCAGCTCGCCCTCTTGCGCAGGTTGGGCATCAGTCGATCTTCAGCTTCTTGTACTTGATGCGCGTCGGGCGATCGGCGTCGGCGCCGAGGCGGCGTTTGCGGTCCTCTTCGTAGGCTTGGTAGTTGCCTTCGAACCACACTGTCTTGCTGTTGCCCTCGAACGCCAGAATGTGCGTCGCGATGCGATCCAAGAACCAGCGATCGTGGCTGATCACGACCGCGCAGCCCGGAAAGCCGAGCAAGGCTTCTTCGAGCGCGCGCAGCGTGTCGACGTCAAGGTCGTTGGTCGGCTCGTCGCCGCTGGAGCGCTTGCACCCCGTCAGGACCAGCAGGGCGAGCGCGG
>DATAKF010000235.1:0-16758 GCA_036261775.1 Polyangiaceae bacterium | reverse complement strand
CCAGCAGCACGCACGGCAATGTCGCGGTCGGCCGCGCCATGGCCCGGAGCGAGGGCACCGTGCCCACGACCACGAACACCCCGGCCAGCACCGAGACGGCGACCATCGTGGGCGCGGGGGTGGACCAAGAGCTAGCCTCGTCCGGGTCGAACGACCCGAGAAACGCCTGCCAGCGAGCGGCGAACCATTTGTTCATGAGCAGGGGGAGGGAGCACCAGGGTCGGCTTGGTAGCCGCGGCGGGCGCAGGCTAGCACCCCGAACCGGACCCTTGAATTGCGCGGACGCGGGGCGGATCGCCGGCCCTGTTTAGCGCTTGCTTGACGATGTCCACCCTTAGACTTAGTCTAAAGCGATGACCGGCAGCGTGGTCGAGATCCTGGAGCAGGCTGGTATCCAGCCCTCCGCCCAGCGCGTTGCCGTTGCTGACTACGTGCTCGCTACCGAAGAGCATCCTTCGGCCGAGCAAGTGTGGGGGCGCGTGAAGCAGCGCTTTCCCATGCTCTCGCGCGCGACCGTTTACAACACGCTCAATCTGTTCGTCGAGAAGGGCTTGCTTCGCGAGCTCGTGCTGGCAGAGGGCAAAGTCGTATTTGATCCCAAGCTGTCGCCGCACCACCACTTCATCGACGACGAGACGCAGAGCATCGTCGACATTCCGTGGGACGCCTTGCAGGTGAAACACGTCGACGCGCTGCGCGGCTTCGACGTGCGCGAGTACCAAGTCGTGTTGCGCGGGCGTCGCGCGAGCAGCGGGCGTCGCTGAGCCGGAGCGAGTCCGCAGTCTGCCAGCTGCGGCTGCGTGGCTCGTCAGCCCGTCGTGTCCCGAACCGCAGTGCGTTCTAGTTCAAACTTTCCAGCACGATTGGCCGTTGCGTCAGCGGTGACGTTAGTTCAGGTTCTTTCACCGCCTGCGCTGCGTCAGCACATGGGGTAATCTTCCGTGGTCCCGTGGCCCTTTGCCGGAGGCACCTTGCCATGATCCCGTCCCGACTTATCCCGCTTTTTGCCCTGATTCCGTGCTTTGTAGCCTGCGGAGGCGTCGAAGAGAGCAACGTGAACGGTGGCAAGGGTGCCAGCAAGGGCTCGACGCCCGATCAGCCGGCGCTCAACCTGGGCGGGAGCAGCGCCACCAATCCCGACGGCACGCCAGTCATCAACGAGAACGGTGAGTGCGGCGTGAACCTGACCGGACTCGTGCGTGACTTTCAAGCAGCGCAGGTGAAGCCGGGCGGGCACCCCGACTTCGAAGCCTTCTCGGGCGACGACGCGTCCGTCGGCATCGTGCAAGACATGCTCGGGCCGAACCAGAAGCCCGCCTACAAGCCGCCGGCGAACATGCCACTCGTCTCTGCGTACGGGCAACAGACGACCGACAAGGCGCACTTCGATCAGTGGTACCGCAACACCGACGGCGTCAACGAAGCCATCGAGTTCACGGTGCCACTCACGCAAGGACCGAACGGCGTTGCCTCGTACGACAACGGAGAGTTTTTTCCGATTGATGGCAAAGGTTTTGCCACTGGCCAGGCTGGCCACAACTTTGGCTTCACCTTCGAGCTGCACACCAAGTTTGCCTACAAAGGCGGCGAGATCTTCACCTTCACGGGTGACGACGATCTGTGGGTGTTCGTGAACGGGCGCTTGGGAATCGACCTCGGCGGCCTGCATCCAGAGCGCAGCCGCTCCATCGATTTGGACAAGGTGGCTGCTGACTTTGGGCTCAAAATTGGTGAGACGTACTCGCTCGATTTGTTCCACGCCGAGCGGCACACGAACGCCTCACATTTTCGCGTCGAAACCTCGATTCAGTTCACGAACTGCGACCCCATCATCATTCCCAAGTAGCGCTGTGTGTGCTGTGCTACAGCCCCTTTGGAGGTTAACAGTATGAAAGCATTGCTCCGCGGAACGCTTGCGACCTTGGTGGGTTCGATATCGTTGTTCGTCGCGTCCACGGCCTTGGCCGAGGGTGAGGCTTGTTACAACGACGACGACTGTCCGGGCACCGCCTGTGGTGACGCCGTCTGTAACTGGACCAAGACGTCCAAGATGCCCATGGGCGAGAAGGGTTTCTATTGCAACCCTGCAGGCACACAGACCCCGGTCGGCAAGGACGGATGGTGCACCACCGACGACGACTGCAAGTGCAAGGCACTGGGCGCCAAGTGCGTCGCTCCGTACTGCACCTTCACCAAGCCTGGCGACGCGCCTGGCGGCGCTGCGGGCAGCACGGGCGCTGGCGGGACCGGCACGGCCGGCACGACCTCGACGGCCGGCACCGCCACGAAGCCCGCTGAAGCAGAGAGCAGCGGCTGCAGCGTCAGCATGCCCGGCAGCAGCAACAGCGCGCTCGCGCTGGGCGTTGGCCTGGTTGGCTTGGGCTTCGCGCTCGCGCGCCGTCGCCGTAGCTGAAGCAGCGCGAGCTACAAGAGCTCGCTGATGATGCCGTCTGCGAACAGCCACTGAGGCTTGGGAATTCGCAGACGGCGTCGGTCGAGCACAACACGACCTAATCGCAGCAAGCGCTCGAGCGCCTGCTTGCGATCCGGTGGCAGCGCTACGACGCCGAGCTCGCTCGCGGCGCTTTCGAGATCGAGGCCTTCTGCCAGGCGCAGACCGAGCATGATGCGCTCGCGCAGCGACGTTTCGGCGTCGAGCGGCTCGAGCACGGCGCAGCCTTCCAGACCCTCGACGAAGGGCGTCGTGAAGCCCGAGGCTTGGTAGCGCTCGGGTGACGGCGAGCAGCGGTAGCGCACGCGCCCGCTCGGCAGCGTGACGGTGCCCCACGCTCCAGTGCCCAGGCCCAAATAGTCGTAGCCGCGCCAGTAGCCGAGGTTGTGGCGCGAGACGTGGCCTTGGCGCGCAAAATTGCTGACCTCGTAGTGCTCGAAGCCTGCTTCGGTCAGCGTGCGGTCGACGGCAGTGAACGAGTCAGCCACCAAGGCTTCGTCCAGCAGCGGCAAGCGGCCCTTCTTGGCGCGAGCGCCGAACTCGGTGCCCGGCTCGATCGTGAGCGCGTACGCCGACAGGTGCGTGGTGCCGAGCGCCGCCAGCGTCCGCGCTTCGGCCGCGGCCTGCTCCGGTGATTGGCCTGCGACGCCGAAGATGAAATCGACGGACACGCGCGGCATGCTCGAGCCGAGCGCCGCGCGGGCCGCGTCGACGCCGCCGTTCGGATCGTGCAGGCGGCCCAGGAACTCCAGGCGTTCGGCGTCCAGTCCCTGCACGCCCAAGCTGATACGGTTCACGCCCACCGCCCCGAGCGCGCGCGCCTTCTCGAGATCCAAGCTGGTGGGGTTGCACTCCGCGGTGATCTCCACCTCCGCTGCGCGGCGATCGGCGAAGGCCTCGAGCACCGCCTGTAGCACCCGCCCCAGCTCCTCCGTCGCCCAGAGCGACGGCGTGCCGCCTCCGAAGAAGATCGTTTCCAGGCGGTAGTCGGCGCCGAGCAGCGGCAAGCGCGCTGTCAGGTCGCGCAGCACCGCGTCGGCGTAGGCGCGATGCGGGATGGCGTCGCGCGCCGCCGCGACGCTCAAGAAATCGCAGTACGGGCATTTCTTGAGGCACCACGGAAAGTGGATGTAGACGCCGAGCGGGCGTCGCGCGTCGGCCGCGCTGGTGGCGCTACTCGGTTTCGCGGTGCTTTCGGTCAAAGGCTCGGGCTAGGCTAGCCCCTGGCTGCATGGCGCGCATCCACCTCATCATCGGACTCGTCTCTGCGGTTGACGACGCCCGCCGATCCTGGCTTCTGGCTTCGTTTTGGCTCCGGTCCGCTGCTCACGTAGCCAAGTACGCTCAAGGAGCGGCGACGGCAGCCGTCGCTTGGTCCTCGCCAAAGCCTCGCCAGAAGCCAGGCTTGGCGGGCGGGCTACTGTGAAGTGAGCCCAATGGTTGGCCGCATCCACGCCTTCGAGTTCGAGGACCAATCTTGGTTCCCGGACTTGATCCGCCAGTACATGACGGATTTTCTCAGCCACATGGGCGGCTGGTCGAATGCGCCCTATCAGCCGTTCACCGAACGCCTGGCTGAGGCCTTGCGCCGCACCGGCGACGCGCGCTTGGTCGACCTGTGCTCGGGCGGCGGCGGACCCTCACTGGTCATCGCTCGCGAGCTGCGAGAGCTACTAGGCCGCCCACTGGGCTTGGTCTTGACGGACCTGTACCCGAGCCAGGCTCGGCTCGAGCACGCGCGCGAGGTGCTGCCGAGCTGGGTCGAGCTGGAAGCGCGTTCGGTGGACGCTCAGCAGGTGCCCGAAGACCTGACGGGCTTTCGTTTGTTGTGTAACGGCTTTCATCACCTGCGGCCCGAGCAGGCGCGCGCGTGCTTGCTGGACGCCATGCAGCAGCGCCGCGGCGTCGCGCTCTTGGAGCTCACGCAGCGCTCGACGCTTGGCGTGCTGCAGGTCGCGCTCGGAACGACGGCGCAGCTCGTGGTCACGCCGTTCATTCGCCCGTTTCGCTGGAGCCGGCTGCTTTACACCTACCTGGTGCCCATCGTGCCGCTCTGCACGCTGTGGGACGGCATCGTCTCGTGCCTGCGTGTGTACGAGCCCAGCGAGCTACAGGGCCTGATTTCCGAGCTGCCCGAGAGCGACTACCGCTGGGAGTGCGGGCGCCTGTCAGTGCCCAAAATGCCGACAGGCGTTACGTACTTGATCGGTACGCCGCGCTGATTCGTGCCATCCTGTTCTGATGAGAAGCCCGCGCCTGGCCGCGCTTGGCCCGTCTTGCGTCGTGCTGGGGTATGCGTCGACCAGTCTGGCGCAGGCGCCGCTGTGCGTGCCTGGCACCACCGTTTGCGCTGAATCCGACGGCCGCGGCGGGGTGCGTATCAACGCCAGTGGGCAGGCGCAGGCTTCGCCGAGCGGCGCGAGCGCGGCCGGGCAAGCCAACGGCGCCGCGGACGGCAATGCCAACGCCAACGCTTCTGGCAACGGCAACGCCGGCGGGCAAGCAGACGCTGGGTATTCGGGCGGAGGGGGCGGCCAGCGCTCTGGCGGCTATCACGGGCGTTTTGGCGCGGGCTTTACGCTCTGCCCGATTGCTCGCATGGGCGTCTGGTCGGGCTTCAAAGCTGGCGGGTGTGTGGCTGTCTCACTGCGCTGGGAAGCGTTGACGTTCGAGATGGAGAGCCAGCTGCTGTACGGTGGCTCGACGCGCGCGTTCGACTGGACGTTTCCGATGTCGTTCTTGATCCAGCTTGCGAACGACAAAAGCTTGTACGAGGGACCGTACTTGCGCTTCGGCGGCTCTCCGGTGGGCGCCACGTTCGCGAAGCAGAAAGACGGCGGCAGCTTCGTGCGCTTCGGGCTGTTTGCGGGCGCGGGCTACGAGCTAGACGTCGCGCGGTGGCTCACCTGGCGCGTGATCGACGCGCGCTTGAGCTTCGACATGGGCACCAAGCGCGCCATGGACGATCGCGGGCACTGGATCGATCTCGGGCTGCAGCTGGGCACCGGCATCGTGCTCTAGCGCGGGCGCGGCTCACGCTTTGCCGCGGGATTTACGGGAAAGGTTGGCCGGAGGCGATTGATGCCAAGTGCGCGAGGCCGAGGACGACCATCAGGCAGCCGACT
Source organism: Polyangiaceae bacterium (assembly GCA_036261775.1). Classification (GTDB taxonomy): domain Bacteria; phylum Myxococcota_A; class Polyangia; order Polyangiales; family Polyangiaceae; genus PMG-095. The sequence goes on along the minus strand of DATAKF010000235.1, from coordinate 11,181 downwards.
CCGCCCGCGACGGCGAACGGAATGTTGAGGCGCGCACGATTGTGCAACGCCTCGCGGATTGCACCCTGCGTGAGGCCTTGGCGCTTCAGCTTTAGGTACTTTCCGTTGGCGCTGGCTAGCAAGAGGCCGCGCGCCATGAAGCCCATCGCGACGCTCACGCCGCCCAGCGCGCCAGCGGGGTAGCTGATGCCGAGCGCGTGCTCGATGAACGGCAAGCTGCCGATGAGACCCGTGTAGATGCCCCACAGGGCCCACTGCGAGCGGAGGCCGAGCCAGGCGGGCAGCACCAACACTGCGAGCAGGTTGAAGCTCATCAGCATGGGGTTCTTCTTGGCCACCGCCTTGTCGTAGTAGGCCAGCAGGTCGTCCGAGCTTTCGCCCACGTAGGCCGCGAAGAGCTCGCGCGGGATCCAGTTTTTCGGGTCTCGAGGGTCCGGTGTTTCCATCAGGCGTATTCTTGGGAGTGCTCTTGCTTCACTTGGACGACGAGTCGGCCGCGAACCTGGCCGGCCAACACGGTTTTGGCCGCGGCGATGGCCGCGTCGAGCGGGATGTCCTTCTCTGGCGCTGCGATGTCGCGGAACCAGCTCGGCTCGGCCAGTGACGCCAGACGCTGCCACGTCACGGTGCGTTCCGCGCGCGACTTGCCCGGCGTGTCGACGCCGAGCAGGTTGACGCCGCGCAGGATGAACGGCGCCACGGTGGCGGGAAAGTCCATGCCCTGCGCCAGGCCGCAGGCCGCGACCGAGCCGCCGCGCATGGTGCAGGCGCAGGCATTGGCCAAGGTGTGGCTGCCCACCGAGTCGATGGCGCCGGCCCAGCGCTCTTTGCCGAGCGCCTTGCCGGGGCTGGAGAGCTCGCTGCGATCGATGATCTCGCTGGCGCCGAGCGCTTGCAGGTAGGGCGCCTCCGCGAGGCGGCCGGTCGAAGCGATGACGCGGTAGCCCAGGCGCGCCAGCAGCGACACCGAGAAGCTGCCCACGCCGCCGCTTGCGCCCGTCACCAGCACGGGGCCTTTCTCGGGCAACACACCGTGCGCTTCGAGCCCCATCACGCAAAGCATGGCCGTGAACCCGGCCGTGCCGATGGCCATGGCGTCGCGGGCCGAAAGGCTGCTCGGCAAGAGCACGAGTCCGTCGGCGTGTACACGCGCGAGCTCTGCCAGGCCGCCCCAGGCGCTTTCACCGATGCCGGCGCCCCCGCCAATCACGCGATCGCCCGGGCGAAAATCGGCGTGTGTGCTGTGCTCCACCGTGCCGGCGAAATCGATGCCCGGCACGAGCGGAAATGCTCGCACCACCGGGCTCTGGCCCGTGATGGCCAGGGCGTCTTTGAAATTGAGCGTGCTGTACGAGATCCGCACCGTGACCTCGCCGGGCGGTAGCTGAGCGAGGTCGAGCTCACGCAGGCTGGCGTGCTGCGCGCCCTGCGCGCTCTTCTCGATGAGGATCCCGCGGAACGCCAAGCCCCGACTATGCCTCAACGCACCCCGAAAAAGCGCGCCCAAACAGACGAAGACCGCGGGACTTTTGCTGTTGCCAGGGCCCTTCCTTGCGCCATACCCTGCGGGATCATGGCCGAGCTCGTCTACGAGATGGTCTGGGACTGCCGCTACTGCGGTGCGCAGAAGCTCTTAGGCCTCACGCACCGGCACTGCCCGAACTGCGGCGCGCAGCAAGATCCGAACGCGCGTTATTTCCCGCCGGATCACGAGAAAGTGGCCGTGCAGAATCACGAGTTCGTGGGCGCGGACGTGCAATGCAAGTACTGCGGCGGCGCGTCGTCCAAGCGCGCGCACAACTGCGGTCAGTGCGGCGCCCCGCTGGTCGAAGGCGCAGCCGTGCGTGCCCAGCCGGCGCCGCAGCCACTGGCTGGGCCGCCCAGCGCGCCGCCGCGTCGTGCTGCCTGGAAGGTCGTGGTGCCGATCGTGGTGCTGCTCACCGTGGGCGTGGTGGTGGTGGCCGTGCTCTGGAAAAAGCCTCAGCAGTTCGTGGTGTCGGCGCGCACCTGGCAGCGCGCCATCACGGTCGAGCGGCTCGGCCCTTCACGCGATTCGGCGTGGTGCGCCGAGCTGCCGAGCGGCGCGGCTCAAATTTCGCGGCACCGCGAACGGCGAGGCGCGAAGCAGGTGCCCGACGGCGAAGACTGTCACAAGCAAAAGCAGGACCGCGGAGACGGCACGTTCAAAGAAGCGCAGGTCTGCAAACCCAAGTTCAAAGAAGAGCCCATCTACGAAGAGAAGTGCGACTTCGTCCTCGAGAAGTGGAGCAAGCTGCGCGAGGAGTCGGCGGAGGGTGGGGCAGCCGACGCGCCTCACTGGCCCGAGGTGAGGCTCGCACGCGCGGGCTGCAACGTCGTCGGCTGCGAGCGCGAAGGCCTACGCAGCGAGCGCTACAAGGTGACGCTGACTGACCAAGCGGGCGAGGTTTATGGCTGCTTTCTGCCTCAAAATACCTGGTCTGCCTTCGCTGAGGGGCGCAAGTACAACGGCAAGCTGCGCGCCTTGGTCGGCACGTTGGACTGCAGCTCGCTCGTCGCGGCGCGCTGAAGCTTACTTGCCGGTGTCGCGCCCGAGCACGTGCAGTAGCTCGACCTGCGCGATGCGTAGGTCGACGTGGGCGTTGACGAGCTCGAGCCGGGCGCGGGTGAGCTCGGTCTCGGAGTCGGTCACTTCGACCAAGGTGGCGCGGCCGCTGCGGAACAGCTCGCGGCGCACGCGGTAGCCTTCGTCGGCGGCCGCCAAGGCTTGCTGCGACACGGCTACGGCGAACTGCGCGTCGCGTTCGGCGCTCAGCGCCTGCGCGACCTCGATCTGCAAACCGTCGAGCATGGCTTGGCGGTTCGCCTGCAGCTCCGCGGCCTTGGCTTCGAGCGCGCGCGTGCCGGCTTGGGCGCCGAAGATGGCCGTGGGAGTCCAGCTCAGCACGATGCTGGCGTCCCAAGTGCCGTGAAACTTGTCTTCTTGCGGGAAATAACGCGGATTCGGGTTCGAGTACTGCGCGCTGGCCGAAGCGTCGAGGCGCGGGTAGTTACCGGCGCTGCTCACCGCCGCTTGGTCGCGGATAGCCGCTTCGTTCTCGGTCAGCAGCTTGAGCTCGAGGCGATGTTGCGAAGCTTCGCGGTACGCGGCCTCTTCCGAGGTCGTGCCGGGCAGCGGCGCGACCGGCGCCAAGATGTTCTCGCCCACCTCGTACTGCGTACCCTCGGGGTCTTTCATCAGCACGCGCAGGCGCTTGGTGGCCAGGTTCACGTTGCTGTTGGCTTTCTCCGCGAAGAGCTCGGCGCTCTTCACGCCGCTTTGGGCGCGCAAGACGTCGGCTTTGGAGATCAGGCCGGCTTGGAAGGCGTTGCTCGAGTCAGCCAGGTGGCCCTTGGCTTGCTCGATGGACTGCGCGCCGATGAAGGCGAAGCCTTGCACACGAATCCATTGGTAGTAGGCGACCTTGGCGTCGCGCGCGACCGACAGCCGCGTGGCCCGCTCCTCGATTTCACTGGCGTTTTTGACGCGGCTGGCCCCAGAAATGGCGCGCGACGTGCGCAGCACGTAGTCGGACAGCGGCACGTTGAGCTGAGCCTGCGCCACGTAGCTGTTGAGCAAGATCGGAAAGCTGAGCGGGAAGGCGAACAGCGGGGTACCAGGGGGCAGCTCGCCGGGAGGCGTGCCGGGCGCAGGCGCCGCGATGTTGCCGAGGTTCGGCGCCGCGATGTCGGACAGGCGCGTGTAGCGCGCGCTCAGGCTCAGCGTCGGGTAGAAGCTGGCCTTGGCTTGGTCGACCTGCGCCGCCGCCGATTCGATGGAACGGCGCTTGGCGGCGATTTGTGCGCTGCTCTTCACCGCGCGCTCGGCCACCTGATTGGCGGTCAGGCCATTGCCGCGCGTCATGACTTCGAGCTTTTCTTGCAGCGCCTGGGTGACCTTGCCGACAGGCGCGTCAGGACCAGCGGCTCCGGGCGGAGCGGGCGGCGGCGCGAGCGAAGGCTTGGGCGCACCTGCCGCCGGAGCCGCCGGAGCCGCCGCGGCCGGAGCCGCCGGGGCCGCCGGGGCCGGAGCCGCCGGGGCTTGTTGAGCCAAGCTGGAACCGGCGCTCAAGAGGAGCGCCAGCGCCGTGCGAGCGACGAAGGCATTGCGAGTCATGGATACGATTCTCCTAGCAAGGTGAACTCGAGCGCGTGCGCGCTCGAGTCGTCAGCTTTCGGGACGCGTAGCGGCCGTGATGGCAGGCGCTTGTCTAGCCGGGCCGGAGCCGCCGAACAAGCGCCGGAACATCCCCATGAGCCAGCGCCAAGCGCGTGGGATCCAGGCCTTGAGGTTCTCGATGGTCAGGTAAACCACCGGCACGACCAGCAGCGACAGCAGCGTGGAGCTGATCACGCCGCCGATGACCGCGATGGCCATGGGCGCACGGAACTCGCTGCCCTCGCTGTTGCCGACCGCGGTCGGCCACATGCCGAGCACCATGGCGGCCGACGTCATCAAGATCGGACGTAGGCGCTCTGGGCCGGCTTCCATGATGGCCTGCAAAGGCGTTTCACCGTGGTCACGTACGCGCACGATCGCTCGATCGACGAGCAAAATGGCGTTCTTGGTCACCAGGCCCATCAAGAGCACGATGCCGATGATGGCGCCCATGGCCAGCGTATTGTTCGTCAGGAACAGTCCCATGATGCCGCCAACCAGCGCGAGCGGCAGCGTGACCATGATCGTCAGCGGGTGGATGAAGCTCTCGAACTGCGACGCCAGTACGATGTAGATGAACACCACGCCGAGCAAGAGCGCGATGGCCATGTTCGAGTTGTTCTCGTTCATGAGCCGCAGCTGCCCGTCGTAGAAGATGGACATGCCCTGCGCGAGCTGCAGCTTGGCGATCTGCGGCTGGAACTCGGCCGCGACGTCGCCCAGCGGGCGCCCGATGGGCGTCGCCCAAATCGACACCTGACGGTTGCGGTTCTCGCGCTCGATGACCTGCGGGCCGTCGGTGCGGTTGATGGTCACGACGTCGGTCAGCTTCACCGGGCCGCGCGGGGTCGCGATCGTGATGTTGGCCAAGGCGGCCGCGTCGCCGCGGTACGTCTTGTTGAGCTGCACGACGATCGGAATGTCGTCTTTTTGGCCGACTTGGCGCAGCTTGCCGGCCTCTTCGCCTTCCACTGCCGTGCGCAGCGCCATGGCTACCTCGGCCGCTGTGAGCCCGCGATCGGCGGCGCGCTGGCGGTCGACCGACACCGAAAGCTCGGGTCGGCCGGGCGAGTACTTGACCTGAATGTCGCCGACGCCCTGCGTGCTCTTCAGGATCTTCTCGATCTGATTGGCGGTGCGCTCGATGTCGGCGAACTCGATGCCGCGCACGTTGATCATGATCACGGCTTCGGTCGCCGCGCCTTCGACGAAGGGCGGATCCGCGACGGCGATCTTGGCGCCCGGCAGCTTGGCCACCGCGGTGCGGCCGATCTCTTTCAGCTCGGCCAGCGTGGTGGTGCGCTCGGTCTTGGGCACCGCCACGATGCGCCACTTGACCTTGTTCACCTGATCACCGTCACCCAGGGTGGCGAACACCGTGGTGAAGTCGGGGTGCTGCAGGATCTCGGTCTCGACGCTCTCGGTCAGGCGCGCGGTCTCGGCCAAGGACGTACCAGCCGGTAGCTCCGCCTCCAGCACGTACTGGCCGCGGTCTTCCGAGTTCACGAACTCCTGACCGGTCAGCTTGGCGATGTAGCCCATGAAAAATAGGCTGCCAATGGCCAGAGCGCCGACGATGAGCTTGTTGCGCAAGGACCAGAACAGGAGCGCCTTGTAGGTCTGGTCGATCTGGCGAAGCGTCCACTCGAAAGGGAACTTGAGCCAGGCGAACGTATCCTTTTTGTCGTGCAGGTCCTTCGAGAAGCGTGAGGACAGCATCGGGTCGAGCGTGAACGCCACGAACAGCGAGATCACCACCGCGACGGAGATGGTGATGCCGAACTGGCGGAAGAATTGGCCGACCAAGCCCTTCACGAACGCGATGGGCATGAACACCGCGACGATCGTCATGGTCGTCGCGAACACCGCCAGTGCTACTTCCTTGGTGCCGTCTAGCGCCGCTTTCATGGGCGGCTTGCCCATCTCCATGTGTTTGAAGATGTTTTCGCGCACCACCACCGCGTCATCGATGAGCAGACCGATGGCCAGCGACAGCGCGAGCAGGGTCATCATGTTCAGCGTGTAGCCGAGCACGTACATGAAGAAGAACGTGGCGATGACGCTGGTGGGCAAGGCCACGGCGCTGATTAGCGTCGAGCGCAAATCGAGCATGAAGATCAGGATGACCAAGATGGCCATCAACGCGCCGAAGATGATGTCGTGCTCGACCTGATCGACCTGGCTCTTGATGATGCGGGCCTGGTCGATGATCAGCGCGTTGGAGACGCCCTTGGGGAAGGACTTCTCCAGCACCGCCATCTTTTCTTTGACGCGGTTGGCGACGTCGACCGTGTTCTCGCCGGAGCGCTTGCGCACCTCGAAGGTGACGGCTTCTTGTCCGTTCACGCGTACCCGGACGCGCTGGTCTTCGAAGCCGTCGGTGACGGTGCCGATGTCCTTCAGGCGCACCACCGAGCCGTCGGCCGCGTTGGCCACGATGGTGTCGCGGATCTGCTGGACGTTGGTGAACTCTGCCAGCGTGCGCACGCTGATCTCGCGCGTGCCTTCGTCGTAGTGGCCGGCCGGAACGTTCAGGTTCTCCATGCGCAGCCGCTGCACGATTTGGCCGGGGCTGAGCTTCAGGGCGTCGACGCGCGCGCGGTCCAATTCGACGCGAATTTCGCGGCGAGCGCCGCCCTTCACGTCCACGGCAGCCACGCCTTCGACCTGCTCCAGCGCGAGGCGCAAGACGTCGTCGGCGTAGTCGCGCAGCTCGGACAGCGAGCCGCCGCCGCGCAGCGTGTAGGTCAAAACCGGAGCTGCGGACACGTCCATGCGCTGGACGACCGGCTCTTTGGTCTCGGCGGGCAGCTTGTAGCGAACCTGAGAAATGCGCTCGCGCACCTCGGTGGCGGCGTCCTTGACGTCCACGCCCAGGTTGAACATCACGAACAGCATCGACGAGCCTTCGCGCGAGTACGAGCGCACGCGATCGATACCGTTGATGCTGACGACGGAGTCTTCGAGCGGCTTGGAGACGAGCTGCTCGACTTCGGCGGGACCTGCGCCGGGGTAGGGCACGGTCACGACGACGGCCGGAAACGACACGTCCGGGAACAAGTCGCTGCCCAGGCGGGCAAAGCCCATGAAGCCCAGCACGAGCAGCGCCACCGTCACCATGACGGTGAAGACGGGGCGCCTGATGGCGATTTCGGAGATGTTCACGGCTTGGTCCCCGCGGAGGGCGCAGGCCCAGCCGCCGGCGCCGCCACGGCGGGGGCTGCGGGCGCCGCGTCGACCGTCACGACGTCACCTGTTTTGGCTTCGGGCTTCGGCTTGGCGACGACCTTGTCGGCGGCGGTCAGGCCGCGACGCACCAGCAGCGTGCCGTCCTTGTCTACGGCCAAGACCACGCGGCGCGCATCGAGGCGCCCACCGTCGAGCACGACCATCACTTCGTCCTGCGAACCGGGGCGCAGCACTTCGTGGGGCAGTCGCAGCACCGAGATCTCGTTCTTGGCGTCGACGCGGGCTTGCACGAACGCACCCGACCGCAAAAATCCAGGATTGGCGAAGGCCGCTTCGACCGGTACGCGGCGCGACTGCGGGTCGACCGTGCCCAAAACGGCCGCGATGCGGCCGACGGCTTTGCCACTCTCCAGATCGAGCGTGACCGGCGCGCCGACGAGCAGCAGGTTGGCGTCGTGCTCGCTGACGGTGGTCGACAGCTTGAGTAGCTTGGTGTTGACGACCTCGAACAGCGGCGCACCGGGGGCGACGACTGCGCCGATGCCGTCCGGCACCTTGGTGACGGTGCCGGCGAACGGCGCGACCAACGTGTGGTTTCCGAGCGACACCTTGGCCAGGGACGCCTGCGCCTTGGCGGCGTCGAGCTGAGCCAGTGCCAGCGCGCGCTGCTGAGTCGACTGCACGCCGCTGGCTTCGGCGAACGAGCCGCTCTGCACCATGGCCTGCGTGCGGTGCTCGTGGTCTTGCGCCAGGGCTAGCTGTGCCTCGGCGGCGCGCACCTGAGCGGCGCTAGCCGCAGCCTGGGCGCCGGCCTCGTTTGCGTCGAGCGTGGCCAGGAGAGAGCCGGCCTTCACCTGGTCGCCGACCTTGACCTTGAGTGAGCCGATCTTTCCGCCAACCTTGAAGCCAACGGCAGCCGACTGCTCGGCTTCGAGCGTGCCGTCGAGCTCGACGGTGGGCAGCCACGTCGCGGGTTGGCCGCTGACGACCGTCACCCGTTCGGGTTGCTTGGCCAGCGCCGCGGTACGCTCGGCGTCCACGGCGCGCTTTTCGGCGACGTCGGCCTGAGCCTTGGTGGCGGTCGCGATGCGGGTGCCGGTCCAAGCAACCAATCCGCCGAACAGCACTAGCCCCGTGATCACCCCGGCGAGCGGTGCTTTGACCTTCTCGGGCGTGACAATCGACTCCGAACCCCGACCCACTACATTCGAATCAGACATTTCTATGGCTCTTGCTCGTCGTTAAGCCGGACCAACACCGCGGCCCACGTGGCTATCGCCACGCTCTACGCTGTGCTTTCCGGAGAGTTTCTGTTCTTCACGATTCAACACAGCCAGCGCCTCGGGCCGTGCAATACCCCCCAAAAACAGCCACATGACCTCGTTCAACACGGCGTCCAGATCGGGCTTGCGCTGCTCGCGCACCATCTGGCGCGCGATGCGGTCGAAACCCCCGGCGATGAACGCGGCCGTCGACTCCAGATCGAGGTCCGGTCGGTACAGGCCCAGATCCACCCCGTGTTGAATCAACGTTGCCGTTTGGCGCTGGGCGCGCATCGCAAAGTCTTCGATCAAGTGCTGGTAGCTGGCTGAGCCGCCGCCATCGAAAACCATGGCCATGAGCGCGCGATTTTCCCAGACGAACTCGAAGAGCTCGACGTTCTTGACGTGGCACGCGGCCAGGTAGGCGTTGAAGGGCTGCTCGCCGGGCGTCGTGGCCAGCTGCTGATCGCTCGTCTCCTCCAAAATGCGCTCTAGGTGCAAGACCACGCCGGCCAGCAGCTCGCGAAACGCCTCTTCTTTGCTCTCGAAGTGCAGGTAGAAGGCGCCCTTGGAGAGCTGGGCCCGGGTCGTGATGTCCTCGACCTTGGCGCGGTCCAGGCCGCGCTCAGAAAAGACGGCGCGTGCGGCGTCGAGCAGGCGGGCGCGGGCGTGGGGGTCACTCGGTCTGGGCATGGGAGCTTCGGGAGGTCGGGTCAATGACCGGCTGGTCAATGACTCGCGGGTCAATATTATGGAGAAGCAGAAAGCGTCAAGCCTCCTGACCGTCGAATCATTGAATTCTGGGGCGCGAGATGCGTGACGTCGATTTCGGTCAGCAACGCGTTGCACGAAGGTGCGATGGCTACCTACACGTGTGCCAGAGCCCCGCGGTCTTCGCCGCGAGCGCCGGAGTTCTAGCGAGTGAAGCGCTGCAGCTCGGCGCTGAAGCCGCCCAAATCGACCGGGCTCAGCCGGTCGACGCTGAGCCCAGCGTCGGCCGCAGCGCGCGCGGTCGCGTCCGGAAAGGGGGATAGCCAAACCATGCGACCCCCGGGGGTGAGCTGGGTGGCGACGTTGCGCACGACCTGGCACAGGACGCCCGAAAGTCCTCGCGCCCGCAGCACGCGCCGCCCCATGGGCGGATTGGTGAGCACGAGCGTGAGGCCGGGGACGCGGTGATTGCGCGCGTCGGCTTGCTGCAGCTGCACGCCAGCGAGGCCAGCGCGCTCCGCGTTCTCGCGCGCCGCAACCAGCGCTCGCGCGTCCAAGTCCGTGCCGTGCAGTTGAGCCAACCCGCCCAGGCGCGCGCGCTCGACCAGCTCGACCCCGCTGCCCACGAACGGATCCCAGACCACGTCGTCGGCGCGCACGCCGGCGAGGCGCGCCAACGCGGCCGCCAGCGTGGGGTGCGAGGCGGCCGGCACGTCGCGCACGCGGTAGTCGAAGCGCAGCTCGGGCGCGGCACTGGGCACGAGGCGTAAGCGCGGCGGATCCTGCTGCACCTCGATCGTCCACGGTGCCTGTACGGGATCGTTGAGCAAGGGAGACGACGCTTCGTGCAAGCCCTGCGCGATGCGCCAAGTATCGGCGCGGCGATGGCCCGCGCCCTGCCACTCCAAGCGGAAGCGCAGCGCGCCGCTCGACCAAGCGCGGAGGGCTGCTACGAGGCGAGGCGACAGCAGCGCGGCCAGCACACCGCCGGGGCTGGTGCCTTGCTCGAGCGGCCAAGCCAAGCCGACGCTGGACGCCAAGCGTAGCCGCAGCAGTGGCTCGAGCGAGCCAGCATGCTCGAGCGTGACCTCGGACGGGCTTTGGATGCGCGCCCCGAAACCGGCCGCTTCTTCCGCCAAAAACTCGGCCAAGCCGGCGCGGCATTCGAGCGAAATGGTGAGCTGCTCCGGCAGCGGCCGATCGATGACGATCGGCTCGGCCACGCCCTCGGCGCGCAACGCGCTGCGTTCCAAGATCAGCCGAGCCCGCTCGACGACTTGCTTCAGGCTCTCGGGCGGCTGCAGCTCGCGCAGGCGGGCCAGCGCTTCGGCGCCGCCGATCTTGCCGAGCGCTTCGATGACCGAGCGCAGCAGCTTGAGGTCCTCCGTGTGGAGACAGGCCAGCAGGGGCTGTTCGGCGGCGGCGCGCCCGCTCTTTCCGAGCGCCATGGCGGCTTGACGGCGCGTCTCGGCGTGTGGACTGTGCAAGGCACGGCCCAGCGCTTCGAGCAGCTCCGGCGCGTCGTGCGACCGCGCGGCTCGCCCGACCAAACGCACCAGCGCGGGCTCAGCCATCGCGGCCTCGCCGTTCTGCCCGCGGCCCAGGCTTTCGGCGGCGTAGCTGGCCGCCGGCAGCCCCGCGGAGAGCAGCGCGCGCTCGGCGCGCTCACCCAGCTCCGGATGGTCCAAGAGCGCAAAGATCTCCGCGAAAGCGCGGCGGGCGGGGGTGTAGCCGGGGTCTTGTAAGGCGCGGCGCAGGTCTTCGCTCACTGTCTCCATGATATCGCGAGTCGTGTTACGAGTATCGCGTGAAACCTTGGCAGGTACTAGACAGCAAGCTGCT
>DATAKF010000226.1:0-2033 GCA_036261775.1 Polyangiaceae bacterium | reverse complement strand
AACTTTTGCTCGTGAGTCAGTGCGTTGCGCCCGTGAACCTGAGCCCAACCGGTGATTCCTGGCAGCACCTCGTGCCGCCGGGCTTGGCGCGCGGTGTACCGCGACAGGTATTGCATCAGCAGTGGTCGAGGGCCAACCAGGCTCATCTCGCCTCGCAAGACGTTCCACAGCTGCGGCAGTTCGTCGAGACTGAGCGCGCGGAGCAGGGCACCTGTCTTGGTCAGTCGAGCGGCGTCCGAAAGCGGCTTACCGTCGTCGCCAACGCTCTCGAGCATCGTCCGAAACTTGCAGAGCACGAACGGTTTGCCGCCTCGCCCCGGCCGCTGCTGCTTGAACAATACGGGGCTGCCCATCGAGCAGCGAACGGCGACCGCGCTCAGCGCTACCACGGGTCCCAACACCAGGAGTCCGCCCGCGGCACCCAAAATGTCGACGCTTCGTTTCATGGCGAGTCGCCAGCCGCTTTGCCTCATGAAAAAGGTCTCGGATCAGTTTGGATGGATGTGATTCGCTGGCTCTGCGCGCTCGGGCGTGGTGGGCGCGGGAGGCTTGTGCGAGCTGTAGCCTTCGCCACGGTACGAGTAATACTTGTACGCGCTGTAGCTGTCCTCCTCGACGTCGGCTGCGTTGAGCACGACACCGACCAGCTGACTACCCACGTCACGCAGCGATTTTAGCGCGCGACGCACCAGGTCCTTCGTCGTCTTGGAGGCTCGCACGACCACGACGACGCCGTCGACCAAAGTCGACAAGACGGTCGCGTCGGTGACGGCAATGATGGGCGGGCTGTCGATGATGACGCGGTCAAAGCGCTCCTGCAGGCGGCTCAGTACGCCGCGAAACGCTTCACTGTGCAGCAGCTCAGCTGGATTGGGCGGAATGGGGCCAGTCGGTGCCAGCCAAAGATTGGGGACCTCCGTTTCGAAGACGATGTCGTCCTGAACGCTGCGGTCGAGGAGCGCAGACGTCACGCCGAAGTCATTCCGACGGCGGAACACAGAATGCAGCCGCGGGCGGCGTAGATCGCAGTCCACTAGCACCACGCGCTGGCCGGCCTGAGCCATGGTCGTAGCAATGGCGCAAGCAACAGTCGTCTTGCCCTCGGACGGCACGGCGCTGGTGATCAGCAACGTTTTGTGCGGGTTGTCAGGCGACATGAAGACGATGTTCGTGCGAATCGCGCGCGCCGCCTCGGTAAGGCCGCTGGTCGGGCGGTGATGGACCGTTAGCTCGATGGGCACGTCGTCCGACGGTTCGGCTGCGCTTGCTCGTCTCCGGGCTTCGCGAGCGGCGCGCCTGCTCCCTTTGCCAGGCAGGGTAGCGGCGACGGGTGCTGCGGGAAGCACGCCTAGCAGTACCGCGCCGAGCTCGCGCTCGACCTCCTCGGGGGCCTTCAAGGTCCGATCGAGTTGCTCTTTGCCGATTGCCGCCAAGAGCCCCAGCGCTAGTCCAGCGGCGATTCCGCCGGCGATATTGAGGGGTACGTTGGGCGTGACCGGCAGTTGCGGGAGTAGTGGTCTGTCAACGACGCGCACGTTGTTGATGCGCAGCGCGTGGCTCAGATCCGTCTCTTTGGAGCGCTCGACGACCAGCGAGAACAGTTTTTCGTTGGTCTCCTTGCCGCGACGCAGTCGCCCGTATTCGATCTCCATCAGATTCAGATCGAGGGCTCGCTTCTCGGCGGCGTCGTACAGGCTGCGGAGCCCGGCTATTTCGCGCTCGAAGCCTGCGGCGTCGCGCGCGTAGGCTTCCTGGATGTTTTTGACCTCTGCCAGCAGAGCGGCGCGCACCGAATCGAGCTGCGCCTGAGCCGCACGGGTTGCAGGGTGGTTTTCACCCCGGCCTTCGGCCTGCGATGCTTTGAGCGCTCGCTCAGCATCGACGAAATGCCCGCGAAGGCTGCCAAGGGTGGCGCTGGCGAGCAACTCTTGCGCCGGCAACGCCGCGGGATCATCGGCTGGGATCTTGCGCAATTCTGCGAGGCGAGAAACAACTCTCTCTCGCTGAGTACGCCTCTCGGTGAGCGCTTGGTT
>DATAKF010000209.1:0-13698 GCA_036261775.1 Polyangiaceae bacterium | reverse complement strand
CGGATTGAAGAGCTGCTCGCCAAGTGGGAGGCGCTAGAAGCCGAGATCGCGACCTTGGAGGCTGGATGAGCAAGACGCACGACTGGGTTTTCGTGACCGGCAATCCGAACAAGGTGCGCGAAGCCGAGCGCATCCTGGGCTTTGCGCTCGAGCACGTCGCGTTGGACCTAGAGGAGCTGCAGGCGGAGAATGTCAGCGCCGTCGCCCTGGCCAAGGCTCGCGCTGCGTTTCAAAAGCTCGGCCGCCCCGTGATCGTCGAAGACGCCGGCATCGAGCTGCTCGGCCTGGGCGGCTTTCCGGGGCCGTTCATCAAATACTGGGAAAAGCTGGGTGGTTTGACGTCCATTTGTCGCACCGCCGACGGCCTGGGCGATCGCCGGGTACGGGCCGTTTGCGCGCTCGGTATCTGCTCGGCCCAGGGTAGCCAGGTCGTCGAGGGCGCAGCCGTCGGCACGATCGCCGCCGCGCCGCGCGGTCAAAACGGCTTCGGTTGGGACGCCATCTTCATCCCTGAGGGTGAGGAGCGCACCTTCGGTGAAATGAGCGCGGCCGAAAAAGACGCCCGCTCCCACCGCCGGCGCGCGTGGGAGCTACTGCGCGAGCTGCTCTAGCGCGGCCTAGCGCACGGCTTTACAGGCCTTTGCTCGCAGCCACGTCCCAGCCTGCGCTTTGGGGCCCGGCGGTCCAGGTAACGGTGCTGTAGGTGAACGATACCTTCTCGCTCAAGGCGCCGGTCGCGTCCGTGCCGAGCGCAAAGGTGCTGACGATCGCGTCCTCTAGCTCGATGCCGTTGCTGACGGTGGCCGCGTCGGCGAACACATCCAGGTTGACCGACTTGTTCACGGCACCCGAAGTGACCAGCCCGAAGGTGTCGAGCGTGTCAGCCGTTACGCTCTTCACGATGGAGAACGGTGCGAACTGCGGCTTGCAGCTGGCCCCGGTACAGGCAAGTTGGTGCTCGAAGCTCGAGACCGGCACGTAGGCCGCGTCGGGAGTGGCATCGACCGGGAACAAGCCGAAGCTGAATTCTCGACCCCCGTTGAGCCCTCCCGTGCCCTTGGTCACGTCGAAGCTGACCGCGCGGGCTGCCTGGTTGCCTTCTTGCCAGGTGTACGTGACCGACGCGAAGCCGAGCGAGATGGCTTCTTGGGGGTGGCCAACGCGGGGAGTAGCGACAGCGACGCTCGCAATCAGCACGTCCGCGAGCTCGATGGTCAAGTTGCCGAACACGAGGGTGGCCGACGGCAGCGCCTTCTGTTGGGCCGCATTGAGATTGACGACGGGCGATCCCTCACCCAGGTCGCGCTCCACGACCACCTGCGAAAACTGAGGCTTCGCGCGCACGCCGACGCTAGGAGGGACGACGATGGACTGCGAAAACTTGCGAACAGGCGCGTCGGTGAGCACGCCCTTCAGCGTCAGTGTGCCGATGGCTGGGGCAACGCCGCCACCCGACAGCGAGTCGAGCTTGGCGCGCAGTGCTTCGAAGTTTGCGTTCACTTCGGAAGCCTTGATGGGTCTGCCGGATTTGAACGTGAACGGCAGCTCGAGGGCGCCCGTGACGACTGCGGGCACGAAGACCGCGCCGAGGGCAACCAACCAACGCCAGCTGTTTCGAATACGAAAATTCATGGCTGCTTCTTCTATTGCCAAACCGCGTCGTCCCAGAACGACTGATCCCAAGCGCCTGGCTCGGTGGGGCCGCCCCCTGCGCCAGGCAGGTTGAGCTCGCCACCTTCGCCGACCGGAGCGGTGCCGGCGCCCCCTGGCGTGTTCGCGCCAGCCGCGCCGCCCGGCGGCTGCCCAGCGGGGCCGCCGTCAGGAGCGCCGCCGGCTCCTGCGCTCTCCGTCGGCGGTTGCTCGGCAGGCTTGTCATCCGAGCCCTTGCAGCCCAGCGCAAGGGCGGACACGGCGAGCGCCCAAAGCAGTCGGCCTGGCCGTGACTTGTGCGGCTGAGCTCGCGTTCGCATGATCGGCTTACCCGTACCGAGGACCAGACTTAGACTTGCGGGCGTCTGGCGGCAACAGCGAGTTGCGAGGCCGAGCTTGCCAATGCTAGGGTTTCGGCTGCATGCGACAGCGATCTTGGTGGGTGGGTTGTACGGTCTTGGTGGCGGCCTGTGGCGGCGGAGACGGCAAGGCCGGAGCCGACGGGAAAAACGGCTTGAACGCGCTAGTGGCTACCACGGTCGTGGAGCCCGGTGATGATTGCGTCGCGGGCGGTTACCAGGTGCGGTCCGGACAAGATCTCGACGATGACGGCAGTCTGAGCACCGCCGAAACCCGTACCTCCGACTACATTTGCAACGGTGAGCCGGGCGTGTCCGGCGGCCCTGGCGCGGGTAGCGGCGGCGCCCCCGACGGCAGCAACGGCGCCGATGGCGCTGATGGCGCGGTCAGCTTGGTGACGGTGACGACGCTCGCGCCCGGTCAGGACTGCAGTGCCGGCGGTCTGCGGCTCGAAGCTGGGCTCGATATCGACGGTAGCGGCTCGCTCGAGGAGAATGAAGCCACGACCAGCCGCGCGCTGTGCAACGGGGAGCCCGGCAGCGCTGCCAACCAGGGGGACCCTGGCGTCGATTCATTGATCGTGACCCACCCTGAAGCCAAGGGGGACGATTGCAAGAACGGCGGCATCCGCATCGATATCGGGCAAGACACCGATCGCGACGCCGTGCTGGCCGATGGTGAAATTGCGAGCACCTCGTACGTGTGCAACGGAGCCGACGGCGCAACGGGCGCAACGGGCGCAACGGGCGCGACGGGCGCAACGGGCGCGACGGGCGCCAAAGGCACCAACGGTACCAACGGTACCAACGGTACCAACGGTGTCAGCTCGCTCATCGTCACTGCTGCCGAGCCCCCTGGTAGCCACTGCACCTACGGTGGAACGGTAGTGACTACGGGCTTGGACGACGGTTTGCCCTCCGGCACCGCGGGAAACGGCGTACTCGAAGCGGGCGAAGTCAACGCCGCCGCCACGACGTATTTGTGCCGTCCCGAGTTGAGCCTCGAGGATTTGCTCGAGACGGCCGGTGAGGTCATCTCGCTGCAGCTGTCGGGTACTGGCGTGTCGGCAGACTTTGCAATCGTGCATGATCTGGGGACCGAGAGCGCTGTCGTCGAGCAAGTCATCAAGGGCGTCACGCTCAGGAGCCCTGGCGCCAGCAGCTATCTGCCCGCAACACTGCAGGGTCGGTTCTCCGGGGCTGAGCTCGCGGAGCTGGTTTCCTGGCGATCCACGCTCGAGAGTACGAGCAAAGTGAGCCCAACCCTGAGCCTGACCGCTACCGACTTGAGCACCAACAAGGCGTTAGCCAGCTGGACGCTGACGAACGTGTGGCCGCAGTCGCTCGAGGTGCAAGAGCTCGCGAGCGGGGGCGATCCGGTCGTCACGGTCGAGCTCGTGTACGAAGGCTTGGTGCGTAGCAAGACCGCGGCGTCGACCATCACGAACGCCGTGCAGCTAACCACCGGCACCACGGTGGACACCACGTGTGCCAGCGTCGCCGGCATTGGGTCTAGCTCCGGCGTCGTCGTGACCAACATCAAGGGCGTGATCATGACCCGCCCTGGCGCCGTGGACGTGAGCGATGCGGCGTGCGTCCGCCCGGTCGACGGTGACTTCGATCTCAGCGAGTGGCGACGGCTGCTCATCGCCAACAGCAAGCTCGAGCCGATGACCATTACTTTGCCGGATAGCTCGGCCTTCGACTTCACCAACAGCTGGCCGAGTCGCCACGCGGTCGATACCGGTCCCGACGGCAAGCTGATGGAAAGCGCCGTTATCGTCAGCGACACTTACGAGCAGAACTAGTACGGCTCGCGCCGCTCAGCCGGACAGCAGGGCCGAATGAGCCAAGCGCTCTAGCCCGGCATCGAGCGCCGTCGGGTCGCCGCCGCACCGTTCCGCGATCTTCTCGCGACTTCCTGTACCATCTAGCAGCGGCAGTAGCCGAGCGTCCGCCTCCGAGAGTGGGACGAGGCGGTGGTGGAGGTTGGAAACCAGGCGCCGCCCCGAGGCGACCTGCGCGCGCGCAACCACGCTGGCTCGGGGCGTCTTGCCTGCGCGGCGGACGACGTGCGGGGGCTCGAGCGTCGTCCATACGATGCCCTGCGCGAACCAGTTCCAAAGCATCTCCAAGAAGTCGATGCTGGTGCGCTCTGCTACGGGGAGCCCAAGCCGAGCGCGCACCTGGCGTTCGAGCTCACCCGCCGATAGGTACTCGGGCCAAGCTTCGCCGAGGCACAGCATGGTCGTCTTGCCGAAGGCGCCATTGATGGTCGCGGTTGGCCAATTCTCGGCTGAATAGCGCGCGGGGGCTGCCGCGCTGGCGCTGGTTTCTTCCGAGGTGCTCAGCGGCGACGCAAAGCTGAAGGCGCGAATGCTCTCCGCACTCAGCCGTCGAGTGAGCGGCACGGACTTACGACACAGTAGCGTCTGGCGGAACGTGCGATTTCGGAAGAAATCCATGTATTGCTCGGCGTACAAGATGTTGGTGCCGACCTCGCGCAGCGCGGCTTGAACGCCCGCCGGCAGCTGATCCGTCAGCATGCCACGCAGCTCGCTCTCACCGAGAAACTGCAGCCCGGCCTCGATGCTGCGCCGCGCGAACTCGTGGAAGTAGCAAGGCGCGTTGTTTGCCTCCAAATGCTCGTGAAATACGTAGCCGTCCGAGCTCTCGCGGAGCTGCATGGCTTCGCGCTGCAGTAGTAGGCCGTACGGGTTGTCTTGGGCAGGGACCGTTTTGCTGAGCACCTCTAGCAGCGCTCGAGACTGCTCGATTTGCTTTGCGGGATCTTTGAACCGATCTGCGTGAAACTTCATCATGTCACGCAGCATTCCCTTCATGTGCCAGCCGGGATACGTGTTGTAGCTGACGTAGGCGATGCCGTTCTCGGTCAGTCGCTCACTGCACAAGCGCAAGATGGCGCGCTGCGTTTCGGCGTCGACCCACGAGTACACGCCGTGACAGATCACGTAGTCGAACTGGCCATAGCTAGCGTCTACGTCGAGAATGGATGCGTGACGCAGCTCGACGTTGCTGAGCCCCGTCGCCGCAATCAGCTGGCGACCGTCCGCCACCTGACGGCTGGACAAATCGACGCCCAGGCACGAGCTGTGCGGCAACGACTCGGCGATAGCGATGATGTTGCCGCCGCCTGCCGCGCCCAGCTCCAAAACGCGCGCGCCTGAAGGCGCTGGGGCCTGCACGCCGAACAGCGCGCCGATGGTTGCCAGCCAACGCGGGTGGGTCTGATGAAATGCGTGGCTCTCGTAGGGAACTGCGTCGTAACTCGTCGCGCTATCGGTACCCATCTTGCGGGTTAGGGGTCGATGCCGAACGGGTAGGAGCCCGAGAACGTGAAGCTGCCGTCTCCCTGGCGGGGACCACGGGGCTCTGCGCCCCACGAGTCACCGAACGAGTCGATGAAGCCCGTCGGCCCGGTCATGTCGTCGACGCTGCCGTAGTCGCCGTGGGTCTCGATGCCCCATGCGTACTCTGCGCCCTGCTCTCCGTCGCCGGGAAGGAGCGAGAAGGCACCCCCGAGCACGGTTGGGAGCTTGAGCTCTTTTTGTGCGGTGACGACGTACATCGAGAAGTACGAGCGGTCTCGGCGCTCGATGAAGACCACGAAGGGGCCATCGTTGCCAGCGGCAGGGGTGAAGGCGAACACCTTGTCGGCGCCTAGCTTCGAGCCGATGCCCTTGGGCTTTACCGGCGTCGCGGGCGACGGAATCGTCAGCTTGATCGAGCTGTCTCCTTTCGCGAGCCCGTCCGCGTGGGCCACGCCGATGGGACCGTAGTCGTCGCCGGCGATGGCTGCGATCGAGATGCTCGCCTTGGGCAAGGTCGGTACGAGGTAGCTGAAGGTGTTTGGCGCCGAGGCTTGAGCCATCAGCTGGATGTTGGCGTTGCTCTCGAAGCGCGCGTAGAGCTTGTTGACGCGCTCGCCAGTGCCACCCGTGATCGTGCCGCTGATGTTTCCCGCGTCCAGCGTGCCGGGGGTGAGGTCGAACGTGAGCTCGTCGTCCGTGCCGTCCATCAGGCCGACGGGCTTGGATACGTAAGCCTTGTACTTGGCCGGGGCTTTGTTGGTGCCGCTCACGGTCGACCAGAGCAAGGCGTGGGCGGTGCCAGTGCTGCTGGTCGCGCCAAGCCAGGGCACGTTGACGCCTTCGCCGGGCGCGTAGGTGAAATCGACTTCTTTGTCTTCGACCTGGCCGGTCGGGGTTCCGAACGCTGCCGTCACGGTGTCAAACGGGCTCGTGCCGACGTTGATGGTCTTCACCACGACGGTAGTCTCGTATTCTTGCCGAGCGCTGTACACTTGGAGCGTTGGGTCGCGCCGGGTCAGGCCTTGATAGACCCAGCCATAGTCGCGGTTGGGATTGCCTCCGCTGATGGTCAAGCTCACGTCGTAGCTCGATGGCACGTTGTCGAAGGTGAACTCGCCCTCGGCGTTCGTGCTGCCTAGTTCGTCGCCGATTTGAATTGGAACGTTTGCCAACGCACCGCCCCAGAGGTCGATCACCTTGCCGTGGACGGCGCCGTCCACGGGCTGTGCGGCTCCGCCCACGCCAGCCTCGCCGCCGGCACCGGCCGCTGGCGCGTTGCCCGCACCGCCTTCGGGATTGGTCTCGCCGCCGCCCGGATTGGGTGAGCCGCCGTTGCCGGTCTTGCCGCCCGCGGTGCTCTTGCCGCCGCTCGGGTTCGAGCTGCCCGCGCTGGAGTCGTCTCCGCCGCTGCCAGGTCGCGGGCCTTCATGCAGGTCCTCGATGCCGAGCACGCTGGTGCAGGCCCCCAAGACGAGCAGCAGTGCGACGGACGGCAAACGAAACGAAGGGCGCGTAGCCTGACGAACAGTCATTTTCTCTTTCGCGGAGGTCACTGGAAGCTCCCTTGGACGAAGGCGGAGCCTGGACCTACGCCGAGCGCAACGCTTTGCTTTTGCGCTGGGGCAGTGAGGTACAGCACCACGCCGGTGGCGAGCAGCGCGCCGCCCGCCACGAACGCGACGGTCGACACCGTGGCTTGGGAGTGAGCGCTGGATCGCAAATCAGCTCCTTCTGCGCCGCAGCCGTACGGATAATCGGTGCATTTGCCTTTGGCGTCCGACCACTTGCTGGAAGCCTGCAGGCCGAAGAACGTACCCAAGCCGAGCCCGACCACGCCAATGCCGCCAAACACCAAACCAGTCACGCGCTGCGCTGAGCCGATTGGCTTGTCCGACGTTGGCGCCGAGTTTGCGGGCGAGGTCGTCACGGCGACCGGCGCCGCGGGCTTGGCTGGATCCGCGCTGGCTTGCAGCCTGGGAATGTCGACCGACACCTTCGCGGCGTCGCCGAGGACCTGGATCTTGGACGACCACGGCTGCTTGCCAGGGGCTACGGCCTCGATGATGTGCTCACCCGGGTCGACCGGGATGGGCGCGCCAAGCTCGGCGGGTTGCACGGGGACGCCGTCGCGCCGCACTTCGAGGTGTGGGTCGTTGTCTTCGCCCGTGATGGCGCGAATGGTCAGCGTCGACAGCCGCTCTTGCAGGGCCTGGGCGCGCTCGGTCGCGAGGTCCAAGCGTGCCTTGGAGCCTGCGGCGCGCGCCAGTGGAATGGCTTCTCGGTACTCGGCCCAGGCGCTCGCGGTGCGGCCGGTCTTTTCGTAGCACTCAGCCAAATTCAGCATGGTGCCCAGGCCCGGATCGAGCTGCTGGCTCGCCTCGAACTTGGGGCACGCCTCGGCGTACTTGCCCGCGGTCATCAGGTCGCGCCCTTGGTTGAACAAGGCCTCGGCTGCCGCGCGGCTGCCGCCGGACTTGCCTTGCGCACCCGCGTGGAGCGCAATCGAAAGCACCGTAACGCCTAGAAAGAAAGATACCCGCCTCACGGTCCCGGGAATATCGCAGGTTTTTCCGCGCCACAAGCGCTCACGGCGATCGTCCGCTGGGCGCCCCGGGTCGCGCGCCGATCGGTCGAAGGAAGAAGGCTCTAGCCTGGTGCGTACATGATACTCGGCATACACTGGCCAGCGCTGGTCCGCCCGTTGGAAGCGCCGCGTCGAAGATGACCCAACCGAGAGAAGGCGACGTACTCGCGGGGAAATTTCGCATCGAGCGCGTGCTCGGTGTCGGTGGCATGGGCATGGTCGTCAGCGCGCTGCACTTGCAGCTGGACGAGCGGGTCGCAATCAAGTTCTTGCTTCCCGAAGCGCTCACCAACGCCGAGGCCGTCGCGCGCTTCGGGCGCGAGGCGCGCGCTGCGGTAAAGATCAAGAGCGAGCACGTCGCGCGCGTAACGGACGTCGGCGCCCTCGAGACCGGCGCGCCCTACATGGTGATGGAGCTGCTGCGCGGGCAAGACCTGTCGCAAGTGCTGCGCGACAGCGGGGCTTTGCCCATTGCAGTCGCGGTTCAGTACGTCCTCCAAGCCTGCGAGGCTCTAGCCGAGGCGCACGCCATCAGCATCGTGCACCGCGATCTCAAGCCGGCCAATCTGTTCCTGACCGCGCGCGCCGACGGTAGTCCCTGCATCAAGGTGCTTGATTTCGGCATCTCCAAGGTGTCGACCTCTAGCGGGTCCGGCTCGGACATGGGCATGACGCGCACGCAGGCCATCATGGGCTCGCCGCTTTACATGTCGCCCGAGCAGATGGCGAGCGCGCGCGATGTCGATCAGCGCGCCGACATCTGGGCTATCGGCACCGTGCTGTACGAGCTCATCACCGGGCGCGTGCCGTTCGAGGCCGAGACCATGCCGCAGCTGTGCACGTTGATCTTGCACACCGATCCGCCGCCTCCGCGCAGCATCCGCCCAGAAGTGCCGGAGCTGCTCGACCAAGTCATCTTGCGTTGCTTGCGCAAAGATCGGAACCAGCGCTACTCGGACGTCGCCGCGCTGGCGGCCGATTTGGCGGTGTTCTCGCCGGACGTGGGCCCGCGGAGCGCGGCGCGCATTTCGCGGGTGCTCAGCTCGAGCGGTATGTCGACCACGCCGCTTACGTCCTCCAATCCGGCGCTTCAGGTGGCTGGCTCCAGCACCGGCGCTGCGTGGGGCAACACGCAGACGGCGCGCGCTGGTCGCGCGGTCTGGTACGGCCTCGGAGGCGTGGGCGTAGCCGTGGTGGTTGGGCTCCTGGCTTGGAGGGCCAGTGCTTCGCACGCCGGGCCGACACCCGCCCCTTCGACTGCAGCGGCCCCGACCAAGCCGCCGGAGGAGCTCAAGACTGCCGCCGCCGCGCCGCCTGCATCCGCCTTGCCCACGGGGGACTCCGCGCCAGCGTCCAGCGCCGGCGCACCGGTAGCTCCGACGGCCCCGCCAGCATCGGCTGCGGCCCCAGCCTCTTTGGCCGCGCCCAGGGCACCCGTTGGCCCAGCCATCGGCAAGGGCAAGCCCAGAGGCACGCCGACCGCCGACGCCAAGCCCAAGACGCCCGGGGAGCCCAGCGTCGATCCGCTGTCCGAGCGCAACTAGGGCTCAGCTGCCGCGCCGCTTGGGCCACGTGACGAGCAGGAGCGGCAGCCAAAGCGGGAACAGAATTGGTGTGGCCCGGGCCAGCTCGCGAAACGCGGAGAGCCCTTCGTGCAGCCTGCCGTCGCGATCGCGCGTGACGAGCAGGGGCGTCTGGTCGTCGCGCTGCTCATGACGAAAGCGCGCCAAAATATCGAGGCGCGCACACAGTGCACCGAGCCTTTGGCCCGCCTGCCTGCGCGCGTTCCACGACAGGGCGCGCTCTCGCAGCTCGGGCGTGACGAACACCAAGTAGCCACTCAACATGGTGTAGCTGAACAGCGAGACCCGCGCGCTCAGCTCGATGCCAAGGTGGAACACGAAGCCCAGCCACAGGCACAGTGCGCGGGTGCGCGGCAGCCACAGGCCCACGGCGAGAAATAGCTCGCTCGCGATCGCCGCCAGCGACGCTGCATGCGTGAACCACGGCGCTGACAAGAGCGCCGCCGCGCTCGAGCCCAGGTACTGCTCCGCCAAGGGCTTGCCGTACGAGAAGCGATGCAGCATCACCAATCCGCTGCGCCAGTCAGGGTCGAACAGCTTGCCCAGGCTCGACGCCAAGTAAACGATGCTCAGCTGCGCTCCAACCAAGCGGGCGGCCCAGCGCGGCGCCGGCCCGAGGCGCGCGCGGCGAAAGGGCAGGAAAGAGCGGTCGCATGGCGTGACGCTCACCAGCAGCGTGAGCAAGAGCAGCTCGTAGCGGTTGTTGTGGTAGTGCAACCGGTCGCAAAAGAAGCCGTACAGCCCGCACAGCGCCGCGATCAGCAGCGCCGGCCGCGCAAAGATACCCACGAGTGACAACACGCAGCCCAGGCCCTGCAGCACCAGCAGCCCCGCATAGGCCTGCTCGCCGAGCACGAACCCTTCGGGCAGCAGCGGCATGTGAAAAACGGCGCCAAAATAGGGACCCGGCCAGGCCTCGCGCGCCATGCGCAGCGTGAGTCGCAGTAGCAGGAGCGAGAAAGCCACCCGCAGCAGGCCCAGCACGTAGGCCTCGCGCTCTTCGGTCAAGAAGCCCTTCATGGCCGCTCGGCTCGCAGCCGCACGCGCGCTCCGGGCAGGCCGTTGCGAACGGTGTCGACCTCGGCCACCAGCGCCAGCGTGGTGGTGTCGTCGGGAGTGTGGCGTATCGCGTCTTCTAGCGCGGCCTGCAGGTGAAACAGCTGAGCTTGAAGGCCATAGCGAGCGTGCGAGCGCTGCTCCAGCGCGCTCAGCGGAAAGTAACGCACGCGGTCGTGCCAGGAGTAGTCGCGAAGCCGGCCGCTGGCATCGGGCGCCTGCCAGCGGCCGTCGGGCAGCGGTACCAGCACGCGGCGGCGCTTCTGCTTGACCTCGCGGAACAGGTGAATCGTCAGGAACGACGACTCGTTGAACATCTGAAAGCCGAGCGCGTGGTCCGGTGTGCGCTGCCCCCAAGCAATGCCGGCCAGCTCCAGCCCAAAGAACACGACGGCGAACGCTACGCGGGCGAAGAGTCGCAGTTTCGAAGGGCTAGCGTGACGGACGGGTTGTTGGAACAACGAAGGTCACGAGCTAGCACGCCCCGCGCCGCCGCGTGGGGGGAGGCTCGGCCGAAGTCACTTTGGCCGAGGGGGCGGCGCGTGCCGCCCCCACCAGGAAGACCTTGCAGACCATCACTTTGGCATTTCTTTGATGCACTTGGCGGAGCAGCCGTCGCCCGAAACCGAGTTGCCGTCGTCGCAATTCTCGCTGGGTTCGTCGGTGTTTCCGTCGCCGCAGCGCGGGCCCAGCGTGCAGTCGGGGTTGCAGCCGCCGTAGCCGCCGGCGTTGGTGCCGTCGTCGCAAGCTTCACCGAACAGGCTGTCCAGCTTGGCGTCACCGCAGAAGTTCGGCAGCTTGCAGCCCGGAGCGCAGCCCTGCTTGGTGGGTGAGTACGGGGTCAGGTTCTTGCCGTCGTCGCAGGCCTCCTCGGCTTGGGGGATGCCGTCGCCGCACCGCGGACCGCGCTTGCATTTGGTGGTGCAGCCGCCGTACTTCGCGTCGTCGTTGAGCTTGCCGTCGTCGCAGGACTCCCCCGGCGTTTGGGTGCCGTCGCCGCAGACCGGCGTGCACTTGCTCTTGGCGCTGACGAAGCCGGTCAGGGCCAGCCGGAAGTTGGAAGCGTCGCTGTGACGCTCGGCGTGGAACAGGGCAATCTCGTACACTTTGCCCTGAATCAGCCCGAGGTCGCGCTGGGCCACCTTGCAGGCGGGCATCAAGGCGTCGAAGGTGCCTGCGCCCGGCTCGCCTTCCTTGCAGTCGACGGTGCCGTTGGCGTTCAAGCGAATGGTTCGCAGCGCGACCGGGTGGACGCCGCCGATGTCGAGCGCGAGCTTGCCGTTGATGAACACCCAAACGTCGTCGTCGCCGTTGAAGGTGAGCAGCTCGCCGCCGTCGAACTGGAACCAGCGCCGCACCTCGGTGGTGAAGCCAAAGTTGTGCGCGCCGCGCTTCAGCTCGTCGCCCGAGGCCACGAAACCGTCGCTATCTAGCGGAAAGAGCGCGTTGGAACTGAACTGGTAGGCGCCGTTCGTCAGCGTAAGCGTGGTCGGCACGACCTTCTCTTTGTTGACGCCGGTCGTCGTGCGGTACCAAAAGCCCAGCGGATCACCCGGGTGTCCGGCGATTGGGTGATTGCCGTGCAGCTGACTGCAGCCTGGGAAGTTGCCGGGAGCGCACGACTCGTGGGCGTCGCAGTTGCCGCCCTCCGGATCCATGTAGTCCTGCGTCAACGTGCAGGTGGCGGTCAGGTTGCAGGTGTTCGAGTTGACCGGCTTGCCTTCGTTGTCGAGCGTCGCGAGCAGCATGCCGTCCTGCTGTTGCCCGATGCAGCGCGCCTGAAAGTCGGGGTGGCGCTTGAGCGTGGTCGCCATGCTCGGGAACGCGATGAAGTCGCGGAACACGAACGGGATGTTGATCGAGGGCGGCAGCACGCCCTGCTCCTTGGCGCACATGTAGCCCGCCTCTACCTTGCAGGTGGACGAGCAGCCGTCGCCGTCGCGCTTGTTGCCGTCGTCGCAGGCTTCGGTCGCGTCGCCGTCGAGCAAGATGCCGTCGCCGCAGGCGGACGAGCAGCCGTCGGCGTCTGTGGGCCGAGTGCAGACGGGCTCGGCTTCGCAGCCCGGGCTGCAGCCGTCGCCCACGATGGTGTTTTGGTCGTCGCAGGGCTCGCCACCCTCCACGACACCGTCGCCGCAGCTGGCTTTGCGGCAGGCTTGCATCGGTGTGGCGCACACGAAACCGGGCTCCAGCGCGCAGCTGTCGGAGCAGCCGTCGCCGCTGGTGGGAGCGACGTCGTTGTCCTCGCACTGCTCGACACCGGCGACGATGCCGTCGCCGCATTTGGCGGCCACGCAGGCATCACCCGGGGTGGGGCAGAGCCAGCCCGCTTCGAGCTCGCATTTGTCGGAGCAGCCGTCGTTGGCCTTGGGGTTGCCGTCGTCACAGGTCTCGGTGCCGGTGACCAGGCCGTCGCCGCACTCGACGGTGGACTCGCACTTTTGGCCAGGCGTAAGACAGCTGTAGTTTTGCTCGACGGCTTTGCAGTCGGCGGAGCAGCCGTCGCCCGACTCGCTGTTACCATCGTCGCAAGCCTCGCCCAGCGCGGCCGCTTGCAGCACGCCATCGCCGCAGCCGCTCATGTCGACGTCACTGCCGCCGCCGCCCTTGCCGCCGCTGGTGTTGCTGCTGCCGCTCAGGTTCAAGTCCGGCATGCCGCCGGTCGAGCTAGGCGTAGCGCCGGTGTTGTCACTGCCGGCGCTGCCGCTCGACTTGCCGCCGGTCGAGTTCTGCGACCCCACGGGGGCGGAGTCGCCTTTTCCGGCGCTGCAGCCCACCAGCACGCTCAAACAGATTGGCAGACAAACCCAACCGCGGACGCTCGGCATCTTCCAAGAAGTGTCCGACGTCTGACGCTCGAATCACGAAATCGCGCCGCAATAAACTTTTCCAGCTTGCCCACTCGTCCACACACGGACCTACTCAACGTCGCTGTTCGTCGCGTGGCGTCTCCGGGATTTACAGGGAGGCGGGGAGGCGGGGAGGTCCGCGAGGGGCGAGAACGCATTTTTTGATTCGGAGGACCCTCAAGATTGATCGGATCTTTTGGTTGACAGGTTCCAGACCTCTTCAGCGTCGGTGAATCGTCTGAAACCGCGACCGAGGACGAGCCAACCAGGGTCCCCGTTGTTCTT